>NZ_LNFZ01000002.1:0-471444 GCF_011057665.1 Thermotoga sp. 38H-to
ACCGGCATCATCGAAACAAACAACACCGCAAAGATCACTCCGCCAAACACTACATACGTCACTATCGTCCCAAAGGTCGCTTTCCTTCCTTCTGCAAGAAGTTCATCCAGGTACCCCGTCGAGAAGATGTAGAAGTCGTATCCGGGTACTTTCTCCCACACGGTGTATTTCTTCCCGTCGTATTCGTATTCTACGTATTTTTCCCCACCTTTCTTTGCCTCTTCAAACGCTTTCTCAAACCCTCCAAACTCTTTCACGTCTCTCATGAAATTCCCCATGTCTTTGTGAATCAATACCTTCCCGTCATCCGTGACGAGTACTCCGTAGCCATTTTCACCCAATTTGCCACCTTCTGCCACCGTACGCCAAAAATCCTTGTTCTGAGAGAGATCTATCACATAACCCACCGCACCGAGTGTGCCTGCACCGAACGCACCAAGGGGAGCTAAAACAACGAAGGATGGTTTACCTTCAAAAACGTCCGGAACGACCACATACGGTTTTTGTGAACTCTTCACAAGATCCATGTATTTTTGATAGACGGTCGAAGAAGAATCGATCTGCTCTAATCCGTCAGCTTTAGCAATGTAGCCAGAACCCGTCATTTCTTCTATCGTAATTCCAGCAATGAGTGTATTGGAAGCTTCTTTCACCAGCTTGACCATGTTGGAAGCCATGGAATATGTATCGAGAAGCTGTGCTTCCATGGACTGGGTCAGAGCAACTGCCCTTTCTACGTATTTGTTCAACTTTTCAGCAAAATAATTCGAAAGAACCTGAATCTGAACAGTAGCATTTTTCTTGACTGTTTCAACAACCGCACCAGAAACGCTCTGATAGATGAGGTAAAAACTCACAAGAAGTCCTGCCAGAACGACCAATATAACAAGGAAGACTTTCGCACGAAGAGTCATGGCTTCACCCTCCCGGTTTCGGTGTTATCAACTTTTATTTTATCAGACACGTCAACAAAAAAGAAAGGGTACCGGAAACAGTGGGAGTTAAAAACCAACCACTTAAAATCCTTATTAAAACTTTCTTATTCCCCAGACTCATACCCTTCGAGTAGCCAGCTCCCAAGACGGCTCCCACAATGGCCTGAGACGATGAAACAGGGATTCCAATCAAGCTAAAAATCCACACAACCATTGCCTGTGATAAAACAGCCATAAGAGAAGTAAAATGATCTAATTCTATTAGATTTTTCCCCACTGTCAGCATCACGTTCTTACTGTAGGTGAGAATACCAAGAGCTATGCTGGCTCCTCCCAATAAGGCTGCTTGCTCGATCGTCAGGATCTTTCCAGCGAACACACCTGTTACGTTCGCGACGTTGTTCGCTCCCAGAGAAAATGCGCCGTAAGCACCTATGATCCAAGCGGAAGTTTTTATCACTCTGTCTTGAATTTGAATGCTGGGAATTCTCCTGAAGAAGAAAGAAAGAACTGGGTAGATGATGAGACTCAAAAGAAAAGCTCCAACCGGTGTTAAAAACCACACAACGAATATTTTTGTGAGTGCAGAAAAATCGATTCCACCAACGCCCAGTACAGCGACATTGGCTCCTATTATTCCTCCAATCACAGCCTGAGATGTGGACACAGGTATCTCGAGTTTCGTCATGATCGTGACTGTAAGGGCACCTGAAAGAACTGCTATACTGGAGACAAACAGATCAGAAGCACTAAGGGAACTGATATTCTGAAGCCCCTTCGCTCCTCCGAGAACAGAACCCAGAATTACAAAAATGCTCGCCACCATGGTGGCTTTTCTGTAAGGAATGAGTCCCGATCCCACGAAAGGGCCAAAGACGTTTGCCGCATCGTTGGCACCGAGTGACCATCCCAGAAAAAGAGAAGGTAAAAGGAGTACAAACACTATGACCCCTCCTGTAGTGTGTTTTTTATTGTATCACCTTGAACCTTTTTTATGATACATTTGTCTTAATTAGCGAAAGATAAAAAACCAAACAGAACTTCACAATATCTTAAAAATAAGGTACCCATTTTAGAATCTTCTCTTAACCTGTTACATTTAGAATGTACCATGGAGAATGAAAGTTGACCCCCCTATCCCCCTTGAGATACACCCCCACGGCCTTGGCGGGCTCGAAAGAGCCCGCATTTTTTTGTCTAAAAACCCCACTAAACGTGGTCTGATGTGATAGAATTTACACGGCGAACCGGTAAAGGGGGGCTCCGGCGTGGACATAGGCACATTGATCTTTCAAATTTTCTGGATGATCTTCATTTTTTCGCTCGTTACGCCTTTTCTCAAAAACTCTGCTCTCAAATCGGCCAGAGAAGCTCTGATAAGAGAAATTGAAAAAAAGAGAAATAGTCGTGTGATTACACTGATTCACAGGGCAGAATCCATCAGCTTCCTTGGTTTTCCAGTACGCAGGTACATAGATATCGAAGACTCTGAAGAGATACTGAGAGCGATTAAGTTAACACCTCCTGATATGCCGATAGATCTCATACTACACACACCTGGCGGACTCGTATTGGCAGCGGAACAGATTGCCAGAGCTTTGAAAATGCACAGGGGAAAGGTAACGGTTTTTGTTCCACATTATGCCATGTCCGGTGGAACGTTGATAGCCCTCGCCGCCGACGAGATTATCATGGATGAGAACGCTGTTCTGGGGCCGCTAGATCCCCAGATAGGAAATATGCCCGCTCCCTCCATTCTCGCCGCTGTAAGAAAAAAGGATGTGAACCAAGTTGATGACCAGACACTGATACTTGCAGACATAGCGGAAAAAGCGATCAGACAGGTTAAAGAATTTGTGGTGGAAATTCTTTCAGACAAAGTGCCAAAGGAGAAAGCTGAAGAAATCGCCGATAAACTCTGCAGTGGACACTGGACACACGATTATCCGCTGAACTACGAAAAACTCAGAGAGATGGGTATACAGGTGAAAACGGACATGCCTCAGGAAATATACGATCTCATGGATCTTTACAAACAGGCCGAACCCAAGAGACCTTCTGTGAACTACATTCCTGCTCCCTACTACAACAGAAAGGAGACGGGTAATGGGAATAGATGAGCTCTACAAAAAGGAATTTGGAATCGTAGCAGGCGTGGATGAAGCAGGAAGAGGATGTCTCGCAGGTCCCGTTGTGGCGGCCGCTGTCGTTCTGGAAAAGGAAATAGAAGGAATAAACGACTCAAAACAGCTTTCTCCCTCGAAAAGGGAGAAGCTCTTCGATGAAATAATGAAGAAGGCAGCTGTTGGTATAGGAATCGCATCTCCAGAGGAAATAGACCTCTACAACATATTCAACGCCACAAAAATTGCTATGAATCGAGCACTGGAGAACCTACCCGTGAAACCCTCGTTCGTGCTCGTTGACGGAAAGGGAATCGAGCTGAATGTTCCCGGTACATGCTTGGTGAAAGGAGATCAGAAAAGTAAACTGATAGGAGCAGCCTCCATTGTTGCAAAAGTATTCAGGGATAGATTGATGAACGAGTTCCACAGGATGTATCCCCAGTTTTCCTTCCACAAACACAAAGGTTACGCCACAAAAGAACATCTGAACGAAATCGGAGAGAACGGAGTTTTACCCATCCACAGGATGAGTTTTGATCCCGTTTTAGAACTTCTGACCGATGATTTGTTGAGGGAGTTCTTCGAAAAAGGACTCATCTCCGAAAATCGATTCGAACATATAAAGAACCTTCTGGGGGCGAGAAAAAGTGTGGTTTTCCGGAAAGAAAGAACAGGTCATAATCTCTCTCTTTTTTAAACACATCGACAAAGTTGAAGAAACTCTGGAATGCGTCTTCGATCTCATAAAAAAGTATTTTGAAGATACTGACGACATCGAGTCTCTTTATCTCCGGACACAAAGGCTTGAAAGCGAAGCCGATCGATTACGTCGAAAAACAGAGATGGAAATGTACAGTGGAGCGTTCCTGCCGAATTTCAGAGGAGATCTTCTGGGACTGATTGAAGCCGTAGATAAGGTGGCGAACAAAGCCGAGTATGTGGCGGACTTGATTGTTCTTCAAAAACCAGAAGTTCCCCACGAACTGAAAGATCTTATTTTGTCGCAGATGGAATATTCTCTGAAGGCTTACGAATCACTGAAAAGTGCACTCAGGTTTTTGTTCGAGGATCTCGAGAGAGTTGAAGAGTTCGTTCTCGCCGTGGAGAAATACGAACACGACGAAGATACCGTGGAGCGAACGGCCCTCAGAAAGCTCTTTGAGATGGACATCGAAAGGTGTGTAAAACTTGAAGTGAAAGAACTGATAAGAAGTATAGGGGACATAGCCGATAGAACGGAGGATGCGTCTGATAGAGCAGAAATCATCCTTCTGAAAAGGAGGTTCTGAAGTGAAAGAGGCAGGGATTCTCTTCGAAGAACTCGTATCCATAATGGAAAAACTGCGATCTCCTGAAGGATGTGAATGGGACAGAAAGCAAACTCACGAGAGCTTGAAGCCGTATCTTATCGAGGAATGCTACGAACTGATCGAAGCGATAGACGAAAAAAACGACGAGATGATGAAAGAGGAACTCGGTGATGTGCTGCTTCAGGTGGTGTTCCACGCACAGATAGCCCGCGAAAGAGGCGCTTTCACCATTGAGGATGTGATACGAACCCTCAACGAAAAATTGATCAGACGACATCCACACGTTTTCGGAGACAGCCCAGGGTATTCTTACAAACAATGGGAAGATATAAAAGCTCAGGAAAAAGGAAAGAAGAAATCTTCGAGGATCGGTGAAATAAACCCGCTCGTTCCCGCTCTCTCGATGGCAAGAAGAATCCAGGAAAACGCGTCGCAGGTGGGATTTGACTGGAAAGATCCAGAAGGAGTCTACGAGAAGATAGAGGAAGAATTGAAAGAACTGAAAGAGGCAAGTAATCCCAGTGAGTTGGAAGAGGAATTCGGTGACCTGTTGTTTTCGATGGTCAATCTCTCAAGATTTCTGAACGTTGATCCTGAATCGGCTCTGAGAAAGGCCACGAGAAAGTTTGTCGAAAGATTCAAAAGGATGGAGGAGTTAATAGAGAAGGATGGTTTGATTCTTGAAGAACTTCCCATTGAAAAGTTGGACGAATACTGGGAAAGGACGAAAGGAGGAGATGAAGCATGAGAAAGTTGATCTTCGCGATTCTGGCGGTACTGGGAATCAGTCTCTTTGGACAGGCAACAATCACATCCAGCACTGTCGTTGCCATAGTCAATGGAGAGTCTATCACCTCTGATTTACTCGAACTCGAAGCAGATATAGATGGAATTTTGAGAAACATTTCTCAGATCGATTTGAGATTTTTCAACGTTCTTACAGGCACCGAAGAAGGCCTGAAATTGCTGTTGAAATACAAACAAGAAGTTCTCAACTCTTTAATAGACGATCTTCTCATTCAGCAGCTTGCGAAAAAAGAGGGAGTCGGAGTAAGTGACGAAGAAGTAAAGGGAGAAGTTGAAACAAGGCTCAAAGAAACAGTTGAATCCATGGGTATAACCCTGGAAGACCTCGACAAGTTTCTTCAGAGCGCCGGATACGGTGATCTCGAAACTTTCAAAAAGAGATTGCAATGGCATATGAAAACACAGCTTTCACTCCAGAGGCTCCAGGAGAAAATCACTCAGAGCGCAACCGTCACACTCGAAGAAGCACAGAACTACTACAATCAGAACAAAGAGACTTACAGAATACCCGCCGCCGTTCATCTCTACAAAATCACCACCGAGGATAAGAGTAAAATGGATGAAGCACTTTCAAAGATCAGAAAAGGGGAAGACTTTCTCGAGGTTGCGACGCAGGTGGCAACCGGTGGTGATCTCGGCTGGATTGAAGAAGGAAAATTGGAAAAAGACATAGAAAGTGTGATTTTCGACGCTCCAGAAGGGGCCATTCTTGGACCCTTCGAGTCCGGAGGTAAATTCGTGCTCTACAAAGTTGTCGAGAAACGATCTTCTTCCTACAAAAAATTCGAAGAGGTCAAACAGGAAATCATGAGTGAATTGCTCGCAGACAAGAAGAATCAGTTGTGGAACGATTGGTTCAACAAAGTGTTCGAAGAGTTCAAAAAGAATAGCCAAATAGAGATAAAACTTGGAGGGAGTCAGGGATGAAATTGAGGACGAAAACGATGGAGTGGTCGGGAGACTCTCTGAGACTCCTTGATCAGAGAAAACTACCATTCGTTGAAGAATACGTGGAGTGCAAAACACACGAAGAAGTTGCGTACGCCATAAAGGAAATGATCGTCAGAGGGGCTCCTGCCATAGGAGTCACCGCGGCGTTTGGATACGTCCTGGGACTCAAAGAATACAAAACGGGAAGCTTGATGGACTGGATGAGACAGGTAAAAGAGACTTTGGCCAGAACAAGGCCCACGGCTGTAAACCTGTTCTGGGCACTGAACAGGATGGAAAAGGTATTCTCCGAGAACTTTGACAGAGAAAATCTCTTCGAGATCTTGGAAAACGAAGCGCTGAAGATGGCATATGAAGATATAGAGGTCAACAAAGCGATTGGAAGGAACGGTGCCCAGCTCATAAAAGATGGATCAACCATCCTCACCCACTGCAACGCAGGAGCCCTCGCAACTGTAGATTACGGTACTGCCCTTGGGGTGATAAGGGCGGCTGTGGAAGCAGGAAAACGAATCAAAGTGTTTGCGGATGAAACAAGACCTTACCTTCAGGGAGCACGACTTACCGCCTGGGAACTCATGAAAGACGGTATAGAAGTCTATGTCATCACCGACAACATGGCCGGGTGGTTGATGAAGAAGGGGTTGATCGATGCCGTCGTGGTTGGAGCGGACAGAATCGCTCTGAACGGTGACACAGCAAACAAAATAGGAACTTATTCTTTAGCCGTTCTTGCGAAGAGAAACAACATACCGTTCTACGTTGCAGCTCCTGTCTCGACGATAGATCCAACTATAAAAAGTGGAGAAGAAATACCCATAGAGGAAAGAAGGCCAGAAGAGGTCACTCACTGTGGCGGGAACAGAATAACCCCGGAGGGAATAAAAGTTCTGAACCCCGCTTTCGACGTCACAGAAAATTCTCTCATAACGGCGATAATAACGGAAAAAGGTGTGATCAAACCTCCTTTCGAAGAGAACATAAAGAAGATCCTTGGGGTGTGATTTTGGAGACCATATTCAGTTTTCTCGAAGAGAGATTTCTTGCGTGGATGTGTATTTTCACAAGGTTCACAGGGTTCTTTTTGATCGCTCCCTTCTTTTCCGAGAGAGTGTTTCCTGTGGAAGTGAGGGTATTTCTGGGATTGTTTACGAGCTGGTTGATGCTCTTTACAGTCGATGCATCCATACCCCTGAATACTCCTGTTTTGAGTTTCACTTTGAATCTGTTTTTCAACTTTCTCGTTGGGTTTGGAATCGGTTTTATCGTCTATCTGTTTCTTCAGGCGTTCAACGGGGCGGGATACATCTTTGGCTTTCAAATTGGATTCGGAATGGAAGAGGTACTGGCCTTCGGTGAAGAAGAAACAAACCCCACGGGAGAACTGGTTTACTTCATCGCTCTCACTGTTTTTGTGCTGATAAAGGGACCTGTTCTCATGTTTGAGGGATTGAGGGACTCAATCGATGTCTTCCCCGTGAACCTCACAGGTATTGCGGACGGGTTCTTCTCTTACATCGTGGAAAGATCGAGCGACTTCTTCGTGTTGATCCTGAAAATAGGAGCACCAGTCATCGCCTTCATGCTCATCATAAGTATTGTTCTTGGTATCGTCTCGAGGCTCATTCCACAGATGAACGTCTTCATGGTCGGATTGCCCCTGAAAGCGATCGTTGGGGTTATATTGATTCTGGGGATGTTGCCGATATGGGCGGACATGGCTCAAAAGATTTCGGCGCTCAGCTGGAACGCTATTCAAGAATTTCTTGGGAAATAGAACTCCTGCTCTTTGCCGAAGCAGAGAGAACAGAACGCGCCACTCCCAGAAAGAGAAGGAGAGTAAGAGAAGAAGGTAGAGCTCCCGTATCCAGGGAGCTTAATATGGCTGTCACCTTCCTCGTGTTCGCCTTAGCGCTGAAGATTCTTGGATATCAAGGTGTACAGAGGATCACAGAAGACGTTCAGGTCTTCCTATCGTTCGAAGAGACGGAAAATTTACTCGTGAATACTGTGAACGCTTTTAAAGACGTGTTTTTGATCATAGGAGCCTTTGTGGTGTTCTCCATGGTCGCAGGCGTTATGATAGGCGCCCTTCAGACAAGATTTTTATTCGCTCCGAAAGCGTTGAAACCTGACCTCAACAGAATCAACCCGATAGAAGGTTTTAAGAGATTGTTCTCACTCAGATCACTCGTGGAACTTTTGAAGTCTGTCCTCAAGGTCGCCATTGTGGGGATTGTGGTCTATCAGGTCTTGAAAAACAGATGGAGCGAAATGATTCTCCTGACAGAAATGAGCGTGAACGATGCCTTTGTGAAATTCTGGGGCATCGCCTCTGAGATCACGTTGAAAAGCGGAATGGTCCTTCTCGCTCTCGCTGTTTTCGATTACTTCTACCAGAGATGGGAATTCGAAAAGAGTATTCGTATGACGAAGCAGGAAGTGAAGGACGAACTGAAAGAAGTGGAAGGAAATCCCGAGATAAAGCGAAGACAAAGACAAATGATGTATGATATCCTACGAAGAAGAATGCTGGAAGAGGTTCCAAAGGCAGATGTTGTGATCACCAACCCCACTCACTTCGCTGTTGCTCTGAAATACGATCCGGACACAATGAACGCACCAGTTGTGATAGCGAAAGGTGTGGATCATCTGGCACTGAAAATAATAGAAATCGCAAAAGAGAACGATGTACCCGTTTTGAGAAATCCGTCTCTTGCGAGGTCTCTATACTACAAAACGGAGATAGGTGAAGAAATTCCGGTAGAATTTTACAGGATAGTTGCGGAGGTACTCGTTTACGTTTACACGAAAAAGGGCGTGAGAATTTGAAGAATGTAGATATAATCGTTTCTCTGATGATAGTTGCTATCGTCCTTTTAATGGTGCTGCCCGTACCGGACAGGATGCTGGATTTTTTCCAGATCCTGAACATAACCCTTTCCATGATCATACTGTTTTCTACCATGTACATAAGAAACGCCCTTGAACTCTCTTCATTTCCAACTCTGCTTCTTGTGGTGACCCTGTTCAGGCTCGGTCTCAACGTAGCTTCAACAAGGCTCATTCTCCTCGAGGGTCCAAAATTCCAGGGACGGGTTATAAGAACCTTCGGAGATTTCGTTGTAAAAGGAGATTATGTCGTTGGTCTCATCGTCTTTTTCATCCTCGTCATCATCCAGTTCATCGTCATCACCAGGGGTGCGGAGAGAATAGCAGAGGTGGCCGCAAGATTCACCCTCGACGCTATGCCCGGAAAACAGATGAGTGTGGATGCTGACCTGAACAGCGGATTGATAACCGAGGAAGAAGCGAGGAAAAGGAGAGAAGACATCAGGAGAGAAGCGGATTTCTATGGAGCCATGGACGGTGCAAGCAAATTCGTGAGAGGAGATGCCATAGCGAGTATTATCATCGTTTTTATAAACATAATCGGCGGACTTCTGATAGGTATGCTCAGACACGGGATGAGTCTTGTAGAGGCCGCTCAGGAATACGTGATCCTCACCGTGGGAGATGGCCTTGCGGCACAGATCCCGGCCCTTCTCGTTTCAACCGCCACCGGTATAATTGTCTCCAGGGCCGCATCCAAGGAAAATCTCGGAAAAGATCTCGTCACAGAACTTTCGAGAGAAACGAAAGTACTCCTCCTCACCGGTGGAGTGTTGATTTTCTTGGGCATTTTCACTCCCATACCGTTCTTCAGCGCCATACTTGGTGGAGCGTTGATACTTCTTGCGGTGTACACCTCCCGAGCCGTTCCTCAGGAGGAACTGGCGGGTCCTACTCCTACGGAAAGACCCAGTGGGCCAGTTCTCTCTACACCTGAAGAGGTTTCCGAGATCATACAGAGCGATACCGTTGAGGTGGAGATCGGCTACGGATTGATACCGCTCGCCGATCCATCACAGGGAGGAGACCTCCTCGATAGAATCACCTCCATCAGAAAACAGCTCGCATTCGAGCTGGGACTTGTCGTCTCTCCCATCAGAGTAAGGGACAGTGTGCTTTTGAAACCAAACGAATATTCCATAAAGATCCGCGGAAGCGAAGTTGCAAGGTACGAACTCGTACCAAACAGGCTCCTCGCCATAAATCCAGGAACTGCTAAGGAAAAGATTCCTGGTATTCCAACCAGAGAACCAGCGTTCAATTTGGAAGCATACTGGATAGAAGAGTGGAGAAAGGAAGAAGCCCAGCAAAAAGGTTACACGGTCGTGGATCCACCAACCGTGTTCGCCACACACCTTTCTGAAGTCCTGAGAAGACACGCCGATGAACTCCTCGGCTTCAAAGAGCTCGAACTTCTTATAGAAGGACTGAAGGAGAAGTTCCCGAAGCTGGTGGAAGACCTCATACCGGATGTTTTGAAGCCCGCTGAAATCAAAAAGATACTTCAAAGACTTCTAAAAGAGGGAGTATCCATTCGAAACCTTCCAACGATCTTTGAAACTCTACTTGAGAGTGCTGAGAAAAGTAAGGATATAGACTACCTCGTGGAAAGCGTAAGGAAAGCGCTGAGACGTCAAATAGCTTCGATGATCCGTTCCGAAGATGGGAAGATACACGCGATCGTTCTGGAGAGAGACCTCGAGCAGAAGCTCCTGGAATCGCTGAAAGAATTAGGAGAAGAAAGGGAGCTTCTTCTCAACCCTGAAGTTTCCAGAGAGTTGATGAACAAAATTTCAAACGAACTGGGAAATCTCATGAAAAAAGGTTATCAACCTGTTATCGTGTGTTCGGCAAGGATCAGACCTTACTTTTCCAGATACATAATGCGAACGATCCCGGGTGTTTATGTGATTTCCTACGATGAAATACCAGATGACTACATCCTTCAAATTGAAGGTGTGGTGAAATTATGAAAATAAAAAAATACGTTGCTGAGAGCATCAGAGAAGCGATGATAATGATAAGGAGGGAACTGGGAGAAAACGCCGTTATTTTGAGTTCTCGAAGAATAAAAAAAGGGGGGTTCTTTGGAATAGGTGGAAGAACGTACTTTGAAGTGACAGCTGCGGTTGAGGAAGAAAGAGAAAAAGAGGAAAACACGAGCTACAGACTACAGGAAATACTCGTAAAGAATCGACAGATTTCGAACGATAATATCAAAGGGGAGTTCGATGAGATAAAACGGACGATAAACGAGATAAAGCAGATGCTTGTAACTGAAAAGAGGCAAACTCTACCAGAAGGGCTTTCAAAAATTCTTTACGGTATGGAGAAACAGGAAATTCTCCCGGAAATCAGATACAAACTGATAGATTTTCTGAGAATGAAGTTTGGAGATCTGGATCCGAATTCGAATGAGACTTTCAAGATTTTGTCGGAGCAATTCGCAAACCTTGTGAAGACAAATGCACCAGATTTCAAAAACGCAAAAGTACTCTTTGTGGGAACAACAGGTGTAGGGAAAACTACTTCACTCGCCAAACTTGCGGCTCGTTTCAAGATAGACGAAAAGAAAAGAGTCGCTATACTGACACTCGACACGTACCGGATAGCGGCAGCGGAACAGTTGAAAATATACGCAGATATCATGGACATTCCCATGAAGATCGCTTATACTCCAAAAGAAGCCGAGTACGAAATGATGGCTCTGAAGGATTACGACATCGTTCTTGTGGACACAGCCGGGAGAAGTCATCAAAACGATCTTCAAATGAGCGAACTCAGAGCACTTTCAGAAGCTGTAAAGCCAGATATCACTTTTCTGGTAATTTCTATGAACTACAAGCTCGATGACGTGAAAAGAATCGCTGAAAGGTTCTCCGCCGTGAAACCAACTCACATCATTCTCACCAAAATGGATGAAACATCGATGTACGGAACGTTCATAAACATATCAGAAATCACGGGACTTCCCATCGCATTCGTGACAAATGGGCAGAGAGTCCCCGATGATATATTCGAAGCGAATTCCGTGGAACTTGCCAGGATTGTCGCCGGTGAGGTGTTGAATCATGCCAGATCAGGCGGAACATCTGAGAAAGACTGAACCGAATATAATAAGTGTTCTCAGCGGTAAGGGTGGTGTAGGAAAATCCGTGATAGCTGTCAACCTTTCCCTTGCTCTTAAAGAGAAAGGGTTGAAGGTTCTTCTGTTCGATGCCGACGTGGGGTTTGGAAGTGTCGAGATTCTCCTCGGTTTCATGGCACCCAAGACCCTGAAAGACTTCTTCAAGTCAAACGTGAGGATAGAAGACATCGTTTTTGAAACAAAGTACGGCGTGGACGTGCTCAGTTCAGGAATAGACATAGAGGATCTCATTCTCTTCAATTTGAGCGATCGTCGGCGCTTCTTCGACGAGTTTGCCAGACTTCTCAAGAAATACGATTATCTCGTTATAGATTTTCCACCGGGGTACAACGAAAACCTGGATGAGTTCTATATCCAATCAGACTTCCTCATTCTCGTTACCACTCCGGAACCAACCTCGATCATAAACACCTACACTCTGATAAAGCTTCTCTCGGTGAAAGGGATCACACCTGAGGAGATATTTCTGGTGATGAACATGGCAAGAAACATGAAAGAAGGAAGACTAGCAGCCGACAGGCTGAAAAGGGTAGTCGAAAAATTCGTTGGTTTTACGATAAAGAACTACTTTGTGATAAAAGAGGATCAGGTTGTACAGAAGAGTGTGTCCTCACAGGAGCCATTCGTGCAATCCCACAGTCATTCACAACCATCCCTTGCCATCTACGGTCTGAGAGAAAAGATCTTGAAGGAACCTGTTCAAAAGAAAGGTTTTTTGAGCAAGATAAGACAGATGCTGGGAATAGGGTGAGAAAGAATGGAGTACTACACGGAGCTTGTCAACGCAAAAGAAGTGATAAAACCAGGCCAAAATGTGATCGTGGAGGTCTCTGCACCGGAGGATCTGGAAGGTCAGTACAAAAGCAGTGTACATGATGTGGATTTTGAAAAGGGAATTCTCATCCTTTCAATGCCGAGCTTCCAAGGAAGATTGGTCCCACTTCCTCGTGGAACCAGGTGTACTGTGATGATACTGGACAGTTCTGCGATATATGTTTTCAGAACAGGCGTGCTCGAGAGTGGTAGGGATGAAGATGGTTTTCCGGTGACAAAAGTACCTTTCCCTGGAAGATTGAGGAAGATTCAAAGGAGAAGATTCAAGAGAATAAAGATATTTCTCGAAGGAACGTACAGGGTCGCTTCGAGGGATGAACCACCGAAAAGATTTGTGACGAAAGATTTCAGTGCCGGTGGCATGCTCATGGTGGCGAGAGATATTCTGACACCGGAACAGATCATATACGTTACGCTCGATCTGGACGAAGACCTAAAACTCCAGGATCACCCGGCGAGAGTTGTGAGGGAAGCAGGTGTTCTCGAAACGGGAGAGAGAATGTACGGTGTGGAGTTTTTGAACGTTCCTCCTGCTCTGGAAAAGAAACTGGTGAGTTTTGTTTTCAAGAAAGAGATAGAAATGAGAAACAAGGAAAGGAGTGAAAGCGAATGAAGATCTCGGAAAGACAGAAAGACCTTTTGAAAGAGATAGGAAACATAGGGGCCGGAAACGCCGCCACCGCGATTTCTTACATGATAAATAAGAAGGTCGAAATCTCCGTTCCAAACGTGGAAATCGTACCGATCAGTAAAGTCATATTCGTAGCAAAGGAGCCTGAAGAGATAGTCGTCGGTGTGAAAATGCCTGTAACAGGAGAAATAGAAGGAAGTATTCTTCTCATAATGGGAACAACAGTTGTGAGGAAAATACTCGAAATTCTGACGGCTCAGTCTCCTGACAATCTGTTGAACCTCGATGAATTTTCCGCTTCGGCGCTTCAGGAGATAGGGAACATAATGTGCGGTACTTACGTTTCTGCCCTTGCGGATTTTCTTGGTTTCAAGATCGACACACTTCCTCCACAGCTTGTCATCGACATGATATCTGCCATATTCGCAGAAGCTTCCATAGAAGAGCTGGAAGATAACTCGGAAGATCAGATAGTGTTCGTAGAAACGCTCTTGAAAATAGAAGAGGAAGAGCCTCTGACGTCCTACATGATGATGATACCAAAGCCGGGATATCTGGCAAAGATCTTCGAAAGGATGGGGATTCAAGAATGAAAAAAGTCATCGGAATAGGGGAATACGCGGTTATGAAAAATCCCGGAGTGATCGTGACTCTTGGGTTGGGATCCTGCGTTGCTGTGTGTATGAGAGATCCTGTGGCGAAAGTCGGAGCCATGGCACACGTCATGCTCCCAGACAGTGGAGGAAAAACGGACAAACCCGGCAAATACGCAGACACGGCTGTAAAAACACTGGTGGAAGAGCTAAAGAAAATGGGAGCGAAAGTGGAAAGACTGGAAGCAAAAATAGCGGGTGGGGCCAGTATGTTCGAATCCAAGGGAATGAACATAGGAGCGAGGAACGTGGAAGCAGTGAAAAAGCACTTGGAAGAATTTGGTATCAAACTGGCGGCGGAAGACACGGGGGGTAACAGAGCAAGGAGCGTTGAATACAATATTGAAACTGGAAAGCTTCTCGTGAGAAAAGTGGGTGGTGGTGAACAATTAGAAATAAAAGAAATTTAGTATGGGACAAGGAAAGTATGATAAGAAGCTTGCTTCCCTTTATAAAGAGAATAGCGGAAGATCTGGTACAGACCTTACCCCCGAACGTGGAGGTAGACGATCTGATTCAGGAAGGAATCGTCGCGGCCCTGTCTTCTCTGGAAAGGTACGATCCATCGAAAGCGAGTTTCACGACGTTTATAATGAAGAGAGTGAAAGGTGCAATGTACGATTATCTGAGAAAAATAGACTGGATGCCAAGGAACCTGAGAAAAAACGTGAAGATGATCGAAAAAGCGATATACGAAAGCGAGGAGTTCCCGTCCGATGAAGAGATAGCCAAAAGAACCGGTCTTGAATTGAAAGAAGTCGTTCGCACAAGAAACGAAATGATGAGGAAGCAGCTTCTCATGATAGATGCGATGGAAGACGAAATCGTTCTGAAAACAGAAGGACCAGACGAAAACGCGTACCGCGAGCTCCTGGTGGAAGAGATGAGGAAGGCAATTGAAAAACTCTCGGACAAAGAAAAACTGGTTCTGTCTCTCAGATTCGAAAAGGATCTATCTTTAAAAGAAATAGCGAAAGTACTCGATGTTTCTGAATCCCGTGTTTCTCAAATTATAAGTAAGTCGCTTCTGAAAATAAAGAAAGAAGTGATGGGCGATGATCAGGCCGGTTGATTTCCAGGGATTTGTCGTGAAGGGTGTGGAGTCCGTTCAAAACATCTCTCAAACGCTGAACCAGCAGACACTGGTTCAGCAGGCCCTTTCTCAACATCTATTACATCAGATTCAGAGAGAACAAAGTTCAGTTAAAGAGAGTAACACCGCTGAAAGAGCAGAAGTGAGAACTTCCACAGAAAGAAGACAACGAGGTTTTTTGAAGACTGGAACTCACCCTTTGCTGAAAAAGAAAAAAACGTCAATAAAAGAAGAGAACAAGGGATTGTTCATGGACGTGAGAACATGACAATAGCATATCTCGATTCAAGAAAGATGGAAGGAAAGTTCATAGGTGGGCTTCTTCTAGTCGACGAAAGAGGAATCCCTGTGGAGTTCAAGTACACAGATCCGGTGGTTCCAAACGAACTCCAGAAGATCCTCTACGGCAGCTCAATCGACGCCTATTTGAAGGGAGAACTGATTGCAAAAACACTGCTGAAGAAAATGGAGAAAAGACCGGATTTCGTTTTTGTACGAGATCCGGAGCTTCTGGAAGTGGACGACAGGCTTCTTCTGATCGTGGAAAGAACTGAAAAAGTGGAAACCCCAACGCGTGGATCTGAGGAGGAGATTCTTCTGCCGTTCAAAGGATCCTCGGTGAAAATTGTGGGAAAAATATCCGATGAGGACATGAAAAAACTCGCTGATCTTCTGGAGACCTTCGATGTTATGGAACCATTTCAAAGACTGGAAAAGGCGCTGGAGTATCTATGTTCGGAAAAATAGCTGCCCTGATAAAGAAATGGATAGAGGGTTTTCTTCTCGAATTGAAAGGTCCTTCTGTTGAAAAAATAGATCCTTCTTTTCAACTTCCAGCTGTAAGGGAACAGCCTTTCCAGAGTAAGGTGAACGTTTTCTCTCTAAAAGAAGAAACAACGGTTCACGATGGTACAACAGGCGAACAACAGCTCTCTATAAAAGAATGTTCCCTTGAGAATGAAATACGATGCAAGACAGGAACTCCAGAAATTCTAATCTCCAAGACCCACCTTTTTAACCCCGATCTTTCGGATTTATCACTCTACAGTGAAAGCGTTCATTTCACAGTCAAGGTGAAAACGATTCTCTCTGCGAAAGTGGATGTTTTCGCAAACATCAGCATTCCAATTTTGTGGAGAATGAGAATAAAGAGGGAGGTGTTCGTCGACAGAAAAAAAATAGAAGGAGCACTGAAGGTGCTCCTGGATAATTTGAAAGATAGAAAGATCGACAGGATCAAGTTTGTCGGCTACTATAAGAATGTTCCCGCTGGTAAAATCAGCTTGTTCTCTTCTGATCTTCTCGTTGAGATCGACAAAGGTCCTTCTAAGAATCTCGTCGTTTTTGAATTAGAAATCAACGGAAAAAGAAAACACGTTTTCATTTCTGTTCAATGAGTTTTGATAGTTCTTCGACGTTTTCAATCACTATTTTGAAAAACTTAAAGGCTTCCGTGTCCACTTCGGAATTCCGGTCCATGAAGTAGTACATCACCTTCTTCTTGAATTGCTCCCTCTCCTCGACAGACATCCTGAGAATTTGAGTAACTATTACCCTGATTCTCGAATCTTCCTCCATTGCTTTAAGTATTTCTCGTATTTCCGGTTTCATCACTCATTTTTGTTATTTTCCAGAAAAACTTTGAAAGAAATTCCAGTCCTCACATCATCCCCTATTTTGATTTCAATGAAACCCGGTACAACGAAGAGGTCTTTTCCAGATTCTTCCAGAAATCTCCTTGCAACTGCCAAAGCCTTTACCGCTTGGTTCACTGCACCGGCACCGATAGCCTGGATCTCCACCTTTTCGCTCTTGGTAAGAGAACCCGCTATCGCACCGGCTACCTTGTTGGGGTTCGAGTTCGAACTGACCTTCAGGATTTCCATTCTACCATTCCTCCTTACTCACGGGTTTCTAACTTGCATTTTATCATAAAAGAATTGGAGATTTCAAACTTGTTCCAAAGTAACTTCTCTCAGGTATTTAGCGGCATCTTCCGGAGGCACCGTGTTTATATAGAACCCTGTCCCCCACTCGAAGCCCGCTACTTTTGTCAATCTCGGGAATATCTCTATGTGCCAGTGGTAATAATCCTTGCCTTCGAGACTCGTGGGAGCAGTGTGGATCAAAAGATTGTAAGGTGGATTGTCTAAGGCAGCGTATATCCTGTAGAGAACGTTCTTTAGAATCTTTGCAAGAGATCCCACTTCATCCTCGGATATCAGATGAAAGCTGTTCATGTGCCTTTTTGGAAGAATCCACGTTTCGAATGGAAATCTGGCAGCGAAGGGTTCCAGAGCGATGAAGTGATCGTTTTCTTCAACTATTCTTTCCCTCTCTTTCTTCTCCTCATCTATGATATCGCAGAAAGGACATCTTTCTTTGTATTCGTAGTATTCTTTCGAACCGTCGAGTTCTTCCTGAACCCTCTTTGGCATGATGGGAACAGCAATTATCTGACTGTGAGGATGACTGAGAGAGGCTCCGGCATCCTTTCCGTGATTTTTGAAAATCAGTATGTATTTTACTCTCTCATCCTTCATGATCTGTTCGTATCTGATCTTGTAAGCCCAAATGACTTCTTCTACGTTCCTGTAATCCATAACGGCGAGGTGGGAGTTGTGATCTGGGGTTTCAATGACCACATCGTGGTAACCAAACCCTATCGCCGCATCGTACATACCTCTTCCGTATTTCCTCAAAGGTACATTGGGATCAACCGCTGGGAATTTGTTTGGAACAACGCGCACCCACCAACCCGGTGTGTTGGGTTCTGTGTCTGCAGGCCTGAAGGCGAATATCTCCGGTGGAGTGGTGTGTTCGTTTCCATAATCGAAGGGACAGAAACCATCACGCACTTCTTCTACTTTCGTTCTTGCAAAGTCATGGGGTCTTTTCGCTCTCTCCGTGGCTATGATAACCCACCTTTTTATAATGGGATCTTTTCTGAATTCAGGCATATTTTCACCTTCCAACCTTTGCAAGGGCTTTCTTGTAAAGTTCAACGTATTCTTTAGCGGACCTGTCCCAGGACAGATCCGTGTTCATGGCATTTGTCATAATCCTTTTCCAGTGTTCCCTTTCCCTGTAGTAAAAGTGAAGAGCCTTTGAAACTGCCTTCAACAGATGAGCGGAATCGTACTTCTTGAATCCAAAACCCGTACCTTCCATCGATTGTGGATCGTATTCTCTCACTGTATCTGCCAGACCCCCCGTGTATCTCACAACGGGGATTGTTCCATATCTCATACTGAACATCTGCCCCAAACCACACGGTTCGTATCTGCTCGGCATGAGGAATATATCTGCACCGGCGTATATCTTCTGCGCCAGTTCGACATCGAACTTTATGTTCGCTGATACTTTGTCTGGATACCTTTCTTGTAACTTTCTGAAGGCGTTTTCGTACTGTTCATCTCCCGTTCCAAGAACGACGATCTGAAGATCAAAGAGCGTCAGATAATCCATCACATCAACCAGAAGGTCCAGACCTTTCTGGGGAACGAGTCTGCTGATCAACCCGGCCACAGCTGTTTCTTTGTTAACGGGAAGCCCCAGTTCTTCCTGAAGCTTCACCTTGTTTTCCCACTTGAGTTCAAGACGATTCACGTCGTAGTTGATGTAAATGTATTTGTCCGTGGCTGGATTATAAAGCTCGTAATCTATTCCGTTCAATATACCGTAGAGATCTTTCGATCGCATTCTCAGTACACCATCGAGTTTCTCACCGTACTCCTCCGTCTGAATTTCCTCGGCGTAAGTGGGACTAACCGTGTTTATCACATCGCTGAACACTATTCCACCCTTGAGGAAATTCAGCTGTCCGTAGAACTCTAAGCCGTCGATGGTGAAAACATAGCCTGGAAGACCCGCAAAAGAGAGATACTTCGGATCGAACACACCTTGATATCCAAGGTTGTGAATTGTCAGGGATGTGGCCGTTCTGGAAAAGTAAGGATCGTCTCTGTAAACGGTTTTCAAGTAGACGGGAATCAGAGCGGTTTGCCAGTCGTTCACGTGGACGATATCGGGTTTCAAATCAAGATGTTTTATCAGATCCAGAGTGGCCGCACAGAAGAAAATCGCCTGTTCTCCAAGATCTGGCCCCGCGTAGACACTTTCCGCAGAGAAGTAATAATCGTTAGCAACAAAATACGTTTTCACATCGCTTCCGGGAAGAACGGATTCGTATATATCGAACCTCTGGTCGGTTTTGACATAAGAAACAGGAAGGCCTTCGGCTACTTTCTTGATCTCGTATCCGAACTTCTCCGCATTTTTTTCGACGATTCTGTGTTTTGGCATAACTATCGTGACATCTACTCCGTGTTTCTTTAAGTACTTTGGAAGAGTTCCTGCAACGTCCGCCAACCCTCCTACCTTCGCGAATGGAAAAACCTCGTAAGAAACGAACACCACTTTCATCCTTTCACCTCCAGTTTCAGCGGTGCGTCGTGTGGAAAAACTAAGAGATCGATCTTTCCAACTCTGTCAAAGAAGTTCTTAACTTGAACGCTTCCGTACCCTTTGATTATATCATAGTAGCTAAGCCTGTTAGGTGTAATATCCCCTGTGATCAGCACTCTTCCTGCATTCTCTGTATCAAGAAGAAAAGAAAGGTGTTCTCTGGCGTGCCATGGAGTGTGAAACACCTTTATTTTTCCGTCGAACAGCGTTTCCTCGCCCTTCAGAAGCACCACGTTTTTCCACGAAGAGATCACCTTCGAATAGATTCTCCCCACGATCGTACCAAAAGAAGTATAGTTCTTCGTTTTGTAAGATTCGTGAACATAGAAAGTAGCGTTCTCGAAGAGGACGGAGTTGAAGATATGATCTAGATGTACGTGTGTGAACAGAACGTCTGTTATATCATCCGGAGGAATTCCAAGCTCAGAGAACTCCTTTTCCAGTTCGTCCATAGAAGAGAGGTTACCGGGGTCGATGATGATTCTTCTGTCACCGTGTTCCAGATAAACAACCGTGGAAAAGTGAGCGTTCAACCTTCCTGGAACAAAAACGCTTCCACCCGTTACGAGGATTTTCAACTCCACTCGGCATCACCCCGCAAGATAGCTCAGAATCGCTATGAACAAGCAGTAGTAGGAAAACTGCCACATCCTTCCGGATCTCACAGATCTTGAAAGCACGTAAAGAGCAAAAAGACCAGAAAGAAACGCAAAAATCGGTGCAAGAACAGTTATGTTTCCTCTTTCTAAGCCAAGGATTCCTGCACCCAGAACAACTGGTATGGACATCAGAAAGGAATATTGAAGAGCATCTTCATTTTTGTACTTCATAAACAAAAGAGAAGCCACAGTGATTCCACTTCTTGAAATACCCGGGAAGAGAGCAAAGAGTTGGGCAACCCCAACAAGAAAAGCATCGAGAAAACTCATGTTTTCCATTCTCTTTTCACCAGACGAATAATACCTGGTGAACAGCAGGATCAAAGCGGTTACAGAGAAAAACAGAGGGAGAAAGTGTGGCGAAGAAAACAGCCGATCGATTTGTTTTTCAAAGAGAACTCCAAAAACAGCGGCTGGAATGGTTGAAATGATCAGATTCAGGATGATTCTCCAGTTTCTCAGACTCCTTCTTATGCCATCGAGCGTAAAAAGAACAACGGACACCAGCGTTCCAAGATGCAAAATGGCCGTCTGGTAAGCGTTCAGATCCGTTTTTAACAGATGCGACAGAAGAGTCAGGTGTCCAGAACTGGAAACAGGAAGAAATTCTGTTAGTCCCTGTACTATTCCGAGCAGCAGATCCACGTCAGAACCCCTCTTCCTTTTCGATGGATTCTATTTTTATTCCAAGACTTTCAAAAAGCTTGACGAGTGTTCTTTCATCTACCGCGTCCACTTTGATGAGAACTTCTCTCTTGTTGTCTTCCGATCTTGTTGTGATAATAGACAAAATGTTTATGTTACTGAGCGATAAAGCGTCCACAACTTTCCTCAACTCTCCGGGTTCGTCCTCAAGAAGGACAGAAAAACGGATACCAGGAACGTCCATTGCCAGAGCTTCTATGAGTGCTTCAAGAAAATCATGAAGACTCACAGCACCCTTGAGACGCATCTCTTCGTCAATCACTGGGAGATAAGGTTCCTGGTGCTCCAGAAACAGAAGAAGAGCGTGAGTGATGTTGTCTTCTTCGTGGACGAAAAAGTCCGGAAGAGAAACTTTATTGAATATAGGAGTATCGAGGTCCACGTTCAGCAAATCCTCTTTGTTCACCACTCCTCTGAAATGACCCTCCCGATCTTTGACAACGCATTCGTTCGTTTGGTACTGTCTCATCCTGTGAAGGCATTCTCTCACCGTAGCCGATTCTTCAACCACCGGGAAATCCTGGGTGACCCATTTTTTGACTTTCATCGTTCCACCTCCTTGAGTAGTTCATTCAGATAGTGTTTGAAACGTTCCAGAACGAACTCTTTTGAAACACGTTCTCTTATCTCTCCCTTCACGAATATAACAGCTCCATCCCTGAGGCCGGCCACTCCCAGATCGGCGTCTTTCCCTTCTCCTATACCGTTCACAACGCACCCCATAACAGCTATTTTCAACTTCTTTTGAACGTGAAAGAAATTCTCTTCGATCATCTTTGCCATACTTTCGACATCAATTTCTGCTCTGCCGCAGGTAGGACAGGCTATCACTTCCACACCTTCTCTGAGACCAATAGCTATGAGGATCTTCCTTCCAACGATGACCTCTCTCACCGGATCTCCAGATATGGATACCCTTATGGTGTCACCAATGTTTTTAAGAAGAAGATGACCTATAGCGATGGAAGATTTAACGATGGCCGTCTCTGAAACGCCCGCTTCAGTCACTCCAAGATGGATGGGATATTCGACCTTTTCGGCAATGTACTCGTTTGCCTTTATCGTTTCAAGTACATCTGAGCTCTTCACCGAGACGACGATATCGTAGAACCCCTCCTTTTCAAGTAGTCTGACTTCTTCAAGGGCGGATTCTGCCAGATCTTTCCACCTTTCTGAGGTTCTTCTCTTTATGGATCCCACGTTCGCTCCAACACGAATGGGGATACCTTTTTCCTTTGCAGCCGCAATGACATCTTTCAGCCGATCCTTACTCATATTACCCGGATTGATCCTTATCTTGTCCGCTCCGTTCTCAATCGAAAGAATAGCAAGCCTGTAATCGAACTGGATGTCCGCGACAAGGGGAATCTCTATCTGCTCCTTTATTCGTCTGATTGCTTTCGCGTCTTCTTCATCCTGAACAGCAACCCGGACGATTTCACAACCTGCCCTTTCGAGACGTTTTATTTGGGAGACGGTTCTTTCCACATCGGCCGTCTTCGTTGTGGTCATGGACTGAACACTCACGGAAGCTCCTCCACCGATCACCACGTTTCCCACTTTCACACTCTTTCTCATATTCCCATCATCCTTCCTATGTCGAGGAACGTGATGTAAAGAAAGAGCATCATGAGAAAGATGAACCCGAGGAAATGGATGATGTTTTCGACCTGAGGGTTGAGTCTCTTTCGAGTGATCATCTCCACAAGCGAGAAGATGATGCGACCACCATCGAGCGCCGGAAGTGGTAAAAGATTCAGAACACCCAAGCTGATCGTTATCACAGCCACAACTGTGAGGACTGACTCTAGACCTGTTTTGGATGCCGCACTGATCACACCAGCCAGTCCCACTACTCCCACTATCTGACCCGTCTGAACATTCCTGAAGAAATTCTTCAGAGAAGAGGCAGTCGTCAGTAACACATAGTTGCACGCCTTCACAGAAAGACTCACCGCTTCCAGAGGATTCTTCGGTTTATAGCGGGGAACCCCCATCTCCAGGAGATCGGAAGTTTCGAGGACGTCCTTTAAAAATGAAGCCTCCACGCTTTTCTCTATCGTGTCGTCACCCCTTTTTATCACCACCCTGACGCTGTCTGAAAGTCCTCTCCACCATTCGAGATCTTCTCCTTGCAAACTTACCATCATGGTGTCTCTTCCCAGTGTCAACCTCTGATAAAGCACCACCAGGTCTTGCCATCCTTCTATCTCCTGATCTTCTACCCGTACTATACGATCTCCCTTTTTGATGAAAAGTCCTTCTTTGAAATAAACGTCCTTTTTGAACACAGGAGTGAGCCCAGAGAAGGATATTCCGATCATATAGCGGGCCGGAATTTCGTTGAACTGCTTCAGGATACCTTTTACCGTTCCTCCTTCGAACTCAAGAACCACGTATTCGCTCACAAATTCTTTGAGAACAGATATGTCCCTGTTTCCGTTAACTGAGATGAGTCTTCCCGAAGGAGTTCCCTCTGCACTTTCTAGAACGAAATCGTACGTTTCGGGATACATTCTGGGAGTCAATCTGAGAGATTTCTTCTCACCGTCCCTGAAGATAACCAGATCAACAGACAGTCCTTTCTGGATCTCGTTTGAAATGATCGACGTGTCGAAAGCGATCTTGCCGTTTATGGAATAGATGATATCTCCTCGTCTCAGTCCAGCTTCTTCTGCGGGACTTCCCGGTACAACTTCATCTATCCCGGGAAGCGCAATTCCCCAGTTGAGAGTGATAGGGAGAAAGAGAAGGTAACCTGCGAGTATTGAGAAGAGGGGACCCGCAAGGGTGATCAGAAACCTCTGCCAGGCTGGTTTTGTGTAGAAACTTTTTTCTTTCTCTTCCTCGTCTGCTATCTCTTCTCCTTCTTCACCGAGCATCCTTACGTATCCACCTATGGGAAAGACGTTGACTCTGAAGGTAGTTTCCCTTCCTTTCACAGAAAAAATCTTTGGTCCAAATCCAATCGCAAATTCCAAAATTTTCACTTTGAAGAGCCTTGCAAAAAGATAGTGCCCAAATTCGTGGACCATTATGACACCAGTCAGTATCAGTATGAAGTAGACGATAACCATTCTGTCACCCTCTCCGCTCTTTTTCTCGCTTCAAAATGAATTCGCTCCACATCATCCAGTGTCCGCGGCTGTGGATATCCTTGAAACTCTTCGAGAGTCTTTTCTATCACTCTGTGGATACCGCCGAACCTTATTTTCCTCATCAGGAAAGCTTCGACCGCCACCTCGTCCGCCGCGTTGAAAACTGTTCTCAGGGTGTAAGAATCCTTTATGTCTTTCAAGAGAAAGAACGCAGGGTATCTTTCAGGGTCGGGATCTTCAAAAGAAAGACTGATAGTCCTCAGGAAAAACGGTTCAAGAGTAACGCGCCTCGGATAGAGAAGGGCATAACTTATGGGTATCCTCATATCCGGTGGTGATACCACCATTTTGACGTTTCCATCCGGTAGAACCACCGCTCCGTGAACCAACCCCTCTCTGTGTATCTTCACTTCTATCTTCTCGAAGGATAGTCCAAAGAGTTCCATAGCTTCCAGGACTTCGAACGCCTTGTTTACCATTGTAGCAGAATCTACCGTTATACGAGCTCCCATGTTCCACACGGGATGCCTGAGCACGTCTTCAGGTCTTGCTCTATCGATCTTGGAAATCTCCCAGTCTCTCAAAGCGCCTCCAGAAGCTGTCAAAACGATCTTCTCCACCTCTGGTTCTATCACCTGAAAGATGGCGCTGTGTTCACTGTCGACCGGAATGAGTTCTGTTCCTTTCTCTCTGAGTTTTTTCTTCACCAGAAATCCTCCACACACGAGAGATTCTTTGTTTGCAAGACACACCCTTCTTGAGTGTTCTATGGACGAAAGCACCGCCCTCAATCCACTAAATCCGGAAACCGCTACCATTGTGATGTCGGGTTTCAGCACTTCCAGCATCTCTTCTATGGAATGAGGACCTTTCCAGATGTTGATCGAACTGTCTTCAAATTCCACATCACCTGTGATCGCCACGTTCTTCACGTTGAATTCCTTCACGATCTTGAGAGCCAGCTCCAGGTTTCTGTGGAACGAGATACCTATCAACCGAATCCCTTTTATTTTCTTCAACACGTCGAGTGTCTGTGTTCCGATGGATCCGGTGGCACCCAGTATCACAAGGGTTCTTTCTTCCATCTGAAGTAAATCAAACCTCCTTTCTTCACTTCTATCGTGACTCTATCACTCACAGCTTCGTTGCTCACGCCGTAAGGTTTTGTGAGGGGCATAACGGCGTTCTCAAGGGTGTATTTGAAGCCTTTGAGAGTCACCCCTTCTGCGTCTCCACCGAGCGGCAGTATAGACCACTTTTCTCCAGGGACAGCGAAGAGAGTTTTCGCTCCTTCCACGTAACCAACCGTGAGAGAAGACGATTCGAGGGTCGTGTTTTTGAAACGTTTCAACAGATAGAAAAGAGCGAGTACCATGTCGAGACGATCACCTTTCCATCCGAAGACAATCTTTTCTTCTTCGAACTCCCGAAGTGCAAGTTCCAGATCTATTTCATCCTTCTCCTTTGGAAATATCTTCAGCGTTACCCCGTGTTTTTTCAACCACTCCATAGTTTCTTCCTTCACCGAATCGGCGTCACCTATGAAAAGATCGGGTACAATGTTTCTTGTTCTCAGGTAATTCGCTCCTCCGTCCACCGCCACGATCTTCTCACAGCGGGAGACATCCACGAACTCTTCGTAAGAACCGTTTGCAAAAATACACACCATGGATCTATACTCCTCCTTCTCGTTCGAGGCCCTGATATAATTCTATCAGGAGGCGATGCTTTCTATGAGAGTATTAGGAAACATTTCTGTTCAGACGAAGAATGGAAGGGTAGTGAAAATAATTCTGGGATCGGATAAATCAGAAGGACCAAATGAGGTTCTCCGTGAAATAGAAGAATACCTTTCGGGTCAGAGGAAAAACTTTTCATTTCAGGTAGAGATCAGGGGCACACCCTTTCAGAAAAGAGTCTGGGAAGAAGTTCGAAAAATCCCGTACGGTGAGACGAAAACTTACAGTGAGATAGCGAAAAAACTCGGAACGTCCCCCAGGGCAGTGGGTCAGGCTCTTTCGAAAAACCCTCTTCCTCTCTACATACCATGCCACAGGGTGGTTTCCAAGAAAGGACTCGGTGGCTTCAGTGCCGGCCTGGAATGGAAGAGATACCTGATCGATCTGGAGAGAGCCAGAAAATGAAGAAATTCCTTTTATCTTTCTCCATAGCTTCAATTTTAACGTTTTTTTCACTGTGGGGTCTTTATTTCTTTTTCACAAAAAACCTTCCTCCTCCCGAGGAAAAACTGGTACCGACCATCAGATTGTTCTACAGCGACGGAACTCCACTGCTTGTTTCTAGAAATATCTGGATAGAACTCTCCGACATTCCAGAGGAATTCGTTGAGATACTCCTCACCTCTGAAGACGAAGAATTCTACAAACATCCGGGGTTTGATCTCATGGGATTCCTGAGAGCAATTATCATGGACATAAAAACTCTGAGTTTCTCACAGGGAGGAAGCACCATCACACAACAACTCGCCAGGACGCTTTATCTTTCAATGGATAAATCCATAATCAGAAAGCTGAAAGAAATCTTCATATCCTTCTGGCTTGAACGTACAAGGACTAAAGATGAAATCCTTGAGATGTACATAAACTCCGTCTATATGGGGAACGGAATATACGGATTCCAAACGGCCTCTCAATTTTACTTTGGAAAGGATCTTTCAGATCTTTCGGTTCCGGAAATGTGTGTTCTCGTGGCTCTGATCAAGTCCCCCGAAAATTTCAATCCTTTGAAAGATCCCGAGGTTTCCCGAAAGAGGGCGAAGATCGTCCTGGACAGGTTGCTGACGGAGAAAAAAATCAGCATTCAGGAATACGAAAGCTACTCTGCTGATCTTTCAAAACTCGAATTTCGCACACAGCAGATGGCTGTGGACGAAGAACTCTTCTGGAGAGTTGTGAGAGAAGCCCAGGACCTTGGATTTTCGCTGAACGAACTCAGGTACGGCTACAGGGTTTATCTCACACTGGACAAAGAACTTCAGGAAAAGGTGTACGCCACGGTTGAAGATGATAAGACAGCTTTCGTTGGCGTAAAGGTGAAAACAGGAGAAATAGTGGCTTATCGAGGAGTCGGCCTTCAATACGGAACCGGATGGAGACAGATAGGATCGGCGATAAAGCCGTTGTATTATTACTATGCCATTCTCAAAGGAAGAAACCCTTCCGACCTTCTTTTGGATCTTCCTCTGAAGATCGGAGAGTGGGAACCAGAAAACTTCGATAAAACCTTCAAAGGAACAGTCAGTTTGAAGGAAGCACTCGTTGACTCGAGGAACATTCCTTCTGTGCTACTTTACTCGTATTTACAACCAGAGAGCGTAAAAAGTTTTATAACAGAAGTTTTGAAGTTGAGGGCCAGGTATCCAGACGATCTCACCGCTTCCCTCGGTACTGTGGAAACTGCTCCAGAAGAGGTCTTGAAGGTTTACTCCGCCATCTTCAACGGAGGAGTAGTTTTGGAGCCGTACATCATCGATAGAATAGAAGACAGAAACAGAAAGATCATCTACAGAGGATATCCAAAAGTACTATCTGTTGTCCCATCTTTTGTAAGATCTCCTCAGGAAGCGAGCGAAATATTGAAGGGTATTTTAAAGGAAGTGGTTGAGAGAGGCACTGGTGTTCGGGCGAGGATTCCGGGAAAAGAAATCGCAGGAAAGACAGGAACGGCAGAAAAGAACGCCTGGTTCATTGGAGGAGACGATGAGTACATTTTTGCGATGGTGAAGGACGGTGAAAACCTTCTTGGCGGAAGAGATTGTGCTCCGGTGTGGAGAGAAATAGTGAGTAGCTGGGAGAAGTTCGAGGGAGATCTGCGATACAAAAAATTAGACAAACCAGGAACTTTTCTCATTGACGAAAGAACAATGGAATATCTTGACTATGCGAAACTGGTTGAACTGGTCAATGAATTGAAACTCCCTGTGAGCGTTCTTGTCGGAGTTCTACAGCTCATGAACTACACTCACCAGATTGAGTTCCTCTCAAAGCTGAACAGCGTGGATCCGATACTGTCCCTTGAAATCTGGAAAAAGTTTTTGATGGAAGGGGGTTAAACTATGGTTCTGTTCGAAAAACCAGGAAAGGAGAACACAAGAAAAACCCTTGAAATAGCTATTCAAAAAGCTTCTGAGCTTCCTTCAAAAAAGCTATTGATCGCTTCTGCTACGGGTTACAGTGCCAGAATGGCCCTCGAAATGATTCCGGAAGGTATGAAACTCATTGTGGTAACCCATCACGCAGGTTTTGAAGAGCCAGACACCCAGGAGTTCGACGAAGAACTGAGAAAAATATTGAAAGAAAAAGGTCACGATGTTCTCACGGCAACACACGCTCTCTCCGCAGGTGAAAGGTCTCTGAGGAGAAAATTTGGTGGAATCTATCCTCTTGAGATAATAGCGAACACGCTGAGGATGTTCAGCGAAGGTGTGAAGGTGGGTGTGGAAATAACGCTCATGGCGGCTGACGCGGGACTTGTCAAAACGTCCGAACTGGTTGTTGCCTGCGGTGGAACGGAGAGCGGTCTCGACTCAGCAATCGTCGTCAAACCTGCAAATTCCCCAAATCTTTTCGATTTGAAGATCACAGAGATTCTCTGTAAACCTCTAATTTTCTGAGATCCTGCGCGAAATTTTTTATCTCCTGGATCTCTTCATAACTCATTCCATGCTTCCACCAAAAAGGAAGAACGGTGTTGTTCAGGAGAACAGGATCGATATCAGGATCCAATTTGCCTTCTTCAACGAGCTTTTGCCAGTCCTTCGTGCCCGGGATGGGGGTGTATTCGTTGATGGAAACACCTATTCCTTCACTCAAGCACACCTTGATGGCGTTCAACACATCTTCCTTCGTCTGCCCTGGCATGTTCACCATGATGTACGCTGAGACCTCTTTTTCGGTGAAACCAGCTTTCCTCAAGATCCTGGCTGCACGAACGAGGTCTTCATCGTAAACCTTACCACCCGTTTCCCTCTGGAGTCTTCCAGAAGTTTCATAGCCCAGTTTTATCGTTCTGAAATTCGCTTCTTTCAAAAGGAGGGCCGTTTCCTCATCCAGAAGACGTGCATGTATCCCATTAGGGAGATGGAATCGTACAGACCATCTCTTTTCTACGATCAGTTTGAGAAGATCCTTGAACCTTCCCGAGGCCAGAATAGCGTCGTCGAAAAAGACCACATCTTCAACTTCGAAAATGTTCAGGTACTTCTCTACAGTTTCAACCACCCTCTCCGGTGTTCTCACTCTCAATCCATTCCAGAGTTTGTGAACAGCACAGTAAGAACACCTGAAGGGACATCCAAGCGTGGTGATGAACACGAGGTAACCAACCCTGTTGTAGAGTTCGTACATGGGATCGAAGACTTCAAACCAGTCAGCGGGAATTTCTTTCGATGAAAATCCCAGAGTCTCTAAGAATCCGGGAAGAAACACGAGATCACCCTTTTCATAGACTATCGCTCCGCTCTTCTTTGCGTGTTCCGGAAAGAGTCGTGGATAAACTCCCCCCAGGACAATCGGTACATCGTAGCGATCCTTCAAAAAGCGAATCGTTTCCCACACTCCGGGATACCAGTAGCTCAACGTGGATGTGACCATCACAAGATCAACGTTTCCAATTTCTCCCAGTTTCCATTCGAGGAACTCTGGTGGTGCTCCGTACCTTTTATATCTTCTTGGAACAAATTTCAACATCTCTGGTTTCTCTATAACCTGACTTGGAAACTTTCCAGTACCGTATCTTTTGTCTTCTGGCACTTTTGTGAAGCGTGGAAGAACGGGATCGTGTCTGTTGAGGAGATCCACGAGATGAACCTCGTAGCCCATCCACTCCAGTGCGCGCGCAACGTAAAGAAGCCCGATGGGCTTCAACCAGAAATCGTACGCCGCGAAATCGTGAACCCACGGATTAACGAGGAGTACCTTCAATCTCCGAAGCAGAAGTGGTACACCCCCTTGATCGTGAGGTCTTCGTCGAAGATCTCGTGTTTCATCATCTCCTTCACGATCTTCGACTGACCTCCCGTGAGAACCACCGGTAGATCACCGTAAACTTCTTTTATCCGCCCTATTATCCCCTCAAGAGCGTAGACACTTCCGTTCACCACACCCAGCCTGATGTTTTCTTCCGTATCTTTCCCTACAACAAAATCTGCCGGTTTCACCTCAACGAGCGGAAGCTTTGCCGTTCCCCGAAAGAGCGAGTGAACCATCATGAAGAGTCCAGGCAGAATGGCTCCTCCTTCGTAAGACCCGTTCACAACGAGATCCACAGTGGTTGCCGTTCCCATGTCGATGATGATTCCGCTTTTCCCGTACTCTTTGACGAAAGCGACAACGTTGGCCACTCTGTCTGCTCCAATCTCTCCCGGGTTCTTCACGTTCCATTTCACACATCCGTTTTTCGCCTTTACCCATATCGGTGATATGCGGAAATACTTTTGAGAAAAGCGTTCTATAACTATGTTTTGAGTGGGAACAACGGAGGCTACGCCGATGCCTTTTATCTCACGCATGGCATCGCCCAGAAGCGGGTGAAGGTGCGAAAAGAGTTCGTCTTCCGTCTGAAACACGCCGGTGGACAACCTCCACCTTCTGAAAGTTTTACCATCTTCGGTGATAGAGAAGACAGAATGCGTGTTACCTACATCCACGAGGAGGTACAAAAGTATCACCTCCGTTATGATGGTTTAAAATATATTTTACACACTCGTGGAGCAATTGACACAAAAAATCAGTAAGGTAATACTAAATCTAAGAAGAGGACATCAGAAAATTTTATCATGGGAGGTGGAGAGAGTGGACTGGAAGAAGTACGGCTACAACACGAAGGCCCTTCACGCAGGTTATGAACCACCTGAACAGACTACAGGCTCGAGAGCGGTTCCCATATATCAAACGACTTCTTATGTCTTCAGAGATTCTGACCACGCAGCGAGGCTCTTCGCACTGGAAGAATCCGGGTTCATCTACACAAGGATTGGGAATCCTACAGTGAACGTCCTCGAGGAGAGAATAGCGGCAATGGAGAACGGAGTGGGAGCCTTAGCGGTCGCCAGTGGGCAGGCTGCTATAACTTACGCCATTTTGAACATTGCGGGTCCAGGAGATGAGATCGTCAGTGGGAGTGCGCTGTACGGGGGAACGTACAATCTGTTCAAGCACACTCTCTATAGAAAATCTGGCATCATCGTGAAGTTCGTGGATGAGACGGATCCAAAAAACATAGAAGAAGCCATCACCGAAAAAACAAAAGCGGTGTATCTCGAAACTATCGGGAATCCCGGTCTCACAGTGCCAGACTTCGAAGCGATAGCAGAGATCGCTCACAGACACGGTGTTCCTCTGATAGTGGACAACACGGTGGCACCGTACATCTTCAGGCCGTTCGAACACGGTGCCGACATCGTTGTTTATTCGGCCACGAAGTTCATAGGAGGGCACGGAACATCGATAGGCGGTCTCATCGTAGACAGCGGAAAATTCGACTGGACGAACGGAAAATTTCCAGAACTCGTGGAACCAGATCCCAGCTACCACGGTGTGAGTTATGTGGAGACGTTCAAAGAAGCTGCTTACATAGCGAAGTGCAGAACACAGCTTCTGAGGGACCTAGGAAGCTGTATGAGTCCGTTCAACGCGTTCCTGTTCATCCTCGGGCTTGAAACTCTCAGCCTGAGGATGAAAAAACACTGTGAAAACGCGCTGAAGGTCGTTGAATTTCTGAAATCACATCCCGCTGTGAGCTGGGTCAACTATCCGATAGTTGAAAGCAACAAAACCAGAGAAAATGCGCTGAAATACCTCAAAGAGGGCTACGGTGCGATTGTAACGTTCGGTGTGAAGGGTGGAAAAGAGGCAGGAAAGAAGTTCATTGACAGTCTCACCCTCATTTCCCACCTCGCCAACATTGGTGATGCAAGAACTCTGGCCATTCATCCCGCTTCGACAACCCATCAGCAACTCACGGAAGAAGAACAGTTGAAAACGGGTGTCACCCCAGATATGATAAGATTGTCTGTTGGAATAGAAGATGTGGAAGATATCATAGCTGATCTGGATCAGGCTCTCAGAAGATCTCAGGAGGGATGAAAAGTTGCCAATAAACGTTCCAAGCGGTCTTCCCGCGGTGAAAGTTTTAGCAAAAGAAGGCATCTTCGTCATGACGGAAAAGAGGGCGATCCACCAGGACATCCGCCCTCTTGAAATTCTCATCCTGAACCTGATGCCAGACAAAATAAAAACGGAGATCCAACTTCTCAGACTCCTTGGAAACACTCCTCTTCAGGTGAATGTGACACTGCTTTACACCGAAACTCACAAACCGAAACACACTCCCATTGAACACATTCTGAAGTTCTACACAACTTTTTCCGCTGTGAAAGATAGAAAATTCGACGGATTCATCATCACGGGCGCTCCTGTGGAACTCTTTCCGTTCGAAGAAGTGGATTATTGGAAAGAACTCACAGAAATCATGGAGTGGAGCCGCCACAACGTGTACTCGACCATGTTCATCTGCTGGGCGGCTCAGGCCGGATTGTACTATTTTTACGGAATACCGAAGTACGAACTTCCGCAGAAGCTCTCAGGTGTTTACAAGCACAGAGTCACAAAAGATTCGGTCCTCTTCAGGGGACACGATGATTTCTTCTGGGCGCCACACTCACGGTACACCGAAGTGAGAAAGGAAGACATAGACAAAGTACCAGAGCTTGAGGTCCTCGCAGAGTCGGACGAAGCGGGAATTTATGTGGTCGCAAACAAAAGTGAACGACAGATATTCGTCACGGGGCATCCCGAATACGACAGGTACACACTGAGAGACGAATACTATCGAGATATAGGTCGAAATTTGAAGGTACCGATTCCTGCCAATTACTTTCCAGACGACGATCCCACAAAAACTCCCATTCTCACTTGGTGGAGCCATGCTCACCTGTTCTTCAGCAATTGGTTGAATTACTGTATCTACCAGAAAACACCCTACAGACTGGAAGACATACACTGAAGAACCCCTTTCGGGGTTCTTCTTTTTCCGTGTTAGAATAATAATTGTGATTCTGTGAACACAAAAGGAGTGGGAAAATTGTCGATTCTGTCACCCCTGGCAAATTTCTTCGCCCAAACCGCATTCCCATATCTCACATTTGGAAACATAGTCATGTTCGCAGTAGCCATCGTTCTGCTGTATGTAGCTATAGTGAAACACTCGGAACCCCTTCTTTTGATTCCCATAGCCTTCGGAATCATTCTTGCGAACATACCCGTTGAAACTACAGGAATATTGAACGAAGGTGGTTTTCTCTTCTATATAAAGAAAGGCCTTGACCTGGGAATCTATCCTCCCCTCATCTTCCTCGGAATAGGCGCCCTCACAGATTTTTCCTTCATGCTTTCGTATCCGATCACAATCTTTCTTGGTGCGGCTGCACAGATGGGGATATTTTTCACCTTCTTTGTGGCAAAGATCCTTGGATTTTCTCTGAAACAGGCAGCTTCCATCGCCATCATAGGTGGTGCAGATGGGCCAACCGCCATTTACATAACGAACACGCTCTCCCCGGAATTGATCGCCCCCATAGCCATATCCGCTTACTCTTACATTGCACTCATTCCCATACTTCAACCCGTTGTTTCCAGAATGTTGGTCAGCAAAGAAGAACGAAAAATCAGGATGAAACCACCCAGAAAAGTGAGCAGATTTGAAAGGCTTTCATTTCCGATAGTGATAACAATAGCAACCGCTCTTCTGATTCCAAAGTCGCTTCCTCTGGTTGGTTCCCTCATGTTTGGAAACCTCCTCAGAGAGGCGGGGATTGTGAAAAGACTCGTTGAGGCCGCCAGCAGGTACATACTCGACACGGTGACGATCCTTCTCATGCTGTCAGTTGGTGCCTCGGCAAGGGCTGATGTCTTCTTGACTCCACAGAGTTTGATGATATTCTTTCTCGGGGCAGTCGCTTTCCTCGTGTCAATGAGTTCTGGGATTCTGTTCGCGAAACTCATGAACCTGTTTTTGAAAGACAAAATAAACCCGCTCATAGGAGCGGCTGGTGTTTCTGCTGTACCGGATTCTGCCAGAGTTGCACAGAAACTCGCTCAGGAAGAGGACCCAAGTAACTATATACTGATGCACGCGATGGGACCCAACGTGGCGGGAGTCATAGGTTCAGCCACTGTAGCAGGAGTATTTTTGATGTTTCTCAGCTGAGAGGGAAGAATATGGGTTACAAAATCGTGGTGAATTACGACTGGTGCAAGGCGTGTAAACTGTGCGCGTGGATATGTCCAACTAAGGCCATCACGAGTGATGAAACAGGAAAACCCGTGACGAACAAGGATAAATGTATCGGATGCTTAAAATGTGAGAAAATATGTCCGGATATGGCCATAGAAATTGTGAGTGATGAGAATGCCTGAGATGATGTTTCTTCAGGGGAACGAAGCGTGTGCTTTAGGTGCGATAAAAGCGGGATGCAGATTTTTCGCAGGCTATCCAATCACTCCCTCCACAGAGATAGCGGAGGTGATGGCGAGAGAACTGCCAAAAGTGGGTGGAGTGTTTGTTCAAATGGAAGATGAAATAGCCAGTGCGGCGGCTGTTGTTGGGGCATCTCTTGCCGGTGTGAAATCAATGACGGCCACAAGTGGACCTGGGTTCAGTCTCATGCAGGAGGTTATAGGATACGCGATCATGACGGAAACACCGTGTGTCTTTGTCAACGTCATGAGACTTGGTCCATCCACCGGTCTACCAACGAAACCCGCGCAGGGAGACATCATGCAGATAAGATGGGGAACACACGGAGATCACGCCATAATCGCTCTTTATCCTTCATCTGTCGCAGAGGTCTATCGTTACATAATCACCGCATTCAATTTAGCGGAAGAATACAGAACTCCCGTCGTATTTCTCATGGAGGCGATGCTTGGGCACATGAGGGAAAGTTTCTATCCACCGAAAGATGAAGAACTGTTCATCATAGAAAGGTTGAAGGATACTTCTTTTGGAGAAGAAGATCTCTTCGTACCCTTCTCTGAAAGTGAGTACGCAGAACCCACACCACTTCCCATGGCCGAGATGGGAAAAACGAGATTTCATGTCTCTGGCCTCGTTCATGACGAATCAGGTTTTCCTCTCACTTCTCCTGATGTGGCAGAAAAATTGATAAGAAGGCTGACGAACAAAATCAGACTCCATGCGGATGAAATAGCTCTCTATGAGGAGTACGAGACGGAAGACGCAGAAATCCTGGTAGTGGCCTACGGAATAGTTGCAAGGAGCGCTATGAAAGCAGTGAAGATCGCAAGGCGTGACAGAATCAAAGTGGGGTTGTTCAAACCAATCACGATCTGGCCGGCCCCTGTATCACGTTTCAGGAAACTGGCAGAAAAAGTGAACACCATAGTGATAGCCGAGATGAATCTGGGACAATACGCGAAAGAACTCATCAGTTCCATAGACAGAAGATCGAAAGTCATAAGAACCATAAACAAAGTGAACGGAGAACTCATAAAACCCGAAGAGATTCTGGATGTTATAACCGAAACTCAAATAGAGATTTAACATAAAAGGGTACAATTGAATCTTGGCGGATCAAAAAAAGCGAGGAGGTGGAAACCGTGTACGTGGAAATCGTGGATGTAAGGGCAAGAGAGGTTTTGGATTCGAGAGGAAATCCCACCGTTGAAGCGGAAGTCGTTCTTGAAGACGGTACTGTTGGGAGAGCCATTGTACCCTCAGGTGCCTCCACTGGAAAATTCGAGGCCCTGGAAATCAGAGACAAAGACAAGAAGAGATATCTCGGGAAAGGTGTTCTGAAAGCAGTAGAGAACGTGAACGAAACCATAGCTCCCGCGCTGATCGGAATGAACGCATTCGATCAGCCACTCGTTGACAAGACACTGATAGAACTGGACGGCACTGAAAACAAATCTAAACTGGGTGCCAACGCTATACTCGCCGTTTCTATGGCGGTTGCCAGAGCAGCGGCGAATTATCTTGGGTTGCCTCTCTACAAATACCTTGGAGGAGTCAACGCAAAGGTTCTACCGGTGCCTCTGATGAACGTGATCAACGGTGGACAGCACGCAGACAACAATCTTGACCTTCAGGAATTCATGATTGTTCCCGTCGGATTTGACAGCTTCAGAGAAGCTCTGAGGGCAGGAGCTGAAATATTCCACACGTTGAAAAAGATACTCCACGAAGCTGGCCATGTGACAGCGGTCGGAGACGAGGGTGGATTCGCCCCCAATCTGTCTTCCAATGAAGAAGCCATAAAGGTTCTGATTGAAGCCATAGAGAAGGCAGGCTACAAAGCCGGGGAAGAAGTCTTCATAGCCCTCGACTGTGCGGCGTCTTCCTTCTACGATGAAGAAAAAGGTGTTTACTTCGTCGATGGTGAAGAAAAATCCAGCGAAGTTCTCATGGGATACTACGAAGAACTGGTAGCAAAGTACCCCATCATATCAATTGAAGATCCGTTCGCAGAAGAAGACTGGGATGCATTTGTGGAATTTACAAAGAGAGTAGGAAACAAGGTTCAGATCGTTGGAGATGACCTTTACGTGACCAACGTGAAAAGACTCTCCAAGGGAATAGAGCTCAAAGCGACCAACTCCATACTCATCAAACTCAATCAAATAGGCACAGTCACGGAAACTCTCGACGCGGTGGAGATGGCACAGAAGAACAACATGACAGCCATCATTTCCCACAGATCTGGAGAGAGTGAAGACACGTTCATCGCGGACCTCGCTGTGGCAACGAACGCTGGTTTCATCAAGACGGGATCCCTTTCCAGAAGTGAAAGGATAGCCAAGTACAACCAGCTTTTGAGAATCGAGGAAGAACTCGGAAAAGCGGCGGAATTCAGAGGTTTGAAATCTTTCTACTCCATAAATAGATAACACCGAAGGCCCACTTCGGTGGGCCTTCATTTAGTTGAGGTGGTTTCAGATTGGAAAGGCATGAAGAGATAAAAAAAGGAGCATGGATTGGAATATTTGGAAATGCCGTGCTTGCCGCCTTGAAGATTTTGGTGGGACTGCTCACGGGAAGCTATGCGATACTCGCAGACGGAATAGACACGTCCACCGACATATTCACATCTTTTGTCATACTCCTCTCATCCAGAATCTCAGGAAAACCACCTGATGAGACGCATCCCTACGGCCATGAAAGGGCAGAAACGATCGCTTCAAAGATCATTTCCTTCGTTATGTTTTACGCAGGAGCCTCTCTTCTTGTTGAATCAGTAAAAAGGCTTGTGGAACAGGAGTTTTCTTTGGAACTCACTCTGACAGCCTTTATTGTTGTTGGAATTTCCGTTGCAGGCAAAACTTTTCTTTTTTTATACAAACTGTCCCTTGGGAGACGTCTGAACAGCCTAGCTACAATCAGTGATGCTTTGAACATGAGAAACGACATAATGATCTCAGGAACTGTTCTGGCCGGTATGTTTGCGATGAAAACCTTCGGATGGTGGTGGTTGGACAGTCTGCTCGCGATTTTCGTTTCCATTCTGATTCTGAGAACTTCCTTTTCTGTATTCTACGAAGCAGCTTACGAACTCATGGATGGTATGAAAAGAACCGAGTTAGACATGTACGATGATATCTTTGTCGTCCTCGAGCGTTTTCCAAACGTGCACAACCCCCACAGGATGAGAATAAGAAGGGTGGGAACAAAGTACTTCATAGAAATGGATATCGAAGTAGACGGAAAGATGTCGGTGAAAGACGCGCACGAATTGACCGTGAAAATAAGGAAAGAAATGATGAGAAGGAGAGATGATATAGAAGATGTAACAATACACGTTGAACCGCTGGGAAATGTGGAAGAAGAAGGATTCGGGTTAAAGAAAGGAGAGGAAAAATGAGATTGATGGACAGTCTCGAAATACTCTACTACAAAAAAGGAAAAGAATTCGGTGTTCTCGAAAAAAGAATGAAAGAGATCTTCAATGAAACAGGTGTGAGCCTCGAGCCGGTGAATTCTGAGCTGATTGGAAGAATTTTTCTCAAGATCAACGTCCTGGAAGAAGGAGAAGAAGTACCAAGTTTCGTCATAAAGGCTCTCACACCAGAAGAAAACGCCGTCGATCTCCCGCTCGGAGAATGGGCAGACCTGAAAAACGTCTTTGTTGAGGAAGTCGACTACCTCGATTCTTATGGTGATATGAGAATACTATCGGAGAAAAACTGGTACACAATTTATGTCCCATATTTTTCGGTGAAGGAGAAAAGCAGGAATGAAGTGGTGAAAGAGTTCATGAGGTACTTTCTTGAATCGAAAGGATGGAATCCTGAAGAATACGCGTTTTCTGTCCAAGAAATAGATAATCTGTTCTGAGGTGAGAGAATGAACGTTCTGGCACTCGACTCTTCCCAGAAGATAAGAGTTGGGTTGAAAAAAGGAGAAGACCTCTTTGAAATTTCGTACACCGGCGAGAAAAAACACGCAGAGATTCTTCCTGTTATTTTGGAGAAGCTGTTAGACGAAATGGGGCTCAAAGTGAAGGATCTCGATGTTGTGGGAGTGGGAATTGGTCCTGGAGGATTGACGGGCCTCAGGGTGGGAATCGCCACCGTAGTAGGGCTCGTGTCTCCATACGATATACCTGTGGCTCCTCTGAACTCTTTCGAAATGGCTGCAAAGAGCTGTCCAATCGATGGTGTTGTACTCGTTGCCAGAAGAGCGAGAAAAGGTTACCACTATTGTGCAGTTTATCTGAAAGGCGAAGAACTCAATCCGTTGAGAGAACCGGGTGTGGTCTCTGATGAGGAGCTGAAAGAGCTCACAAATGAGTTTTCTCCAAAAATAGTCCTGAAGGACGATATTCTCATCTCACCTGTTGTGCTGGTTGAAGAGAGCGAGAAACTTTTCAAAGAGAAAAAGACCATTCACTACTACGAAATCGAACCTTTGTATCTTCAGAAATCCATAGCGGAATTGAACTGGGAAAAAAAGAAAAGGGGCTGACGCCCCTTACTGAACCTTCTCGAGTTCTCTGGCAACTTCGAGGATCAGTTTTTCACCCTCGTAATCCACTCTCACCGTCTGACCTTCCTGCACTTCACCTGATATGATCATTCTTGCGAGTGGTGTTTCGATTTCTCTTTCTATCAGTCGCCTCAGCGGTCTTGCACCGAACGTTGGATCGTATCCCCTTTCCGCGAGGTATTCTTTCGCCGTTTCGGTGATCGTGAGTTTTATGTTCTTGTCCTTCAACCGCGCTTCAAGTCTTTTGATCATTATTTCCACGATCTGCTTCATGTGTTCTTTTGTGAGTGGTTTGAAGACAACCACGTGGTCTATCCTGTTTATGAACTCGGGCCTGAAGTAGTGTTTCAGCTCTTCTCTAACTCTTTCTTCAATTTCATCAAAACTCTTTCCTTCTTTAACGTAGTTCAGTATCAGATCGCTCGCTATGTTACTCGTCATTATAATGATCGTGTTCTTGAAATCAACAACGTTTCCTTTGCTGTCTGTGAGTCTTCCATCGTCCATTATCTGAAGCAGTATGTTGAACACATCCGGATGTGCTTTTTCAATCTCATCGAGCAGTATGACACTGTACGGTCTCCTCCTTACGGCTTCGGTCAGCTGACCACCTTCCTCATAACCAACGTATCCCGGAGGTGCTCCTATCAGTTTGGAGACAGCATGCTTTTCCATGTATTCGGTCATATCGATTCGTATCAGTGCGTTTTCGCTTCCAAAGAGCACTTCAGCGAGTGTCTTTGCGAGCTCAGTCTTACCAACACCCGTTGGTCCAAGGAAGAGGAAAGTACCGACCGGCCTGTTAGGATCTTTTATCCCAGCCCTTGCCTTTCTGATGGCATCGGCCACTACCTCAACCGCCTCCTCCTGGTCCACAAGCCTCTGATGGATTATCTCTTCGAGCTTCAGAAGCTTTTCTTTTTCAGATTCAACGATTCTGGAAACTGGAACACCCGACCAGGATTCAACCACTTCTGCTATCTTCTCCGCTGTGACAACCGGTTTTCCACTCTTCAAAGCTTCGTACTCGCTCTTGAGTCTGAAGAATTCTTTTTTGAGATCGGCCGCTTCTCTGTACTGAGATCTTATAGTGAGCTCATCGATTTTCGCCTCAATCTCTTTTATTTTTTTCTCGAGTTCGCGAAGCTTCGTTTCATCCTTTTCCTGTTTTGTAGCACTGAGTCTTACTCTCGCTGCCGCTTCATCCAGCAGGTCAATCGCTTTGTCCGGCAAGAATCTGTCCGTTATGTACCTTGCTGAGAGCTTGGCAGCTGCCTCTATCGCTTCGTCTTCTATCTTCACCTTGTGGTGTTCCTCGTAGACTTTTTTCAGCCCTTTCAAGATCTCTATGGTTTCCTCCACACTCGGTTCTTTCACCATTACCGGCTGAAATCTTCTCGCGAGCGCTTTGTCTTTTTCTATGTGTTTCCTGTACTCATCCAGCGTGGTCGCACCTATGACGCGTATTTCTCCGCGAGCGAGGGCTGGTTTCAACATGTTGGCAGCGTCCATCGCTCCTTCGGCTGCGCCAGCACCAACCAGGGTGTGTATCTCATCGATGAAGAGAATTGTTTTTTCTTTCTGTTTCATCACTTCATCGAGGAATGATTTCAACCTTTCTTCAAACTCTCCCCTGTATTTGGTTCCCGCTATCATCCTTCCAAGATCCACCATCAGTATACGCACATCTTTCAGAGAATCAGGGACTTTCCTTTCGACGATTCTCTGCGCGAGACCTTCCACAATAGCGGTTTTTCCAACACCCGGATCACCGATGAGAATTGGGTTGTTCTTGGTTTTTCTCATGAGAATCTCGATCACACGCTCGATTTCTTTGTCCCTTCCTATGATAGGACCTATTTTTCCTTCTCTCGCCAATTTTGTGAGATCGGTTGCAAAAGCCATGAGCGGCGACTGCTCAGCCGCGTATTCTTCTTCGTGCTCCTTAATCGTTTGAAGCACCTTTTCGTAGTCAATACCGTACTTTTTCAGAACACGAGCGGCATACGTGGAACCGTCCCTCAGCAGTCCCAGAAGGAAGTGAAGAGGACCTATATCCTTCTGCTTGAAGAGCCTGGCTTCTTTTCTCGCCAGCTCCAGGATGTAAGAAAGCTCTTTCGATACATAGACCTGATCGGAGAATCCGTAGTATATACCGTACTGGGAATCGATGTAGTCTTCAAGCTCATTAATCACTTCCTCCACGTTCACATTGAGATCTTTCAGTATCTTCGTGACCTCGTTTTCATCGTAAAAAATCTGAAGAAGAATGTGTTCTGGTCTGATCAGATTCTGATTTCTTTCTTTGATATCCTCAACACTCCTCTCGAAAATATCCTTCATCTTGTCGTTCAGGTTTCTCATGATTCTCACCTCCGGTTCATTATATTAGCACTCAAAAATTACGTTTGATAAAACAAAAAGTGAATATCTCTTGAAACGACGAGATATCTTCTTTTCCCACTCAATTAGTACACACTTGTATATAAAAAATGAATCGACCAAAAATCCCTTCAATTCGGTAGTTCGGGATGATGTTCGTTTATTTACCGTTTTTTTGATTTTTCCAGAAGAATACGTTATAATGTTTCCACACGAGGATCAGAAGGCGTGATAAGATGCGGAAATATTCGCAGCGACACATTCCTGTAATGGTTAAAGAAGTTATTGAGTTTCTGAAACCAGAGGATGAGAGAATCATCCTCGATTGTACGGTAGGTGAAGGTGGACACTCCAAAGCGATTCTGGAACACTGTCCGGGATGCAGAATCATAGGATTAGATGTTGACTCAGAAGTTTTGCAAATCGCCGAAGAGAAGTTGAAAGAATTCTCAGATCGTGTGAGTCTGTTCAAAGTCTCCTACAGAGAAGCGGATTTTCTTCTTAAAACCTTAGGAATAGAAAAAGTAGATGGAATACTAATGGATCTTGGGGTTTCTACTTATCAGCTCAAAGGAGAGAATCGTGGCTTCACGTTCGAGAGAGAAGAACCGCTGGATATGCGTATGGATCTGGAAAGTGAACTAACAGCCCAAAAAGTTTTGAATGAGTTACCGGAAGAGGAGTTAGCGAGGATAATTTTTGAGTACGGTGAAGAGAAGAAATTCGCAAGGAGAATCGCTCGAAAGATCGCTGAAAATCGTCCGCTCAACACTACCCTCGACCTCGTTAAAGCCGTGAGAGAAGCGCTTCCATCCTACGAAATCAGGCGCCGTAAGAGACATTTTGCAACGAAAACGTTCCAGGCCATAAGAATTTACGTCAACAGAGAACTTGAAAATCTGAAGGAATTTCTGAAAAAAGCTGAGGATCTTCTGAATCCGGGTGGCAGAATAGTGGTCATCTCCTTTCATTCTCTGGAGGATAGGATTGTCAAAGAGACGTTCAGAAATTCCAAAAAGTTACGAATATTGACGGAAAAACCGGTTCGTCCCTCGGAAGAAGAAATAAGAGAAAATCCAAGATCCAGGAGCGGACGCTTGCGTGCAGCGGAGCGGATAGGGGAAGGAGGAGATTGATCTGCCAGCGAAGGTAAACCAGCGAACGAGAGTACTTGTTCTTTCACACCAACTTATTTTCACTATTGTGCTCGTTGCTGTGTTATTGTTCGTAGGGATAACCGCCTTAAGAGTAGGGGTCCTGGCCTTCCACCTCACGCAAAACAACAAGAAGCTCGAAATCGAGATCAAAGAGTTGGAGAGAACCTACCAGGCACTCGAAGAAGAGTTCTATCACATCTCTTCCTATTTCGATCTCCTGAATCCCTCGGAGTGAGAGTGATAGATGGAAAAAAGGTTGTGGCTACTTCTTGCAATCTTTGCGATATTTTTGATAGTTTCCTTTGTGAATTTGTTCTTCCTTCCTTTAACAGAAAGAACAAACTGGTTTATTTCTATCCCTCCCCGGAGAGGAAATATCCTGGACATCAGGGGAAGGAAATTAGCTCATGATTTACCGAAATACGTTGCTTACCTTGATGTCGAATTTTTTAAAAAGCAAAATGGAGACATAAAAGCACTCGAGAAGACCCTGCAAAACTGCGGCATCACGAAGTCGACAGAAGAAGTGGTGAATTATAGATTTTTCAAACTCACAGAGGGGGAAGATAAAGTTGACGTGTTGAAGAAGATAGAATCAGAGTTGCTTCCCTTTGTCAACATAGAGCTGGTATACACCAGAAAAAAAATTCAGGATTACGCTACAGGAGTTTTGCTTGGAACGGTGATAGATGGAACTGGAAAGGGAGGAATCGAAAGTTTTTTCAATGATCAGCTGCGAGGAAAAAGAAAGGGTTTTTTAGAACTTCGCTACAGAGGAGCCCGTCTCTCCCCCACTCTTATGAATTACTCCCTCCCTGAAAATGGGAAAGACGTCTGGTTGTCTCTGGATCTTGACCTTCAAAGGCGCGTCTACGATATCATCTCGAAGGCCGTGGAAGAATACTCCGCGGAAGCGGGTCATGTGATTGTGATGGAATCGAAAACTGGCAGGATACTATCAATGGTGACCACCAGAAACTGGAACGATTTGATCGGCGGATACATAGAGCCAGGTTCGACGATAAAACCTCTGGTGTACGCGATCGCTCTCGAGACACATTCTGCTTCACCAGATTTCACCGTTGAATGCGAAGGTTCAATAAAACCAGTAGAGCAACTTCCTGTAGTCATAAGAGACATAGAAAAGCATGGCCTGGTGGATTTCTCCATGGGAATCGTAAAATCGTGCAACGTGATGAGTGTTAAGGTAGGAGAGCTTATCATGGAAAAAATCGGTGTTGATGGATTCTATGAGTGGCTTCAGAAGGTAGGCTTTGGGGAAAAAACCGGTATCGAAATGGAGGGGGAAATCGCTGGTGTTCTGAGAGAAGCGAAAAAATGGTCTCTCATAGATCCGGCTGAAATTTCGATTGGGCAAGGTATCGGTGTCACTCCTGTACAGTTGATTTCATCTCTCAATATCTTTGCGAACGATGGATACTGGGTGAAACCTACCATTTTGAAAGATTCCCAGGTGGAAAAAAGAAGAGTTTTTTCAAAAGAAACAACAGACGTGATAAGACAGGCAATGGCTCAGGTTGTAAAAGAAGGAACAGGAAAACTCGCTCAGGTGAAAGAAGTATCGATCGCTGGTAAAACGGGAACCGCCCAGAAGGCGATCGGTGGAGAATACAGGAATATTTATCACTCACTTTTCGTGGGTTTTTTCCCCGCTGAAGATCCGAAGTACACGATACTGGTTCATCTGGACAGCCCCTCAGGGGCTTTCTACGGAGGAGAGGTCGCTGCTCCAGTGTTCAGAGAGATCGTAGAGATTTTCACAAAGAAAGAAGATGGAAGGATAGAGGCTGTAGAAGGCTTGATGCCAGATCTAACTGGACTCCCAGTTAGAGACGCTTTGCTTGTTCTGGAATCCCTCGGAGTGAAGGACGTGGAGATAAAAGGAAAAGGGTGGAAGGTGTCTGAACAAACACCCCCACCCAATCATCCTTTTGAAGGACCTGTGATTCTGTTTTTGAGCGATCAGAAGTAATGTTTTGCGGCGTGTTCAACAGCAATGGCACCGTCTGCAACAGCTGTGACTATCTGTCTGAGGTTTTTCTTTCTCACATCACCGACCGCGTATATCCCCTTCACGGAAGTTTCCATGTTCTCATCCGTTACGATGTAACCGTAGGGATCCAGTTCTGCCAGACCTTTAAGCAGTTTCGAGTTTGGATCGAGCCCTATGAAGATGAACACTCCATCTGCTTTCAATACCTTCTTTTCTCCCGTTTTCACGTTCTCTATAACGACTTCTTCAACCTTGTCTTTTCCTCTGATTTCCTTCACGGTGGAGTTATAAATGACTTCTATCTTTGGATTGCTCAAGACCCTTTCCTGAAGAACCTTCGCAGCCGTGAGCGTTTCAAGAAGCTGGATCATGGTGATCTTGTTCACTATGTTGGCAAGGAAAATCGATTCGTCGCACGCGCTGTCTCCTCCACCCACTACGATTATGTCCTTTCCCGCAAACAGATATCCATCACAGGTTGCGCAGTACGACACGCCTTTCCCAAAGAACTCCTTTTCACCGGGTACATTCAATCTCTTCGGATTCGCACCGGTTGCAACGATCACTACGGGAGCTTCTATTCTTTTACCATTATCCAGTTCGACCACTTTTTTGTCTCCCTGGATTTCCAGTTTAACGACTTCGGCGTTGTATATGTCTGCGCCGAATTTCTCGGCGTGTTCTTTGAACTTCGAAGCGAGTTCTTCTCCGGAGATGGCAGGGAATCCCGGGTAGTTCTCAACCAGATGAGTGAGGTTCACGTATCCTCCTTCGATCGCTTTTTCAACGACCAGAACAGAAAGTCCTGCCCTTCTGGCGTAGATGGCAGACGTGAGACCCGCGGGTCCTCCACCCACAACGACTATGTCGTATTTGTCTTTTATCTCTTTCTTTCTTATGGATCCAGTATCAAAGAAAACCACTTCTTCTCACCCCTTTGCGAGCCTCAACACCTCGTTTATGAATTCTTTCTCGGGATAAGCCCCTACGAAGAATTTCGACGGATCCCTGTTCACAACAATGTGGGGAACAGAAGAGACTCCGAATTCCTCACTCAGCTCCCAGTATTCGTTCGCTTCTATCATCTCTCCGATTATCTTGTCGCTGGCCATAGCCATGTTGTGAGCCATGAGAACCGCCCTGGGGCAGTAAGGACACGTTGGTGTTACAAACACACTGATCCTTATCGGTTCCTCGAGACTCTGGAGTTTCTGAATGCTCTCTTCAGAAAGCTGCGGTTTTCCTTCAGAGACGGCGATGATATCCTGAATGAGCGTTCCAAATTCGTGTCCTGAGGGAACTCCGTAAAATCTGATACCGTAATCCTTACCGTCCTCGGGCAAAAGAATTGTGGCGGGAACCATTTCCACCTGGTACTTTTCCACCGCTTCCTTGTCGCTGTCGAAATCACGGATTTCAAGTTCAAGTCTTGGATCGACAGAGACGAGTTCCTCCAGGACCTGTTCTGTGATTTCGCAGTACTGACAGCGCGCTTTGTCTTCCGTCTTGAAGAAGACGATCTTCACCTTTCTTTTGAGCTCTTTCCCAAAAAGATCCTTGAGATAAGCGATGTCCTTGTCCGACAAAATACCCATTTTTTCACCTCCGATATAATTCTACCAAATTAGTCGAGTTTGTCTACTCCGTTCAGTAAACCTATTGTTACACCAAGAACAAGCAAGATTGAAATCACGAAAGGATTCTTTAAATCTGCACTTGAAAAGACGATGTACAGACCAAAAAACTTCAAAGCCGGTCTTCCAAAGGACTTGAACAGTTTCTTTCTGATCTGATAGAGGCTGAATTCTCTGTCGTTGTATCCAAAGGAGAGGAACATGATGCGGTACTGTTCATTTATACTCATCAGAAAATGAACAGACTCTCCAAGAAAAAAGAGCACCGCAAGAACGACCACTATCAGATAGAAAAAGAGAGAATTCAAAATCCAGGAAAACAGGTAAATGAGACCGAGGGTGGTGAACTCGTTGAATATTTTGAGGGCGCTCAGATCAATTTTTTCTCTTCTCTTCAGATAGAGGTAGGAAAAGAAGACAGATACAAAGAATCCAACAACAGAAAAGGACAACCCTTCAAGGAACCAGATCATTTCTCATCCCTCTTGTTTTCTTCCTTTTTGAAAATTTCAGATATAGCTCCCAGGCTTGCGAGTATGGAACTCGCTTCAAATGGGAGGAATATCTTTGTCGCCTGACCGTTAGCCATTTCCTTCAGCGTCTCAAGGTACCTGACGGTGAGAAGATCCTTGGTCGGATTTCCTTCGTGTATTGCATTGAAAACGAGCTTTATTGCCTCGGCCTGTCCACGTGCTTCGAGAATGAGTTTTTGCATGTTCGCTTCTGCGACTCTCTTTATGGCTTCCGCTTCACCCTCTGCTCTCAAAATAGCCGCGTTTTTCTCACCTTCTGCTTTCAATATTTCCGCCTGTTTGTAACCCTCCGCTTCCAGTATAGCCGCTCTTTTTGTTCTCTCTGCTTTCATTTGCTTGCTCATAGCATCGGTGATATCCTGAGGTGGATCTATCTTTTTAATTTCAACTCGGGTGATCCTCACACCCCACTTGTCCGTTGCTTCGTCGAGAACGGTTCGAAGCTTCATGTTTATTCTTTCCCTGGATGTGAGTGTTTGATCGAGTTCCAGCTCACCTATGACGTTTCTCAGGTTCGTCTGAGCGAGTTTTATGGTGGCCATCTCGAAGTTGCTCACGTTGTAAACCACCCTGTACGCGTCGGTGATCTCGTAGTAGATCACGGCGTCCACCGTTACGACCACGTTATCTCTTGTTATGACCTCCTGTGGAGGAACATCAATGACTTTTTCTCTCATGTCTACCTTTATCATTCGCTCGAAGAAAGGAATTATGAAATGTACTCCAGACCCGACTTCTCTTTTGAACTTCCCGAGCCTTTCCACAAGCCCCCGTTCGTACGGACGAACGATCCTTACAGAACTCGCAGCCAGTACGATCAGAAAGAAAACCAAAACAACAAGAGCTATCAACATAGAAACACCTCCCTCATACTCTTTTTACAACCACATGGGCACCTTCCACCTTCATTATCTTCACGTGTTCTCCTTTCTCAATGATCTCATCGTCGTCTTCTACGTACGCCCTCCACACATCTCCGTTGATTTTCACAAGGCCAGTTCCCTTTCTGTTGTCTATTGTTTCAATAACGATCGCTACTTTTCCGGCGATCTCTTCGACATGGATTTTTCTTGGCGATTCCCAGTTCTGAACCAGCCTTCTCGTGAAAAAGACGAGTACTATAGATACAGCTGCAAAGACTATGATTTGAACATATACTCCAAGATAAAGTGACACCAGAGAAGCGGCAAGCGCTCCCACTCCAAACCAGAATATGAAGAAAGTGGGTGTGAATATCTCCGCTACCATAAGAATCGCACCAAGAACAAGCCAGAACACCCAGGCCTCCATGATTTCGCCCCCTCACATTTCAAACACCTTTCTTGGATCCATGTAAAGGATCTCTACATCAGGCATTTCCTCTCTGTATCTTTTTATGACAGACTTGAGCTGTCTTATGTAGCGGGTGGAAATGTGGTAGAGAATGATTCTTTTGACACCTGCTGATTTCACAGACTCCATCACTTCATCTATGGCGGCGTGGTTCTTGTACCTTCGATCACGTGCATCCAGGAACGTACACTCGTGGATGAGCAGTTCCGTTCCACGGATCTCCTCAGGATCGAGTGCCAGCGAGTCTCCACTGATGGTGAGGATCTTTTTGTGATATTCTTCAGTGACAAAGTCTCTACCTTTCTCTTTTACAAGACGTGAAATTTCTTTGCTGTCCAGTTCCTGAAACTCTTTCTTCAGCTTTCTTCTAACCTCGAATACGTGATAACCAAAACTAACTTCAGAAGAAACGTGTTTCGTTTTGAACGGCTGAACGTACCTCTTGAATCCCCCTGCGTCTCTCAGAAAAACTTTCTCACCTTCCTTCAAAGGATGAACGTTGAAGGAGAACCTGAGATCAGGGTTTGCTCTCTTTATGAATTCGGTGTACTCCTCCACTGCCCTATTCCCCTCTGGATAGAAAACATCGAGGGGCTTTTCTCTGTCTCCCATACCATTGTTTCTTATGTTCACAACTCCCCACAATCCCGCTATGTGATCCACGTGACCATGAGTGAGAAAGACGTATTTGAAGGCGTACACCTTGCTTCCAAGAGTTGTGGAAACACCCTCTCCTGCATCGAAGAGGATGCGTTCCGGTGAATAATAGATCCAGGTGGAAAACAACGCCTTCGAAAATCCTATGATGTTCATTCTCCTCTCTCCACCCTGATCTTTATCGTGTCCTTAACACCTCCTGGCAGACTGACTTCCAGAGAGTATTCACCCAGTTCTTTTATGGGTTTGTCCAGTTTGAACCACTTTTTATCGAGCTCCAAACCGGTGGTTTTTGAAATCTCTTCTGCGAGTGTCGCAGCTGTAACAGCTCCGAATATCTTTCCACCTTCACCCGCTTTGACCTTCACGACGTGAGTTCTTTTTTTCAATTCCTTGAGGATCTTTTCACTCTCTTCTCGCTCTCGTTCTTTTTTTCTTTTCTCTATTTCTTTTTCATGTTTTATCGCCCTTTCAAGCCCCTCCGTGTATTCTTTTGCAAAGCCACGGGGTATGAGATAGTTTCTTGCATAACCATCTGAAACTTCTTTGATCTCACCTTTTTTCCCGATCTTTGGAACGTCCTTGAGAAGTATCACTTTCAAAACAGATCACCTCCTGCGATTTTTTCCTTATCTATTCTATCATGCTTGATTGATATAATCTTGAAGAGAGGAGGTGTGAAGTGTGCAGAAAGCGATAGTTCTGTGTGCTGGAAAAGGGACAAGACTCAGACCACTCACGTTCACAACCGCCAAACACCTTATTCCTATTGCTAACAAGCCTATTCTCTTCTACAGTCTGGAAAATATCGCACAAGCTGGTATCGAAGAAGTGGGGATCGTGGTGAGCCCTCACAATGCCGAAGAGTTCAAGAGCATAGTTGGTGCGGGTGAGAACTTCGGTCTCAAGATCTCTTACATCATCCAGGAGGAACCCAAAGGTCTTGCACATGCCGTCTGGGTTTCACGAGAATTTATTGGAGACGAAGATTTCATGATGTACCTGGGAGACAACCTCATTCTCGAAGATCTGGGAAAATTCGTGAAAGATTTTGAAAATTCGGACTATGCCGCTTCAATTCTGCTATCACCAGTCAAGGATCCAACCCGTTTCGGTGTAGCCGTGATGGAAGGTGACAGAGTGATAAAGGTTGTGGAAAAACCCAAAACACCTCCCAGCAACCTCGCCATAGTGGGTCTCTATCTTTTCAAAAGTAAGATCTTCGAAGGGATAAAGAACATAAGACCTTCTTGGAGAGGAGAACTCGAGATAACGGACGCCATCGAATACCTTATTGAAAAGGGTGAAAAGGTTCGAGGTTACATCGTTTACGGTTGGTGGAAAGACACTGGAAAGCCTGAAGATCTGCTAGAAGCCAACAGGAAGATCCTGATGGAGACAACCGAAGAACTTCTCGGGGAAATGGATGACAAGTCCTCCATACAAGGGCCTGTTAGAATAGGAAAAGCGTCGAAAATCGTCAATTCTGTGATTAGAGGTCCCGCAGTCATAGGAGATAATTGCTTCATAAAGAACTCTTACATAGGTCCCTACTCTTCAATAGGCAACGGCGTGATTCTCGAAGACTGTGAAGTGGAAAACAGCATCGTGATGGATGAATGCTCCATAACGGGTGTGGAAAAAAGGATAGATTCTTCTATACTGGGAAAGGGAGTTTCTGTGAGGGGATCACAGAAGAGACCCGCGAGTTTGAATCTCATCCTGGGAGACATGAGTCGGGTGGAACTTTAAAAAAGAGGGGCTTTGAGCCCCTCTTATTGTTTCGTCCACTTCACGATGATAGGCGAGACAATGTAAAGCGAGGAATAAGTTCCCACGATCGTACCTACTGTCATTCCAAAAGCGAAGGGTTTGACGGCATTTCCGGCGAACAGAAGAAGGACAAAAACGACGAAGAACGTGGTGAGAGAGGTATTTATCGTTCTGGCGAGTACCTGATTTATACTCATGTTCACAATGTTCACCATGTTCCTTCCGCGATATCTTTTCATGTTCTCTCTGATCCTGTCTGAAAGAACGATCGTGTCGTTGAGAGAGTAACCAAGCAACGTGAGAAATGCTGCCACCGCCGCGACGTTTATCTCGTAGCCGAACAGCGAGAAGAATCCCATGGTGATGAGCACATCGTGTATCAGAGCCACAACGGCAGCGACTCCAAAGATGAACCTGAACCTGATAGTGATGTAGATGAGGAGAACAACAAGAGCCACCAGAATCGCTGTCCACGTTCCCCTTCTGATTTCCTCGGCCGCCGTTCCACTGATCTCATTGAAGGACACCACCTTACCAGAAAGGAGTTTTTCCATCTCTTCCTGAATTTTCTGCTTTTCATCTGGTTCGTAAGTTTTCGGAACGATGATGGAGTACTTCTGAACGTTTGAAGGATCACCCGCGGAACGAATCTCAACTATTCTCGCCTTTGCAAATTCCTCAGAGATTTGAGAGATGGCTGTCCTTATGTCATCTTCAGTGACCTGCTTGTTTTCAAATCTCACTATGATTTCAGAACCACCAGTGAATTCCACCCCGAAGTTGAATCCTCTTGTTAATATGGAAACGATGGATATCGCTATTAGTATCAGCGAGATCGCGATGAAGATCTTCGACTTTCCCATGAAATCAATTTCTTTTCTCATTGCCCGGTCCCTCCCTGTACCTCATTGGCTCTGAGGGGCTTGATGAAGCGCGCAAGTGCATCGAGAAACAGACGGCTGAATACCAGATTCACAAAGATACTTCCAAGTACACCGATGATCAGAGTGATGGCAAAGCCTTTGATGGTTCCGGTGCCGAAATAGTAGAGGATGAGGCCCGTGAGTATCGTCGTGATGTTTGCATCGAGTATCGTTGAAAGCGACCTGTTGAAACCAGCCGCTATGGAAGTTTTAACAGGTTTGCCCAACTTCATCTCTTCTTTTATCCTTTCGTATATGATCACGTTTCCATCGACGGTCGTCCCTATCGTGAGGATGATACCCGCTATTCCAGGGAGGGTGAGGATGAATTTGCCTGCTGCCATCACACCAAGAAGTAATACGGTGTTGTAAATGAGCGCAAGATCGGCGACTATTCCCATCGTTCTGTAGTAGATGATCATGTAAACAAGAACAAGTATGAGTCCGATTATTCCCGCTTTCAGGGAGGCATCGATCACATCGCGTCCAAGGAGTGGCGCAACCCATCCCGAAGAGGTTTTTACAAGCCTTGCAGGAAGCGCACCGCTTCTCAGAATGGCAGCGAGCTGTTTCGCTTCTTCCAGTGAGAAGTTACCTGTTATCTCTGCCTTCCCATCAGTTATGATTGCAACTACCTGACCGGCGAACTGAACAACGTTATCGAGCACTATGGCGAGTCTCTTCTTTGGATCGTAGGTCCCTTCGGGAACGTACAGCGCCTGTGTGATCCTTTTGAACACATCAACATACTCTTTTGAAAGCTCAAATGAGACCTTATAGCCGTATCTTCCAGTTCTTGTCTCTACTTCCGGTCTTGCGTACACGATCCTTGGAGCTTCAAGAACCAAGTCTCTCCTTCCCATTATTTCTTTTTTCACAAGGTACCACTTTCCATCTCTTCCTTTGAGCCATACCGCGTTCTCTCTTTTGGCTTCAAGGGAAAGTTCAGGTACTTTGATGGGATCTTCACCGAGGTACTCATCGAGAACCTGAGCAAAATAAAGGACACCCGTCGATCCGATCAACTTTTCTGCCTGGACCGTGTCGGTCGCCCCGGGTATCTCCACCACTATGTAGTACTTGTTATCCCGGAGCACTTTATTGACAGCTGCTTCTGTGTAACCAGCCGCATCGAGCCTGTTTCTCAACACAGTCCACACGTCATCCACAACATCGGAAGGATTTTCTGTTCCTTGCTGAACTTCGAGCATGTATTCGATCCTTGCACCACCTTTTATATCCAGTCCAAGGCGAATATTGGATGTCCATCCTCCTTTACTGGGCCAGAAGATGGCAAGCAAAGCACCAGCCAGTACCAGTAGAACTACTACGAGCCTTACTCTGTCTCCCCTCATTCATCATCCCTCCTGATCTTCCTGTGACCTCTCCTTTATAACCGTGGAAATAGCCCTTTTTGTTATCTCAAGTTCCGTGGAATTCGCTGTTTTGATCTTGACGGTGTCTTTTTTGATATCGATGACTTTCCCAACGATTCCTCCAATTGTGACGACTGTGTCTCCTCGTTTTATCTGACTTATCATCTGCTGAAACTGTTTTTCCCTTCTCCTCTGGGGAAGGATGATCATGAAGTAAAAAATAGCTATGAAGAATATCAGCATGAAGAGGAGACTTCCCCAGCCACCTGTTGCGGTTGTGGTGCTACCGTTCGAAGCACCTGGAGCTGCTGCGTAAATGATCTCAGGCATTCTCCTTTCCTCCCTTCTCAAATATCAATTGAAGCCGTCTGTAAACCAGTGGAACCAGAATGAATTGAAGAACGATACCGGGAATACCTGTGGTGAAACTCAACAAAATGGAGGTTAACGGCTGAAGCTTAATGCCAACAAGAGCCCCAAGAATGTAGTAAGAAACCGAGTAAACAAGCCTTCCGAGAACTACGGCGATGAGAATTCGAACGAAAATGTTCTTCTTCATAACCCCTATAACGAGCCCGTACGTGAACACCTCAGGTATCATGAAGAGAAACATTGGAAATGGGGGCATTCCCATCGTTAAAAACGAGAGAAAAGGAAGTACCGCACCCGTTACTCCTCCCACGAAAGCCCCAGAGGTCGCTCCAGCGAGCATAGCTGCCAAGTGGAGAGGCAGGAACATTCTCCCGAGGTTCACCAGGTGAAAAAGATAGGCAAGAGCTACACCAATAGCAAGCCACATCGCAGTGTAAGTCAGCTTTCGCATCCGAATATCACCCCTCTTTTTCAAACTTCGAATTGATTATATCATCTATCATGTTTCTGGCGTTCTTTACATCCTGGTCAATAGCAGACTTCAGCTCCTTGATTGAACCAAATTTTTTCTCGTCCCTCATGAATTTCAACACTTCCAGTTTCAGCTTCTGTCCGTAAAGATCTCCTCCAAAATCCAGGATGTACACTTCGTACTTCACGTTTTTCGCATCACCCACGGTGGGTCTGAAACCCACGTTCATGACACCAAACTTTTTCTTTCCATCTGGCAAATGAACTCTCACCAGATAAACTCCCCTTTTCAGATCTACGAGTTTTTCATTTCCTCTGTCGATGTTGGCAGTTGGAAATCCCAACTTTCTTCCAAACTCCCTGTCTCTGTGGACGATTCCTTCGATTTCGAAATATCTACCAAGGTACAGAGGAATTTCCTCTGCTTTTCCTTCCTGAACGAGATTTCTAATCAGAGAACTGCTCACTCTTCTTCCCTGAACAACCACATCTTCGATTTCGTAGACTTCTATACCCTTCTTTCTAAGAAAAGACGCGTCTCCGTTTGCGTTCTTGCCAAATTTGAAATCCTTTCCAACAACAACAGCTGACACTCCAGATAGATACCTCTCGACAAACTTTTCTGGAGTGAGATCTTTTATTCTGAAAAAATCCAGAACAACGGTTCTTGCATAATGAGAAAGCATCTCTACCCTGCTTTCTACTGTCATGAGAAGACCGGAAAAATCCGGCGAGAAATATTCAGGAGGATAAGATATGGTGTAGATCAGGCTACTGTCTTTCCTGAGGAATGCTATTTCCTTCATGGTCCTCAGGACCTTCTGATGCCCGATGTGAACTCCATCGAAAACTCCAATGCTGACAACCATTCCTTTCACCTCGTGTTGAAGACCTTTCGGAGAGTCAAGACTCGCTCGTTTTTTTTGTGCTTTCTCAAGGTTTCCAGAAAAGAAGAATTTCTTTCCGCTTCAGCCAAAGCAAGTAACTGTCCCTCTTCGTTGAATACTCTGACAACTTCTCCCTTTTTGAAACTGTCCCATTCTTTGAGCATCTCAAGGTGTATTTGAGAACCGTTGAGAATCATTTTCGTTGGTTCTTGATGAACGATGACACGCGGCAACCACTCAAGGCATTTCTCGAGAGGTATGATCCTGTTTTCGATCTCTTCAGGAGCGGCTTCGAATACGTTCAAACTTTCCTCGATTGTATGAGGTCCCACGCTCTCTCGTACGAGCTCAACGGCGGCGGCACCGCAGCCGAGCTTGTAACCTATATCCATACAGAGAGATCTTATGTAGGTGCCGGGAGACACTTCCACTTTGAAAGAGACGTCTCTCCCCTCAATATTCACGTCCCATATCTTGAAGATCTTCACTCGTTTTGGAGGAAGATTTATGATCTTTCCCTCTCTCGCCAATTTGTAGAGACGTTCGCCTTTGTATTTCTTGGCAGAATAAGCGGGAGGAACCTGGTTGTATTCTCCCACAAAGGAAAAGATTGCTTCTCTTATTTCTTCTTCGGTAGCGTTGCACTCTCGTTCTTCAACAACTTCGCCTGTTATATCAAAGGTCTCAGTTATCAAACCGAGCCTCATCTTCACCCAGTACACCTTTTTCAAATCTTTGTAGAACTCGAGAATTCTCGTACCCTGGTTGACACCGATTATGAGAACACCACAAGCGAACGGATCGAGAGTTCCACCGTGTCCGACTTTCCTTGTCTTTAATTTTTTTCTAACTTCGTCCACAACATCGTGTGATGTGGGTCCTTTAGGTTTGTAGGCTACAAGGATACCGTGCTTCACCCTTCCTCTTTATCCTCCTCTTTCTTTTCTTTGTCTTTCAGGGGATCGTATCCAAGTTGAATCAGCAATTGGTGAACTTTTACACTCGCTTCTATGCCTTTATCCTCATAAAAGCGGATTTCTGGAGCAACGTAGAGCCTCAGGTTTTTGGCGATAAAGGTTCTGAAAAAACCCTTTGCTCTGTTCAATATTTCAACCGTTTCCTTTCGTTCTTCCGGTGTTCCGAGAAAACTGACATAGACGTCTGCGTATCTTTTGTCCTTCGATAACTCCACTCTGGAAAACGTGACAAAATCTTTCTTCAAACGAGGATCTCTCAGTTGCTGAAGTGCTTCTGTCAAAAGTTTTTGAATCTCCGATTCGAGCATGGCTTTTCTATAGGCTGGATTCATTCTTTTCACCTCCTAATCTATCTGCAAGAATTCCTGAGCCTTGCTGTACTTCTCCTTGGATTTATCCAGTATTCGCAAAAAAGTTTTCGGTTTCATTTTCAACACATTCAGAGCAAACGGAGAAAGTTTTGGATTCCCCCATGAAAGAGATGACCCTTTCATCATGAGATTCGCTATCACATCCCCAATGTGGACCATGGAAACTTGATTGACGAAGAGTTCGTTCGGGTTGCCCGCGACATTGTGGTGGTATTCAGCAGACAAAACAAGAAGATCTGGAAAGTTCCACTTCCTGAGCAACTTTGCGCCCACTTCAGAATGCGATGGAATCCCAAGCTCCTCTTCTATGTCTATGAGGTTTTTCTTCGTCTTTTGAGCAATTTTGGCTTCCGTTTCAAGTATATCGGAGAACAGGAGATCATAAACTACCTTGCCCAGATCGTGGAGGAGTCCTGCTATGAAGATCTCTTCCTTGAGGGGATAGCCCATTGTTTCCGCGATAGTTTCTGAAGCGATAGCAGTCGATATGAAATGTTCCCAGAGCTTTTCGCGATCGATGCCGGAAGAATCGTTTTTGAAAACCATATCGTAAGTGAAAACACTGAGGGCGAGATTCCTCACCGTTTTAAAACCAAGGATCATCACTGCTTCGCTCAACGTGGTTATCTTTCTTGGAACACCATAATAAGCTGAGTTGGCTAGTTTCAACACTCTGGCACTCAAGCTTGCGTCCATCATGAGAGTGTTCGCTACTTCAGTCGAAGACGCATCCGGCTTCGAACAAACAGCGATTATCCTTTGAACAACAACATTTGGAGAGGGTAACTTGTCTATCTCTTCAATTATCTTGTCTATTATCTTCGCCGGCACGGTCTTTTGGGATCCACACAAAGAATCTGGATCCCTTCCCCACCTCACTTTCCACCCATATCCTGCCACTGTGAAGCTCCACGATCTCTTTTGTTATGGCAAGGCCGAGTCCCGTTCCAGGCACTTCGTAGGTCAACGAAGAATCCACCCTGTAAAACCGTTCAAATATCCTATTCTTTGCGTGATCCGGTATTCCTATACCGTTGTCCTCTACGATTATGAGAACACCGCCATCTTTCTCATTCAAGATCACCTTCACATACCTATCAGGTGCATCTTTCTTTGAGTACTTCACCCCGTTGTTGAGAAGATTCAAAAGCACCTGCTTGATCCTTGTCGGATCGACGTAAGCTTCCGCAGGACAAGGAACATTACTCTCAAAGGAAACCTTCACATTGTGAGATGAAGCGAATTCTTTAATCGCGTTCACCGCACTTTCTACGAGACAACAGAGATCAACTTTTTCCCTGTTTATTTGAAGGGATTTTCTTTCAAGCCTGGAGAAGTCCAGTAACTCGTTCAGGAGATTTTCAAGGTGGTTGCTTTGATCCATTATCACTTCGAGGAATTCCTTGAGGGTGCTGAAATCCAGTTCCTCCAGACTGTTGTAAATTGTCTCTGCATAGGCTTTTATGGCCGTTAAAGGTGTTCTGAGCTCGTGCGAGATGTTCGCTATGAATTCTGTTTTCATCCTGTCTATACGCTTCAGTCTCTCGAGTTCTTTTGACTCTGTCACGTTCTCAACAATCGTCAGCGCCTGGACTTCGCTGCCGAGGGTAAGAGGTATCGAGGTGATGGAAAAGAACTCTTCCTCCAATATTACTTCACCATCTCTTTGTGTTCGCAAAGATATTGCCTCTTCTGACAGAGAAACGGCCTTCTTCAGAACTTCGTCTGGAAAATTCTCCTCTTTGAACTTTTCATTCTGAAATTTTATTTCTCCATTCGAATAAACAAAGATCCCTTCTGGAAGACCATTGAGAATAACGTTCACGTAGTTGTAAGTTTCTTCTAATTCTCTGTACAGCTTTATATTTTCCAGAACGATCGCTGAAAGAAACGAAAGAACTTTGAAAATCTCCGTTTCTTCCATCGATGGCTGGTGGTTAAGGAGTACGATTAAACTCCCAAACATCCTGTCTTGTTTCACAACAGGAACTATTCCAACATAACCGTACCCATCTTCCACAAAGACAGGATTGGATTGTCTGATGGACCAGTCAATGAACTCTTCGAATCTTTTTATATCGACATCTCTTCCCCAGATTTTTCTCTTGTTTTCATCGACGAGGATCACTTCTTTAATATCAACCACTTTCTTTACAAGGTCCAAAAGACCCTGAAGAATATCATTTTCTGTTTTCGCGTTGGAAAACTCCATTATCATTATCGAAAGTAGTAAAAACAGACGGTTGTTTTGCTCTTTTATCTTTTCTTTTGTTTCCTCCAAAGAGAAGTCACCTCACGATTTCTGTTGCTGCTTTTCTCAATCGATTCATCACCGCAAACAAAATTCCTCGTTCTTCAAATCCCTCAACAATTATATACTCTTTTCCCTTTTTTTCGGCCTCACGCAGAGCAGAAAAAATGTTTTGGGCGATACTATAGAGGTTTTTCAAAGATCCTACAACGACTCTATCGTTGTACAGTTCCTTTCTCTCTTCAACACAGATGACCACGTGATCCGGATACTTTTTCAATACCTCCTCCATCTTTGTCAAATCCTCCACGAGTATCAGAGGCTTTAAAGGAGCGTAGTGCCGATATTTCATTCCCGGCGCAAGAGGTCTTCCCTTAAAATCCCCTTTTCGTACGAAATCAGGCACAACGAGTTCCGGGAAGAGCTCTTTCAATCGTTCAACTTCTACTGGCCCCGGCCTCAGAAGAACAGGCCTTTCTTTTGTGAGGTCCACAATGGTAGACTCCAGACCGAACGGGGTATCCCCTGCGTCGATTATCAGTTTAACTTTGCCCATGAAATCTTCTATGACGTGTTTCACGTTCGTGGCGCTGGGTCTCCCCGAAAGATTTGCGCTTGGAGCGGCTATAGGATTTTCAAAGAGTTCTATCAACTTCAGGGCCACTGGATGTGCCGGCATCCTCACAGCCACCGTTGAAAGACCAGCGGTCACCACGGGAGGTATCTTTTCGGATTTCTTTTGAAAAATAACTGTCAACGGCCCCGGCCAGAACTTTTTCAAAAAATCCAGATAAGGTTCATAACCCTCCGCGATTTCTTCCAGCTGTTCAAAGGAATGTATATGAACAATGAGAGGATTGTCAGCGGGTCTTCCCTTCAGCTTGAATATCTTTTTGCAGGCTTTTTCGTTGTACGCGTCCGCTCCTATTCCGTAAACGGTTTCAGTGGGAAAAATGATCACTTCTCCGTTTTGAAGAAGTTCGACTGCTTCTTTTAGAGCTTTCTTGTCGGGAAAGAGGGGATCCACCTTTAATACTCTGGTCACAGGTTTTCCCTCCTGATGTTATACAAAATAAAGGGGCTCTTCGGAGCCCCTTGTGGTGCCGAGGGCGGGACTTGAACCCGCACGGGGTCAACCCCCAGCTGATTTTGAGTCAGCCGCGTCTGCCATTCCGCCACCTCGGCTCTCTAGTATATATAGTACCAGTTTCTTCTTTCTAAAGTCAAGATCAGGGGATTTCACTTTCTTCTTGAATTCCTTTAAAATGTGTGCTAAACTATTATTAGCACTCAAAAGAAGGGAGTGCTAAATTGTGAGAAGACTCAACAGGAAGAACAGTGAAGCTTCGAAAAAATTGAACGATCGTCAGAGAAAAGTGCTTTACTGCATTGTGAGAGAGTACATAGAAAATAGAAAACCTGTGAGTTCACAGAGAGTTCTGGAAGTGAGCAATATAGATTTCAGCAGTGCCACTATAAGAAATGATATGAAAAAACTGGAGTACCTTGGATACATATACCAGCCCCACACATCGGCTGGAAGGATTCCAACCGACAAGGGGCTGAGATTTTACTACGAAGAGATGCTGAAGATCTCAAAAGAGACATCAGAAGCGGATCTCGCCGTGGAGACTTTCAAATCGATACCTCTCGCCGATCCAGAAAAAGTTCTCTTCCTCGCAGGAAGTCTCTTAGCTCGATTGACGGAGGGTTACGTCCTCATAGAAAGACCAAACACCAGAGATTTGAAAATACTCAGGGTGATACTTATCCCTGTTTCGGAGGACTACCTCATCTTTTCTATACTGACGGAGTTCGGGGTCTCCAGAGTTACCCCCATCAAAACTCAGGAACGACTGAACTGGGAAGAAATCGAAAGACAGATCAACTTCCTCCTCAGGGGCAGAACAATAGGAGAAGTGTTGATGGGTAGGATAGAAAGTCTGAAAGGAAGTGGATTTCTCAGGTTGATAGAATCCTTTATAGGCGAGACCATAGAAAGATATCTGGATGCGGGGCTTGAAAATCTTCTAAGGGATGAGACACTTACTCTGGAGGACATCAGAAACCTTCTCGAAGAAATCAAAGATCAGAAATTTCTTGAGAGCTTAGCTGAAGAAGGCATAACTGTCAGGATAGGAAGGGAAATCGGCAGAAAAAAGCTGGAAAAATTCGCTGTTTTTTCAGGAAAATACTTCAAAGGAGAATCTCCTATCGGCAGTGTGTACCTCTTCACGTCGAAGGTTACAAAGTACGATAGAAATCACAGGGTGTTTGAATACATTCTGAACCGTCTTTCAGAGTACTTTACTTCAACTTCCCGGAGGTGAAAAGATGAGTGAAAAAGACAAAAAGGAACTCACACAGGAATGTGAAGAACTGAAAGAAAAATACAAAGAACTGGAAGAATACGCAAAAAGACTGAAGGCTGAATACGAAAACTACCGTGAGGAAGTCGCCCGTGAAAAAAGAGAACTGATAAAGAACGCGAATGAATACCTCATATCAAAACTCATTCCCGTTCTCGATGATTTCGAAAGGGCTTTGAATCAGGGAGAAAAGAGGAACGCTTTCTACGAAGGTGTGAAGATGATATACAAAAAACTTCTGAACGTCTTGGAAAAAGAAGGACTTGCAAAGATCCACGTGGGAGAGAAATTCGATCCTTTTGAACACGAAGCAGTTGAAAGAGTAGAAACGGAAGACGTGGAAGAGTACACTATTCTTGAGGTAGTGGAGAGTGGCTACAAATTCCACGGTAAAGTCCTGAAACCCGCAAAAGTGAAGGTTGCAGTGAAACCACGAAAGAAGGAAGAAAGGAATGTTGAAGAACCTTCTGACAAGAAGGAGTGATGCATCATGAAACGTGAAAAAAAAGACTACTACGAAATTCTCGGTGTTCCAAGAAACGCCACACAGGAAGAAATAAAAAGGGCTTACAAAAGACTGGTGAAAGAGTGGCACCCGGATCGGCATCCGGAAAACAGAAAAGAAGCCGAACAGCGTTTTAAGGAAATTCAGGAGGCCTACGAGGTTCTCAGCGATCCACAGAAGAGGGCCATGTATGATCGTTTCGGGTACGTGGGAGAACAGCCTGTGTATCAGGAAACAGAATCCGGTGGCTTCTTCGACGATATATTCAGAGAGTTTGAAAACATCTTCAACAGGGACATATTCGACGTTTTCTTTGGCGAAAGACCTCACCAGGAAGAAAGAAGAGAATACACTCGAAGAGGCGAAGATATAAGGTACGAAATAGAAGTAACTCTCTCCGATTTGATCAACGGAGCGGAGATGCCCGTGGAATACGAAAGGTACGAAACCTGTCCAAGGTGTGGCGGAACCGGCGTGGAACCCGATACTGGGTACGTAAACTGTCTAAGTTGCGGTGGAACGGGAAGGATCAGAGAAGAACGAAGATCGTTCTTTGGATACTTCGTTAGTGAGAGAACCTGTGAGAGATGCGGTGGCACAGGGAAGATTCCACGGGAGTACTGCCACGAGTGCGGTGGAAGCGGCAGAGTTCTCAGAAAGGTCAGGAGAACGGTGAAAATACCGCCAAATGCGGAAGATGGAACCCAGCTTAGAATCACTGGCAGTGGAAATGCGGGATATTACGGTGGACCTTATGGTGATCTGATAATCATCGTTCGTGTGAAACCGGATCCCAGATTCAAAAAATCTGGTTCTGATCTCGTGTACGACGTCACAATAGACTACCTCCAGGCTATTTTGGGAGCAACCGTTGAAGTTCCTCTTCCAGAAGGCGGCACGACGATGTTGAAGATTCCTCCAGGAACTCAGCCAGAGACTGTCTTCAGGTTGAAGGGAAAAGGCCTTCCAAACAGATATGGAAGGCGCGGAGATCTCATCGTGAACTTGCACGTTGAGATACCAAAGAGTCTTTCCAGAGAGGAAAGAAAAGTCCTCGAAGAACTGGCGAAAAAACGCGGAGTCACGATCGGTTAGCGTTTGGGATTGACGAGTGCTTCTCTTATAACAAGCTTCACGTTATCAGGAACCGTGACTTCGACGGTGAAAGGACCTCTTCGGACACTCATCCATCCCAGTCCCGTCACTGCCAGTTCTTCACCTTCTTTCAGCGTGAAACTTTCTCTCTTCCAATTGAAGTTTTCAAATTCTGCTTTAGAACACGGAGGAATCAGCAGATCTCCCAGTCTGTTTCTCATAAGTTCATCTGCTCTTTCCCTCTTCGTTTCATGGAAGGTTACCTCTTTAGAGGCGAAAAGCAGAAAGATCGGTTTCTTCTCTGTTTCATAATGGATATCGAATCGGCACAGCCCTCCCATGAAGATGGTTCTTCCATTATCCGGTTTGAAGGTTTTCCTGGAGAGTTCTTCCCTTGGTAGAACTCTCTTTTGACACTCAGGATCCAGAAGATCGAGAATTCTATCGTTTGTCATGATACCTGGGGTATCGTAGAGATACAAATTCGCTTCCCTTACTTTTCTTCTGAGGATGCCCAGAGTTGTCCCTGGAAAAGGACTTATGGTGTCCTCATGGGTGCAGATTTTGTTCAGTAGTGAAGACTTTCCAACGTTCGTTACCCCCACCACCAGCGCCTTGTCGGTCAACCGCGAAAGATACTTCACAAGCGAAGTCAGGCCGAAATTCTTTTCAGCACTGACGATCCTTATATCATCTGCGTTCTTCACTTTTATCCTCTTCTTCACCCATTCTTTGATTTCCCTCACCGTAACTGCCTTTGGCAGAAGATCGATCTTGTTTATGGCGTAGACAACCTTCTTTCCTTCCAAAATTTCTGCTATATCCTCCCTGTAGGTTCCTTCAAAATCGAAAATATCGATCACCCAGACTACAACATCGAATCCTCCAAGGTACGATTTCAACTGATTTTTGAAATCCCAATCGAATTCAACTGGTTCCAATTTGCCGTAATGTTTCATTCGAAAGCATCTTTGACAGAGTATCTCTTTTCCTTCTTCGAGTCTTCTTTCGAAGACCTCGCGCGGGATGTACCCTGGTTTTTTCGGGTCATCGAATTGAATGGTCGCTCCGCATCCGGGACACCTCATCGAGTCTCACCTCATTTTATGTCGTCTTTCAAGCCTATTTCCTGAAGTATGATGAAGTCTTTTTCTCTCCACTTTTCTTTCACTTTGACATTCAGATCTAGATACACCTTTCTTCCCACGAGAAACTCCAGTTCTTCACGGGCAAGTGTCCCGATTTTCTTTATCATGCTACCGTTCTTTCCTATGATAATCCCCTTCTGAGAATCACGTTCCACGTATATGTTCGCACGTATGTAGAGAACACCGTTTGGTCTATCCTTTATTTCCTCAATCACCACGGCCGTGGAGTGAGGTACCTCCTGCCTTGTGAGATGAAAGATCTTCTCCCTTATGATTTCAGCGGCCATGAAGGAAAGAGGACGATCCGTTACCATGTCCTCGGGATAATACTGGGGCCCCTCCGGTAGTTCTTCCTTTATCTTCTCCAGAACTTCGAAGACACCTTCACCTTTCAGAGCGGATATGTAGTGAACAGACACGACGTTCTCTACCATACTTTTTGCAAGTTCTCCCACCGCTTTTGCCTTATCTTCGCCCGCCACATCGATCTTGTTCACAGCGATGATGGTCTTGATTCCGGATTCGTTCACGATCTCTGCAACGTGTTCGTCCATCTTTGTAAAACCATCCGCCGCGTCCAGTATGAAGAGTATGAGATCCACCCCTTTGAGAGCCTGAACAGCAGCCTTCACCATGTACTCTCCCAGTCTGTGAAGAGGCTTGTGGATACCGGGAGTATCCACAAATATGATCTGACTATCTTTGTCCGTGTAGATACAATTTACCCTGTTCCTGGTAGTTTGTGGTTTGTCTGAGACGATCACTACTTTTCTTCCCATAACAGTATTTATGAAAGTCGATTTCCCCACATTCGGTTTTCCTGCCAGAGCGACAAAACCCGATTTAATGTTCACCACCTCCCAGCCTGAACCCTCTTGGTAGAAGATCTTTCAATTTCACAACTTCGAAGTTTCCATCTTTATCTGCCATTATCACATCCAGATCATCGGAAAATTCGTAGAGAACCTGTCTGCAAGCACCGCAGGGAGTAGTCTTATCTGGAGAATCCGACGCTATCGCTATTGCCATGAACTCTCTTTCTCCTTCAGAAACGGCCTTAAAAACAGCTACTCTTTCAGCGCAGACTGTCAAGCCGTAAGAAGAATTCTCCACATTCACCCCCGTGTATATCTTTCCACCCTTTGTGAGCAAAGCGGCACCGACTCTGAAGCCTGAGTACTTAGCGTACGCCTTTTTCCTGGCTTCCAGAGCCATTTTCACCAGTTTCTCCGGATCCACCATTGATCTCTTCCCTCCCAAGTATCTTTATCATGACTTTCTCTATTCTGTTTTTCCCGACAGCGAGTATTTTGAAATACAGATTTCCGATCACCGCTTCTTCTCCAACGTTTGGGATTCTCTTGAAATGCTCGAGCAGATATCCTGCTATCGTTTCGTACTCCGTTTCTGGAAATTGAACACGCAACTCCATCTCGATGTCGTTTATCGGTGTGGTGCCATCTACCACAAAAGTCCTTTCATCGATTTTTCTTATACCGGAGATCTCATCGTAGTCGTACTCGTCCATTATGTTTCCAAAGAGTTCTTCTATGATGTCTTCGAGCGTTACGATACCGGCTGTTCCTCCATACTCATCCACAACGATCGCTATATGAATCTTCCTGGCTTTGAGGATCTTAAGGAGTTCATCTATGTTCATCGTCTCGGGAACGTACAGGGCTTCTCTCATGATATCTTTAACTTTCATACTTTTCACTTCTTCGCAATCTTTTGCCGCCAGAATCGAAAGTACATCCTTAGCGTAGCAGATACCCACGATGTTGTCTATGGTTTCTTTATAGACGGGTATTCTGGAGTATCCTTCGTCTTCAACCAGTTCGATGAGGTCTTTCACCGTTTGATTCTCCTCTATTGCCACTATGTCAACCCGCGGTGTCATGATTTCTTTCACGGCTATCTGCTTCATCTCGAAAGCGCGCTTTATGATCCTTTCTTCTTCTTCCTCTATGACACCCATTTCTCCTCCGACCTGAACAATGGAAACGATATCCTCTTCGGTTATGAACAGATCTTCGGAGACCTTTTTTCCATGCCTCAGAGAAATGATGCCATCTGCTATTTTCACGAGTAACCTTCCTATGGGATCCAGAACTCGGGTGAGAAATCTTATAGTTCCTATCGATCTGCGGAACACACGTTCTGGATCTGATCGGGCCAGGACCTTCGGTGTGATCTCACCGAAGATGAGAAGGATGGTGGTAATGAAGAGAGTAGATACGATTGCCACGAACTCTTCGCTCACGTTTCTGAGCAGATTCAAGAAGATGAGAGTGGAAATAGAAGATGCGAGGAGATTGACGAGATTGTTACTTATGAGAATCGTAGTGAGATACTTGTTGAACAGGTGTATGTAACTTGCTTTTTCAGAACTTTCCTCCTTTTCTTCCAGAAACTCTTTGATCTTGACCTTACTCATGAGGGTGAGTGCGGTCTCCGAAGAAGAGAAAAAGTTCGACAGATAGATCAGGATGACCAGCAACAGCGACTCCAGTCCAAGAGTCAAAGCATTACTGACAGGATCTTCCACTTCTGTTCCACCTCCATCAATAGTGATAGTTTTCACCATGGATTATTTTAAACGCTCTGAATATCTGCTCCAGTACTATCAAAACGGTCATTCCATGTGTAAAGGTCATCTTCGATAATGAAAAAACACGGTGGGCCTTCGCGAAAATTTCCTCACTCAACCCGTAAGGCCCACCTATCAGGATAGTTATATCCTTTCCTCTCATTTCCAAATCTTTGAGAAAATCAGAGAACTCTTCTGAAGAGACTTCTTCACCTTTCCTGTCCATGACCACTACAGAACTTCCAGGAAGAATCCTGTTTGCCAGATCTTCCGTTTCTTTCCTGACGATTTCTTCGATGCTTCCTCTGTGGATTCGCTTTATTTCGAGAACTTCCAGCCTGCAAAATCGTCTCAAGAACTTTTCGTAGTGCCCTATCCCTTCTCTGATAAAACCGTCCAGCTTTCCGATCACTGCTATTCTTACTCTCATTTCTCACTCTCTCTAACGAGTATTTCCAGAAGACTGGATTCTATGACCTTTTTAGCGTTGAGGTCCGTTCTCAGGTAGTAAGAAACCGTCTTCAACAAAGATTCGAGCGGGAAAAGTCCTACTATCTCCGATCCCAGAACCGGTACTCCGTATCTTTCGGCTTCCATCTTTATGAGTTCGAAAACTCGATAGAGAGGTGTTTTTTTGTGATCTGTTATGTTAATAGAGACCTGGACAACTCCCTTTCCTTTCAAATCAACGCCTATCGCTTTGACGTATCTAAGTCCTCCGCTGGAGAACCTGATTGCCCTGGCTATTTTTTCGGCTATTTTCACATCTCGTGTTCCGAGGTTCACGTTAAAAGCTATGAGAAACTCTCGTGCACCAACTGCTGTTACGCCCGCTGTGGGATGTACGCGGTCGGGACCAAAATCTGGCTTCCATAGAGGATCTTTTATCTTCTCGAAAAAACCTTCAAACTCTCCCCTTCTGATATCTGCAAGATTTTGTCTTTCAGGTCGTGTGGCAGATTTCTCGTAGAGATACACGGGGATTCCCAGTTCTTCTCCTATCCTGCGCCCGAGTATTTTCGAATACTCCACACACTCTTCCATGGTCATGTTGTAGAGGGGTACAAGAGGAATGACATCCGCTGCACCCATTCTGGGATGTTGACCCGTGTGATTTCTCAGATCGATGAGTTCGGCTGCCTTTTTCGTCATATCGAAGAGAGCGTTTATGAGGTTCTCCGGTTCTCCCACGAGTGTGACCACCGATCTGTTGTGGTCCGCATCCATTGACCAGTCGAGAACCCATACCCTGTCGTATTTTTTCGCCTCCGCGACAATCTTTTCAACTACTTCCTTTCTTCTCCCTTCGCTGAAGTTTGGCACCGATTCTATCAGTTTCAATTCTCATTCCCCCTCGGTTTCACCATTCTATCTTTCAGAGTTAAAATGATTTCCTCATAGGTTTTACCATCGTCCGGGTAACATACGTACGCGTAGCTGAAACGTTCGGAAAGTTTCTCTTTCATTCTCTTTGTAACGGCCTCTATTCCGTGTTTCCCCGTCAGGGTCAGTACAAACAGGTATTCGCTGGCAGAGATGGGAAATATGTAATCCGTTTCTCTGAAAAACTTCCCAATAGCCTCATAATCTCTCATGATATCTTCGAACTTAACGTACATGACGCAGAAGCGAGAACCCGTCCTGTTGGAACGTTTTATTTCTTTTCTCACAATATCTTCGAATTTAAAAGTGATCTCAAGATCCTCGATGTTTTTTCTGAGAGAAACAGTAAGTCTAGGTGCGGAAGAAATGATTTTTTTGACTCTTTCCAAGAGATAATCAAGCTTGAAGGGTTTGAGAATGTAGTCAACCGCACCCGCTCTCACCGAATTAATAATGAGATCTTTGTCAACGTATGCACTCAGAACCGCAATCTTTGTGTTGGGAAATTCCTCACGTATTCTTCTTATCAGGTTCAGGCTCTCTTCACCTTCGAACATATCTACAAATACGAGATCGATCTTTTCACGACGAAGGAGCGTGAACGCTTCCTGCTCATTCCTTGCCCAGATCACATTGAAACCGTCTTTTTCAAGGGCATTTTTGACAGCAAGAAAGGTGATTCTGGATTCATCCACTACCATAACCGTTGGAGTCACCGTGAACTCCTCCTTATTATCACTAATTTTAACATCGATCACTCTATTTTGTTCATGATGAATTTGAAGTATTCCTCTTCATCATCAAAAGTGATGGTTTTTACGATCGTCCTGTAGCCGGGTTTCACGATCGTGATCTCGTAGGTTCCTACCTGGACATATAGAGTGATGGGGGTTTCACCGTGGTAGTACCCGTTCAGGTATATTGCGGCTCTAGATGGATCAGTCTCTATTCTAACCTCTGAGAAGATTACTCTCTTCTCCAGTCTTCTGAAAATCTCTTTTTCTTCTCCTGGAGCAAGATTCACCGTGAAGCGATCTGTTTCGTATCCTTCTTTTTCCAGTTTTATCTCGTACGTTTCAGGATCGAGGATGAGATTCAAACCGTTCTGATCGGTCGTTCCCACGTATCTTCCGTTGATATAGACGTCGACCCCAGAAGGATCTGTTCTCAGTTTCAAAGAAGACTGCGATGGTTTCAGTGCGACGTACACGGATCTGGTTTCTCCCGCACTGAGCGTTATGTTCCGGGTTTCTTCGCGGTATCCCTCTTTTCTGAACGTGACAGTGTAATTTCCGGGAGAAAGGTTCAGCGTCAGAGGAGTCTTTCCCTGATAGACTCCGTTCAGATAGACACTCGCACCGCTCGGGCTTGAACTGAGAGAGAGCTGGGCGAGAGGCAGGGTGGCTGTCACCTTTACCGTCTTGTCTCTTTCCACATAGACTTCCTTGTAGAACGTATAGTTCTCGAAATACACCGTCACGTAGTGTGTTCCTTCGTCCACCGACACCGTGACCGGTGTCTTCCCCTTGTAAGAACCGTCGATATAGACTGTCATTCCAGGAGGGGTCGAGTCAACGATCAGCGTTCCAAAAGCGGGAGCCCTTCCCACATAGAAATAAGTGAGATCGGAGGCCCACTCACCACTGAGGAGAGGTTTCAACTTGTTTTGAACGTACTCTTCAACATTGTTAGATAGCGTCGGGAAGGTATGGACAGTTCCGAGCTCTTTCAGCTGGTTGAAAATCGGTATCGGCCGTGCGCTCGCGATCACCTGAATGTACTCTTTTCCATACGGCGGTGAAACTCTGAGAGAGTAGGTTGATTTCGAAGGGATCTTTTTTATCTCATTCGCCCTGACGAAGTTGTCGCTTTCATATTTGTTCGGGAAGATGAGAGTCACTTTACCCTGTGCGTTGATGTCGTAGACGAGTATGTAGGCATCTTTGGAAGATTTGACGAAGATCTCCATCCTCTCTCCAACTTCATAAACGGAGCCTTCCGGTTTGTTGAGCCACACATCCACCGTGAAGTAAGGTTTTTCGGGTACTATGATGATACTCTTTGCCTCGAAGGAGAAAGCTATCATTGAGACAAAAATCAGAAGAAGAAATACCCATTTCCTCATGAGTTACACCTCCTCATTATTTTATCCATCTGACTTCCGCACCGAGGATCTCTGTGTTTGATTCTAAGGTTAATCTGCTCGGATTTTCCTGAACAAAAGCGGCAAAACCGTCAACACCACTCATAGGTCCAAGGTGATAAACTCCACTGTTATCGAGGTATATTTCGTTCTCATCTTTTATATTCACAGTGATTATCACGTTTGTTGAAGGTTACCACAAAAAATTTCGTGATTTTAACATCCTTCGTCAAATCTTTGACCTTCGCCTGCCACTCTCCCTGATCTGCCTGCCACCAAACATCCACGTCGTAAATTGGATAGTAACTGCTCCAGATCGAATCCAAATCGCTCTTAAGATTTTCCACATTAACGATCTCACCGGCTGCGGCAACGAAGTCGTTGTTGTTTTGATAAAATGCTGCTCTTTCATTGCGAGCATTACTTTTAGCTGGATAGTGGAGTACAATCACAGGGTGTTCCTGAACAAGATAATCACCGTAGGATGGTTGATACCAATCCCTCACATTTCCAAGGTAATTATCTCCAACCACCTCGACTATGAACTCGTGTCTTTCTTCAAATGGAGGCAGACAGGCTGTCAAAATCAGAAAAATCAACCCCAGAAAAGGAAAAAATCTCTTCATTTTCTTCATTTTCCTCACCCCCTCGAATCTTAGACCTTCAAGTAAAGAAGAGAGTTCTCAGAGTTTCTTTTCCACTCTTGCCAGTGCAATTCCCTTGAGAATGAGTCCTATGAAAATGGAAAACACAAGTGTGGAGGTTCCTCCATAGCTGATAAAGGGAAGAGGAACACCTGTGACTGGAAGGAGTCCAAAGTTCATTGAGACGTTTTCGAAGACGTGAAACCATATCAATCCACACGCAGAAACCATCAGTATCTCCCAGTATTCATCCTTCACATTCAGGATCCATCGAGAAACCTCGAAGAACAGAAGACCAAAGAGTGAAAGCAAAAAGACTATCCCGATGAATCCAAACTCCTCACCGATCACTGATACGATGAAATCCGTGTACGAAACGGGAACGTACCCCATGAGGTTCGCCTTCCCTTTCATGTATCCCGTTCCAAAGAGTCCACCGGCTCCAATCGCGTGAATCGACTGCAGGACGTTGTAAGAGTAACTCTCACCGTACTCTTCCGGGTTGAGAAAAGAGAGTATCCTTGCTCTTTGATAGTCCTTCAACCCAAAGAAAAAGAAAACAGGGATAAACACAAGGACAAATATCAACAGAATCACAAGGGGCTTCTTATTCACATTCGAGGCCAGAACCGCAAACAACCAGATCAATCCCACGGAAAGCGTGGTGCCAAGATCAGGTTCAAGAAATATGAGAACAGCGGGGACAACCGTGAGGAAAAGACTTCTCCAGAACCACTTCTTCTCCAGAAGGTAAGGGAGCAGAACGATGAGAGAAAGCTTTGCAAAATCTGAAGGCTGGAAACTGAATCCCATGATTCTGAACCATCTCTTTGAACCACCGATGGGTGTCCCCTTTACAAGGAGAACTACCAGTAAAACGATGGAGAAAACGTAGAGAATGATCGAAAAATTTCTAATCGTTCTGTCTTTGATGAACAAAATCAGAAACATCAACGAGAAACCGGCTACATCCCACACAATCTGCCTTGTGAAGAGTTGCTCGTTTTCCCCATAAGTTGCGCTTCTCAAAGTGGTAAGCCCGAACAACATTAAGACAGCCACAAGAACAACTACGATCCAATCTATTCTTTTGTTTTCGTGTGGTATGGTCTCACCTCACTCTGAAACGACTATCTCCATTTCCTTCATCAGCCTGTCTTCTTCACTTTCTATCACAACGATGAGTTTGTAAGTTCCGGGAGTTTCGAGTTTTATGATATCGTAACTGGTCGTTTTAAAAATCTCTCTCGAAGAGTATCCATCTATCGTCATCCTGTATTCTTCGGGATAGGCATACGAAAACACAGGTTCTTTGTGTGTCAAAACGATCATGATGTTTCTCAAAATTATATACTTCCGTTTCCTTTCTTCATTCAGAAGTTTCACAGAGAAATCGTATCTTTCACCCGATCCCGTGAACCTTTTCCCTTCGATGACGAGAGTGAGTCCCTCCAAATTTTTCTGATCCTCCTGCGTCACGAAAAGAGGTATCGAGCTTTCTATCAAACCATCTTTTGTCTTCAATTTCAATTCAACGATGTAATCTCCAGATTCTTTTGGGACGGAAAAGCTCACTTCGTGGATCTGCTCGACCATCATTGGATTTACCATGAAGTCTTTTTCTATTGGAATATCTCTTTCAAAGACAGTCTCGTTCCCCTTAAGGATAATAAGGCTGATCGACTCCACGTGAATTTTTCGACTCTTCGAACTTATGTTTTCCAAATAGACGGAAAAATGCGCATCTTCGTAAGGGAAATAAAAATCCTTCAGGCCTTCAACCTCGATTTGCCATTTTTCAATCACCGAAACACTCTTACTGATAACCACCCTCTGGCCATTCAACTTGACAGAAACTGTGATCGTGTAATTTCCTCCAGGCAGATTTGACAGCTCTTCCTCCCTCAGGAGATCAAAGACCAGTACACTTTCAAAAGCTTCCATCTCTTTTTCCACACGCTGTGGAAAATGAAATCCGTACACTGTGTCATTTCCTCTTTTGATGGAAAATACGAAGTCTTCCAGCACAAGATTCTCTTTTTTTCTCTCTCTGTTGAACACTTTCACCCGCACATCGAGAAGATCACTTGGAAGGTAGGACTCCTCTGTTTCTATCACCAGCTGGAAGGGACCGATCACACCTTCCGGTTTGTTAGAAAAAAACGCTTTTGTGAAAAACATCAGGAAAACTACTATCACAAGATTCACAACAAGAATAAAATTCGCCCTGCGGCGAATTCTGTCTTTTCTGTTTCTGAACTCTCTTTCTCTTTCTTCGTCTCTTTTTTGCCACTCTTCAGGGCTCTTAGAAAAATACCTCATAGTGGTGTGGTCACCCTGAAAACTTCTTCGATACTCGTCTGCCCGAGAAGGACTTTCTCGAGGGCATCCTGGAACATAGTGCGCATACCTTTTTTCACAGCGAGCTTTGCAATCTCTGTTTCACTCACTCTGGAAGAGATCAGTTCTCTCAACTCTTCGTCCACAATTAAAACTTCTCCTATAGCCATTCTTCCTCTGTATCTCATTCCCCTACAGGCAGGACATCCCTCTTCTGAAGGATAGTAAATTTGATCCGGAACCTTTCCAAAGAATCGTTCGAAATGGGCTTTCATCTGTTCATCCCGGATTTCCCCGGGCACTTTACACTCATTACAGAGTTTTCTAACCAGCCTTTGACCTATGACTCCGATGAGAGAGGCTCCAAGAAGGTGAGGGTCTATTCCCATTTCTATGAGCCTTGAAACAGCACCGGCGGCGGTGTTGGTGTGAAGTGTACTCAAAACCAGGTGACCTGTAAGAGAGGCTTCCACCGCAAGTTGTGCGGTCTCTCTGTCTCGAATTTCTCCCACCATGATGATGTCGGGGTCCTGTCTGAGGAAAGCTCTCAAGTACCGAGCAAACGTGAGACCTATTTCCGGGAAAACCTGACACTGAGTAACCCCTTCGATGGTGTATTCCACCGGATCCTCAGCTGTTACTATGTTTACACTCTCATTCCTCAAATAATTTATCATGGCAACAAGTGTGGTAGATTTTCCACTTCCTGTTGGTCCGGTGACCAGGATGATACCGTATGGTTTTTCAAGTAATGATAGTATTCGTTTCAAGTTGTATTCACTGTACCCGAGTTCCTCAAGACGTCTGTTCGCATCGGATACCTTCAATATTCTCAGCACGACTTTCTCTCCGAAGGTGGAAGGCATGGTTGATACACGAAAGTCGTACTGCTCTCCACCTTTTATCGTGTAAAACTTTCCGTCCTGCGGGAGCCTTCTTTCCGACACATCAAGGCTGCTCATAATCTTGATGCGTGCCACAACGGAGTTGTGTTGAAGTTTTTGATACTCAAGAACCTTTCTCAAAACGCCATCTACTCTGAATCTCACTCTCACGGTTCTCTTCATCGGTTCTATGTGGATATCACTCGCTCCCATCTCTATGGCACGGTTTATGATGTTGTTGACGAGTCGGACGATGGGAGCTTCTTCTATTTCTCTTTCTTCTCCTGTCTCTTCCTCTTCTTCAACCTGATCCGCTGTTTCTTCTATGGCAACGTAGGGTTCTTCGAAAAGTTCGAGTGGTACACCGAGCACGTAGGTTTGGTATAGAACTGAAAAATCTCTACTCGTTACAAGATAAATCTCCGGATTTTTTCCCGTGAGAAAACGAATTTCCTGTTTGATCCTCGGAATGTTCGTCCCGTTATCCGTCACCACCACGAGAGTTCCGTCTTCCTTCTTTTCTATAGGAATGATGTGCAAAGATTCGATAATGTTCTTTGGAATAGAACCCACCACGTTGAGTGGTATGTTTTTTGGCAATTCTTTCAAGATTGGAACCCCGTACTGCTCACTCAAAGCCTCCAGCAGTTGATCTTCCGTGATGTACCCAGTCTCAATTAAAACTTCCCCGAGTGGCTTCTTTTCCTCTTTTTGAATTTCAAGAGCCCTCTCTAACTCTTCTCTGGTTATGAACCCTTTCTCCACAAGAATTTCTCCCAGCTTTCTGTATCTTCTCAGCATCAGAGAAGCCCCTCCAGGCCGTATCTGTAAATGGCCGGTATGTCGCCCTCTGGGAAGAGGATCTTTTCTTCATCTGGAAATCTCGTAGCTATGAAGATTACACGTATTTCGTCATCGGGTATCTCATCGTCGAAGATGAGGCCGAATTTAACATCCGCATCCTCACTGCTGTTCTGCCTTATGATCATGGCTGCCTCGTGTACTTCCTCCATTCTGATGTTACTGGGCGCAGTTATATTGAACACGATAGAACTCGCGTTTTCCACAGGATGCTCTATCAACTTGCTCTCCATGGCTTTCTTTGCGGCTTCTCTTGCTCTGTGTTCACCCTTTCCGACACCTATACCAAGGATCGCCGCACCGGCATCTTTCATCACCGATTCTATGTCTGCAAAGTCGAGATTTATGTAACCCCTCTTCGTTATCAGTTCCGAGATTCCCTTTACTCCTTGATGAAGAGTCTCGTCGGCCTTCAGAAAAGCATCTTTTATCTTGACATCCCTCGGCAGTTCTTCCATGAGTTTGTTGTTGGATATCTTTATGAGAGTATCCACATGTTTTCGAAGTTTTTTGAGCCCCTCTATCGCTTTTCTGAGCCTTTCCGGGCCTTCGAAATAGAAGGGAGTTGTCACTATGGCCACTGTCAAAATTCCCATTTCCTTGGCAATCCTTGCTATGACGGGAGAAGCTCCTGTTCCTGTTCCCCCACCAAACCCTGCAGTTATAAAGACCATGTGGGTGTCTTGGAGCACTTCTTTGATTTTTTCCTCGCTCTCGAGAGCGGCCTGCTCTCCTATATCGGGGCGTCCTCCCGCACCAAGGCCCCGTGTGATGTTCTCACCGATCTGAATCTTCACATCAGCATTGGAAGCTTCCAGTACCTGAAGATCGGTGTTCACCGCAACAAATTCGACACCGTGTATCCCAATCTCTATCATCCTGTTTATGGCATTGTTTCCGGCACCGCCGACTCCTATGACTTTTATTTTCAAATTGTTCGCCTGGGGGATGTTTCTATTTTCCCTTTTTTTCTCAACATCAAGGTCAAATCCCATACTTTTAACCTCCCGTTCACTCCATCAATTCTTTGAAGAGCCTGAAGATTCTCTTCAACGGATTTTCGTTTTTTACTGGAGTTTCCTCGTAAGGATTCTCTGAGACGGCAAAAACATTTCCAAACGCCGCAGCAAAGGAAGGATCACTGGCAACTTCATCCGCGTTGATAATGGACGGTCTGTCGGAATTTGCGTAACAACCTGTTCTCACCGGAGATTTAAACACCTCTGTGGCCAGTTCGTTTATTCGTGGAATTTTGGCCCCTCCCCCAGTGAGAACCACACCACCAGGTATCCCTATTTCCCCTTCCTCTATTATCTTCGCTTCAACTTCCCTGAAAAATTTCTTGGATTTGCTCATTATCTCTCTGAGACGTGCGTGTATAATGACAGAAAGTTTTTTCGCAGTGGTCGTTTTTATGGTGTTTCCGTCGAGTCCTCTGTACTGGATTTCCTCCTCTTTCAAATCGCTGTAAACAGCATTTCCATGTGTTATAATGAGTCTTTCCGACTCTTCAAAAGAGGTGTCAAGGACAGCGGAAACATCTTTTATAACATGTTTCATCCCCACGGGGACGTAGGATATCTTTATGGGAACACCGTTTTTGTACGCTATCAACCCGGTGAAGTTGTAACCCAGATTCACGACCACTACACCCCGATCTTTCTCGGGCGTGGTGAGAACTCCTTCGGCAGTTGAAACAAGAGAAGACTTCAACTGAAATGGGCTTTTAACGGTATCCTGCAAGAAATTGTAGAACATCTCATAAACTTTCAAAGGTACGACAATGGAGGTGTACTCGATGGTTATTTTTGAAGCCTTCATATCGAGGGGGTTGAAAACGATCCTTTCACCATCCAAGAGATATCTTTTCGAAAATATGTGGAGAGGAGTCTTCCCATTTTCTTTCAACCTTTCAAGGGCTTCCGATTGCATCTCACTTAAGATATCCAGAGTGATGGATCGTTTCTCCTCACCAAAGTCTCTTTCAATCACGGTATCTTCTCGTTCAAAGCTCACACTACTGAAAGATATTACAAAATCACTTCTCAGAGATTTTTGCAGCTGCTCTTCGAGCTCCTTGAGCAAGGTGTTCACAGATTCTTTGAAAGCGATAGCGTCTTTTATTTCACCCTCATCCAGCCCTCTCGATTTCACACTCGAAAAGGCAAGTGTCTCCCATTCCTGATCGCGTTTTCCAAGAACGAGTCCCTTTATGTATCTTGAACCTATATCGATCGAGGTATAATAGACGGTGCGTGACAAGTCAATCACCCCTTATCCACATCAATCTTCCATCTTCTGTCAGAAAATACTTTTCCTTTGCCTTCAATTTCTCAAATTGCTCCATTATTATTTGGAAATTTTCAACAAGATCCTTCCACTCTTCAAAAACAATTATGGCCCCCTTCAACAAAACGATCTCTTTTGACTCAAAAAAAACAGCAGATACCATAGAACTTCTCAGAACAGGAATCAATATATCCAGAATCTCACTGTCTCTCTTTGAAAGTCGAAGCCCTTCAAGCCTGACTTCTAAAAATAGTGGATAGAATTTAAACAACTCCTTCTTCGACAGTGAAACCACCAAACTTCCATCTTCAGCACACAGATAGTAATTCCCTTCATAGAAAACTATTCCTACGGTCTTTTTCGAATCTATTATAATACTTTTTGGAGAAATGTTAAAATTTTCTATCAAATATGAATACACTCTTTCCGGGACCCTCACGCGTTCTCTGCGATTCTGAAAAGTGAAATCCACAAAGAACAGAGTGTAAAGAACAATCATCGTGATGAGGAGAACTCTCAAGGATCTCATGGTCAGATATCCAGTTCTTTCACTTTCAGAGCGTGCCTTTCTATGAACTCCCTTCTGCTGGATGGATCGTTACCCATGAGGATTTCAAAGAGTCTATCCGCTTCTTCGGCATCTTCTATAGTTACCCTTATGATTTTCCTTGTTTCTGGATTCATCGTTGTTTCCCAGAGCTGCTCAGGATTCATCTCACCGAGTCCTTTGTATCGCTGAATTTCGATTTTCTTTCCCTGGAGTTTTTCCTTGTATTCCATCAGCTCAAGATCACTGTAAACGTAGAACTCTTCTTTTCCGGCTTTGATCCTGTAGAGAGGTGGAAGCGCTATGTATACCCTGCCCTGTTCGATGAGGGGTCTCATGTACCTGTAGAAGAGTGTCAGAAGGAGAGTTCTTATGTGTGCACCGTCTATATCGGCATCGGTCATAATGATGATTCTACCGTACCTGAGTTTACTCTCGTCGAAATCGTCTCCTATACTTGTTCCTACTGCTACTATTATGTCACTGATCTGCTCGTTTTTAAGCAATTTGTCGAGGGATGATTTTTCCACGTTCAAAATCTTTCCTCTTATGGGAAGAACCGCTTGAAATTCTCTGTCTCTGGCCTGTTTTGCAGATCCACCAGCAGAGTCACCTTCTACAATGAAGAGTTCCGTTTTCTCTCTATCTGTGGAACTGCAGTCCGCCAGTTTCCCCGGAAGTGCTGTGTTTTGAAGAACGTTTTTCCTCCTCACCATCTCTCGAGCTCTTTTTGCCGCTTCTCTTGCTTGTTTGGTACTCATGATCTTTGAAAGAATAGCTTTCACAAGATCGGAATTTGCGTCGAATATCTTTTTCAGTTCATCTCTCATAACTCTATTTATTGCTTCTTTAACCTCTTCGTTACCAAGTTTTGATTTCGTTTGGCCTTCAAATTCGGGGTTTTTCACGTAAACGCTCACAACCGCAGTGAGACCTTCTCTCACATCTTCACCCTGGAAGGAATCGTCTCCTTTGAGAAAGCCATGTTTTTTTCCGTACTCATTCATGAGTCTTGTGAGTGTGCTTTTAAAGGCTGTAACATGAGTTCCACCATCTACGGTTTTTATAGTGTTCGCAAAAGACATGATCTCTTCGGAATACGAATCAGTGTACTGAAAGGCAATTTCCACTATCACTTCATCTTCTCCGTTTTTCGTTTGCACTTTTTCGGTTCTTTTCATATATATCACATCGTGAAAAACCTTTTTTCCACGGTTCAGATACTTCACATACTCTACTATACCTCCATCAAATTTGAAGGTCTTCTTCTCTCCATTTATTCTGTCTTCGAACTCTATTTTGAGCCCCGGTACCAAAAAAGCTATCTCTCTCAACCTGTGTTCCAGTACGTCAGGATCGAATTCCGTTTCTGAGAATATGAGAGGGTCGGGTTTGAATCGAACGATCGTGCCGTGCTTATCGGTCTCTCCTATTACTTCCACAGGTGTGACCGGTTTACCTCTTTCATATCGCTGCCGGTAAATCTTCCCATCACGATGCACCCGCACCTCCAACCACTCTGAAAGAGCGTTCACCACCGATACACCAACACCATGCAAACCGCCACTTATCTTGTAAGAGTCTTTGGAGAACTTCCCTCCTGCATGAAGAACCGTGAAAACCACTTCCAGAGCACTTCTTCCTTCTTCGGGATGTATATCAACGGGTATTCCTCTCCCGTTATCCTCAACTTCTACACTTCCATCTTCATGAAGAGTCACTCGTATCCAGTCACAGTATCCTGCCAGTGCCTCGTCAACACTGTTGTCCACCACTTCGTACACGAGGTGATGCAATCCACGCTTTCCTGTGGATCCTACGTACATTCCGGGTCGCATTCGGACAGGTTCCAGCCCCTTCAAAACCTTTATACTTTCAGCGGAGTACTTTTCCATCTACTTTTCCCCTCCTGAATCTTATATCTTTGAACAGTTCTTTACCTGATTTTTCATTCAGAATTCTGAGCAAACGATCTTTCTGCATGGAAAGTTCGGTCATCCACAATGAATCATCGCAAACAACGTAAACTGTTCCGTTTTCCACTTTTTCCACCTTCGTGTGCTTTGCTATCACAGGTCCAACTATCTTGTCCCATTCAGAAAGGAGCATCTTTATCTTCAATTCAAAAAAAAGAGGTTGTCTAATGGAAAGTTCTTCGAACAGTTGTCTGAGAAGGATCATATTCCCACCCAGTTTTCTTCAAGGTTTAAGATAAAAGGCTCAAAGTTTTCCATCAAAGTCGCTGTCACAGGTCCTGGTTCTTCTTCGAAAAACAAGTGTTCGTTCAACCTTCTAACAGGAACCACTCCCACACTCGTGTGTGTGAGAAACATTTCATCCGCTTCGAACAGTTCCCAAACCCAAACCACTCTTTCTTCAATGGGTATCTCAAGATTTTTTGCAAGCTTTATAACATTTTCCCGCGTGATGCCATCCAGAATACCGCTGTCGAGCGAAGGTGTAACCAATTTGCCTTCTTTCACCAGAAACACGTTGCTGAAGCTTCCTTCACAAACCTGCCCGTTCAAACCAAGCAGAATTACATCGTAGCAGTCCACTATTTCCATTCTGGCGAGCACTATGTCGGTACGTCCAGTTATTTTGAGAGCCGGTGGGGTGGAGAGATCAGGTATTCTTCGAATACTCGAGATTTTCACGTCAACCCCTGACTCTACATCTGGCACATTGAGTGGTGAAAACACAAAGAGGGTCTCCCCGGAATCAGGAAAAAGATAGACTTTGATTCTCACTTCCTGTTTGAATTCCTGAGCACCTGTCTTCAGCACTTCTGAAAACTCATCAAAACCCAAAGAAAAGGGGATTTTGAAGAAATCGACAGATCTCTTCAATCTGGAATAATGTTTGTAAGCTGCAAACGGGATTCCATTGTAAGTTCTCAAGGTTTCGTACACTGCTCCCTGGAGTGATTTTTCAAACAGGGAGAAATCCAGCGAAATTTCATCCGCGCGCTGAAACTTTCCCCTCCACCATATCAACACGACAGGAAATCACTCCCTCTTCCGAAAGGGATTTCACTCTTACGCTATGAAATTCACCCACACTGTCCCCCACGAACTCGTGCTTCACGTAATACTCGTCATAACCAGAGAGAACACCCTTCATGACGTACCATTCGGCGAGAACTTTTCTTTCTTTCCCAATGATTCTCTTCCTGTATCTGATAGAAACATCTTTCGCTTTCTTCTTCAAAACTTCCAGACGTTCTTTCTTCTTCGATTCGGGAACGCTTCCAACGATTCTACTCGCTGGAGTTCCGGGGCGCGGTGAAAATCTGAAGATATGTATCCTGCTGAACTCCACTTTTTCAACCAGATCCAGAGTCCTCTGAAAATCGTCATCCGTCTCTCCAGGAAAACCGACGATTATATCCGTTGTTATCGAAAAATCTGGATCGATGCTTTTCAATTTTTCAACAACACGCATGAAATCAGAGATTCTGTATTTTCTTCCCATCTTTTTCAACACATCATCGGATCCATTCTGAACTGAAATATGAAGATGCGGACACAGTCTGGGATTTCTCTTGAAGGCCTCCACAATTTCGTCGTTTATGTCTTCCACATTTATAGAGCTGAGACGCACTCGATAATCCCCAGGAATCTTCTCGATACTTTTCAGAAGTTCGGCAAGTGAAGAACCCATGTCTTTACCGTACTTTCCAAGGTTGACCCCGGTTATCACGATCTCTTTGTAACCCTTTGCCACCATCTCGACAAATTCATCTTTGAATATTTCGAGCGGTTTGCTTCTGATTCTTGTGCCACGGGCCAATCTGATGGCACAGTAGGTACAGGTGTTATCACACCCGTCTTCAACCTTTATGTAAGAACGAGTTCTGTCTTCGAAACTTCCCTTCACTTTTTCATAAACGGGCCTGCCGGGTTCAGACACAACAACCTGTTGTTTTCCATTCAGGGAGTTAATATGATCCACTATGTGTTTTTTCTCATCGACTCCAAGAACCATGTTCACTGGAAGATTCTTTGCCTCGTCCGGAGAAAGCTGAGCAAAACAACCAGTAAGGATGATTTTTGCGTCCTTGTTCTTGTTTCTGATGCTCTTTATCAATCTCTTCACTTTCTTCTCGACTTCCTTGGTGACGGCACACGAGTTCACTATGTAGTAAGAGGCATCCCCATCGGGTAAAACCACATACCCGGCTTTTTCTAATTGCTCAGCCATGTATTCACTTTCGTACTGATTTACTTTACAACCAAAGGTCTCTATCCTCACAGTTTTCATATCTCCAGCTTTCCCTCCGAAACCACCCTCAGAATATCTATTCTTCTCACTATACCAACGAGTTGCATGTCTTCATCGACAACAGGGAGAGATTTAAACCCGTGTCTTATGAGATAATCCGCCGCTACGATCAGAGGATCGTCTTCTTTGACAACAACAGGAGGCTTGTTCATGAAATCAGATATAGGTCTGTCCTTTATTTTGACCACGTTCCTGATCAGTTGGTTGGTATCTGGAATGAAAGAAGCGGATCTCAAAAGCGAGAAATAACTGGGCACAAGGGCCTTTATGAGATCGCTCTCACTGACAAAACCAACCACTCTCATATCGTGGTCGACAACGGGAATTCCTGAGAGGTTCTGCCTGGAAAGAAGTTTTATCACTGTTTCAACCGTTTCATCCTCGAAAACAGCGGAAATATCATAGATGACGGCTTCCTTTACCCTCATTTACTTCACCCTCTCTACGGTGAAGTGATCGTACTCTTTCTTTATAACCTCGAGGTCGGGCATGTACTTCTCTTTTCTTCGAGTGGCAGCCAGTGCGGAGGCAAAACCAAACTTTGCCATTTCGAGGAAGTTGGCTCCGTGTTTGATAAAGTAATAGACCATACCAGCTACATATGCGTCTCCTGCACCCAGGAGATGTGATGTGTCTATTTCTTCTTTGGATTTTATAAGCCAGATCCCTTCTCTTGTCGCGACAATATCGTTCTTCACTTCATAAGACACCACGGAAACTTGTGATTTTTCGGCGAGTTTTTCGGCGAGTTTCACATAATCATCAAAGGTTTTCAATTCAACACCAAGAAAAGAAGCATGATTACCTCTCAAATCTGGTTTCACAACGTTGGGATACTCCGGTCCTTCATAGATTCTCTCAAGCAATCTGGGAGTCTGTTCGACGAAGACGAAGATTCCCTTTTCACGTGCGAGCCTCACCAGTTCATTGCATATTCCCTCGTTCACTCCCGGCGGAATACTTCCTGATATGACAACGCAATCGACTTTTGAAAGCGTCATCTTGTATCTTCTCAGAAAGTGTTTCACATCCATCTCTGTAACATTCGGACCGGGAAAATTTATAGCAGTTATCGTTTTATTCTTTTCGTCGATTATCTCTATGTTTTCCCTCGTTTCTCCTTCTACATAAACAAAATTCGTTGTGATCAGCTTTGAAATTTTTCTCAATTCCTCCACAAGAATCTTTCCCATGTATCCTCCCACGAATCCGGTGGCGACTGACGGTACCCCCAGTTTGGAAAGGGCTATAGAAACGTTTATCCCCTTTCCACCTGGAGACATTTGAGTTTTAGAAAGATCTCTTATTCTGTACAACCGGTTCACCCGAAAATCTTCTATAAAAATTTCCCTGTCTAAAGCAGGATTAAGGGTCACCGTCAGGACCATACAATCACCTCGAAATCAAAAGTGGGGAATCACATTTTTAAAACAAAATCCTTGGGACTCCCAACATAATTGATTTTACCATTATTCAGTATCACCAACAAATCGGCGATGTAGAGAAACCTCTGGAGGATACGAGTGGATATGATAAATGTTCGTTCCTCCTTTATTTTGAGGAACATGTCCATTATCTTCTCCAGATTTTCATCGTCAAGGTGATCCAGCAGACAATCCATCAAAATGATACGGGGTTTTTTCTGTTCGAGAATGAAAAGAAGGAGGGAAATCTTTTCGGCAGGTGAAAACATGGAAAGGGGTGTTTTTCGACCACGGACAAGCATTCTCAGTATTCCAAGATCATCGAGTTTCTCGGAAAAATCCTCCAGAGAAATTTTCCTTTTCAGGGTAAGCTTAAGAAACTCATCAAATGTGTAGTGATTCATCGTATCGATGAAACTGGTATCAAGGTACAGAGCGCTTTTCCTGAGATAGATGTCGTCAAGATCCCGCACGTTTTGATCGAACAAATAGACAGAACCGCCTCTGGAAATCTTGTTGAATATTTCAACGTTCAATTTGACAATAGATCTGAGGAGAAAAGATTTTCCGGATCCTCTTGGGCCGTAAAGGACGTTCATTCCTTCAACAAAGGAAACAGTTATATTCTCAAGTACGCTTTTACCATCCACAGATATGGAAAAATTTTCAAACCTTATCGGAAACTTTTCGCTTTTCATCGTTATCTCTTTCTTTCTTCTCGTCGAGCCCCAAACGTCTTTTTATCTCCCTGAGAGCACTTTCATCCCCATCAGTCATCATTTTGAGCAAATCTATTTGCGATAGAACACGAGGATTTTTGGATATTTTTTTCTCCAAGGGGCATCACCTCGTTTTTGATTCTAACCCCAAACCTTTAATTGGACTTGTATGGATCATTACAATTAGAACCAGGAAAATGTAATAAAACGTCTCCAGGGTTAAAATCTATCCTGGAGGTGATCGAATGCGAAATCCACCTTTCATCGTGGAATACGAACTGACACTGCGATGCAACTTCATATGTAGACACTGCTACTGCGAGGCTGGAAAACCCCATCCCGAAGAGTTGAGTTTTGAAGAAATAAAAGAACTGATACTCGACATGAAGGAACTGGGCACCTGGGCTCTCGATATTGTAGGTGGCGAACCTCTCCTCCATCCTCAAATACTGGATATTCTTGCCTTTGGAAAAGAGGTCGGACAGCGTCTTATGATCAACACCAACGGTTCGCTTGCCACCAGGGAAATGGTATGGAAAATAAAAAAAGCCAATCCCGATGTGCTCATTGGAGTTTCCCTCGAAGGACCAGATCCTGAGACAAACGATTTCGTGAGAGGAGTCGGAAACTTCGAAAGAGTAGTTCAAGGTATCAAAAACTTCGTAAGTGAAGGGCTTCAAATCACCATTTTAAATGTGATAAACAGGAGAAATTGGAGGAAATTCGAAAACATGGTAAAACTCGCACTGGAACTGGGAGTTAATGCTCTGTACGTAGATAGGTTCATACCAGTCGGAAGGGGCATGATCCATGCAAGAGAACTGGATATGAATCCAGAGGAATGGAAAGTAGCTATAAAACACGTTCTTGGAGTGATAGAAAACTACAAAGACTGCTTGACATTTTACGTGGAAGAATCCATATCGGGAAGGCCGTGTTCCGCAGGAATCACGCACGCGTCGGTTCTGGTCGATGGCACAGTTGTTCCCTGTGGTCACTTCAGATATAGAAAGGAATTCTACATGGGGAACGTGAAAGAAAAGAAATTCTCGGAAATCTGGAACGAGTACACTCCTATTCCTTCCCCAACTTCCTGTCAGCAGTGTCCTATCCTGAACGAATGTGGTGGTGGTTGCAAAGCTTACTATCTGCTGAGAGGACACGAAAAAGACGAAGCCCTCTGTTCTCTGAACAAAGATCGATACAACATAAAGTAACTTAAATGAAATCTGATTGTCACTCTGTGTGCATAGAATATTTTTACCGACCGGTAAGTAAAAAAATATGGAGGTGATTCAATGGCAGTAGGTGGAATCAAAGGAATGATCTATCACCAGGCGGGAAAACTCGTCGGTTCATTTGTCAGAAACGCCGAAGTGGAAACTCTCGAAAAGATTTTCGGTACTCTGAGTATGTTCACGAAAGAACCCGCGAAAAGCGGTCTCAGAAAGCTGGCTGATCTTGCCAAAGAAAGACATCCCATGGTGATGTCATGGGTGAACGTTTTCAAAAAAGCGAGCCCAAAATGTGTTGAAGGGGTTATAAACAACCTGATCATCAACGAATTCGCCCTTGGAGAACCCATCAGGCAGGAAAAGATGCACGAGTACAAAACGGTACTCCCAAAACTCCTCGTTCTGAGCCCCACATACGCCTGTAATCTGAACTGTGTTGGATGTTACGCGGGACTTTACGGTAGAAAATACGAACTCTCTCACGACGAAGTCAGAGACATCTTGAAACAGGCCAACGATCTGGGAATTTACTTCTTCATCATCACCGGTGGTGAACCCTTCTTCTGGCCTCACCTGATGGACATATTCGAAGAATTCAAGGACAGTTACTTCTTGGTCTACAGCAACGGAACTCTGATAAAAGAAGAAACCGCTAAGAAACTCTCAGAACTCGGAAATGTGACGGTTTCGATATCTGTGGAGGGTTTCGAAACTGACACAGACTGGAGAAGAGGAAGGGGAATATTCAAAAGAATCCTCGAAGCTTGGGAAAGACTCAGAAGACACGGTGTGATCTTTGGAGCTTCAGTGACAGCAACACGAATGAACCACGATACCATCATGAAGGATGATTTCTGGGATTTCCTCCAAGAACAGGGAGTCTCTTACGTGTGGATTTACCAGTTCATGCCCGTGGGAATGAATCCAACGATGGATCTTGTTCCCACACCGCAACAGAGATACGAAAGATTCCACAAACTTGAACAGCTCAGGCTCAGCGGAAGATTCGCCTTCGTTGCCGATTTCTGGAACCACGGATTCCTCACTAACGGCTGTCTCGCAGCGGGTGCCAAGTACCTCCACATAAACGCAAAGGGTTACGTGGAACCTTGCGTCTTCCAGCAGTTCGCGGTGGACAGCATCCGCGAGAAAAAACTCATCGACATTCTGAGATCACCGTTCTTCGAAGCTTACAAGAGGATGATCCCCTACAGTGACAATCTCTTCAGACCGTGTCCAATAATCGACAATCCGAAAGTCTTCAGAGCCATGGTGAGGGCGTTCAACGCAAAACCACAGCACGAGGGATCCGAAAGGGTCATCACAGATCTTGCACCCGAGTTGGACAAACTCGCGGCCGAATGGAAGAAATACGCCGACAAACTCTGGTACGAAGAAGGGTACTCTGAGATCTATCCAGCCAACAGGGGAGTTTACAGTTACGAAGTGAGAATGAGAAAGTACGCGGACAAAGAAAAGCTTCTCGCGGTGGACAAACGCTACAGGGACTGATGTGGAGGGATCGAATTGAGCTTCGAAACAAGAAAAAAAATCCTCGAAGCGGCGAGGAAAGCATTCTCAAAATACGGTTACGATGGAGTCAGCATGGAAGAAATCGCACGTGAAGCTGGTGTGAAAAAGGCTCTCATCTACTACTATTTTCCAAGCAAGGACAAACTTTTCGAAGAGATCTGGAGAGAAGCACTCGAGGAACTGGAGAGTCATCTTTTTTCCGTCACTGAAGAGACGAACTCCTACTTTGCGAAAATAAAAAAGTTTCTGAAGTCCTACGTCGACTTTGTTCTGAATAAGACCATTTTGAACGAAATCATCGAAAAAGAAAAATCGACCGTCAGATTCGAAAGAGAAAAGTGGTCGAAACTCAGAGAGCGTTATGAGAACTTCATAAAGCGAGTCGAAGAACTAATAGAAGAAGGGAAGAAGCAAAACTACGTTTACAAAGATCTCGATTCCCGGGCTGCCGCGGAGCTGATAGTCAACTCGTTCGGAGACGTTCCAAAGGATAAAAGACTGCTTCAGAACATCCAGGAAATGATACTCAGAGGATTGCTCAATGTGAAAACAGAAGAGGGGCGTTAGCCCCTCTTCATCTTAATCTCAGAATCTTCTTCTTATTCCAAACTCCTCTTCCGCTTTCTGTACCATCTCTTCGAAAATTCTGTTCACTTCTTCGTCGGTCAGAGTTCTTTCCGGGTGCCTGAACACCACATAGAATGTAACACTCACCATATCCTCCGGGATTCCTCTTCCTTCATAGACATCAAACACTCCCACTTCCTCCACCAGATCTCCTCCACTCTCTCTGAAAAGCTCGATGATCTTCACAGACTCGAATCCCTTCGGAAGCAGGAAGGAGATATCTCTTCTCACAGCAGGAAATTTTGGTGTGGGCCTGTAAGCAGGTCTCTTCGATGCACATTCTCTCAGAAGTTCCATGTCTATCTCGAAGAAGTAGGTGTCTTCTTTCACATCGTACTCATCGAGGAGCTTTGGATCAACCATTCCAATGAAACCGATCTCCCTGTTTTCCACGTAGATGCGAGCGGATCTGGTCGGGAACAATCCAGGTATCTCCGCGACTCTGTATTCGACGTTCACTCCGAGTCTGAAGAAGAGTTCATCGAGAATTCCTTTGGTCGTGTAGAAGGACACGTTTCTTTTATCGGTGTAGTCTCCCGGATTTTCCAAACCACAGCTCATCGCAGAGAGCGTCTCTATCTCCATGAAGTTTCCGTTCTCCTTGAAGTAAACCTTTCCAATTTCGAAGAGTTTCAGATCCCTGTTCTGCCTCTTGAAATTCTCAGCGAGCACCTGTATCAGGCTGTAAAATTGTGACGTTCTCATCACGTCCATATCTGAAACGATAGGATTGGAGAGAGTTATGGGTTCTCTACCCACCAGAGGCCATCTTTTAACCTTCTGGGAATCCACAAAAGAGAAAGTCACCACTTCATCGAAACCCATTCCTTTCATGAATTGAGAAATTTCCCTTCTGAAGAGCTGTTTCTCATCCCAGCCACGGTTTATTGCAGGAACGCTTATCACCTTCGATTCGACTTTCTCGTACCCGTAAATCCTTCCTATCTCTTCTATGAGGTCTATCTCCCTTTCAACGTCCGGTCTGAAGGTGGGAACAAGAACTTCGTAACTGTCTCCTCTGTCCTCCACCTGGAATTCAAGGCGTTTGAGAATATTGCCCGGCTCTTCAACTTTCGTTCCCAGTATCTTTTCGATTCTGGCTTTTCTGAGCATCACCTTTTTGGATTCTATCTTTCGAGGATAAACATCCCAGAATTTCCCAAGAACATGACCGCCGGCCAGCTTTTGAATCAATTCTGCAAGCCTCAAAGACACAAGTTCCACATCGTTCGGATCCACACCTCGTTCGAACCTGTAAGAAGACTCAGAACTGATTCCAAGCGCTTTGGATGCCTTTCTTATCCTCACAGGATCGAAGTAAGCCACTTCCAGCACCAGGTCTCTGGTGTCATCGTACACACCAGATTCCATTCCCCCCATGATTCCGCCAAGTGCGAGGACGTTCTCACCGTCCGTTATCAGGACTTCTCCGCCCTTCAGCTCGTACTCCCTTTCGTCGAGCAGCAGGACTCTTTCTCCACCCTTTGCAGCCTTCACGATAATTCTTTTGTTTTTTAGCCTGTTCAGGTCGAACGCGTGAACGGGATGCCCCAGTTCGAGCATCACGTAGTTCGTGGCATCGACCACGTTGTTCAAAGAACGAACCCCTGCCGCTACAAGCCTTGCTTTCATCCAGAGTGGCGAATCTTTCACGGTGACGCCTTTCATTATTCGAGCGGAGTATCTCGGGCAACCCTCCACGTCTTCTATCTCCACATCGAACTGAACATCTTCATCCACAAAAGAAACATCGGGTTGAGGCTTTTTCAAAGGCCTTCCGCTGAGGGCAGAGAGTTCTCTTGCAACACCAATGATCGAAAGACAATCGGGTCTGTTCGGAGTTATCTCTATGTCCAAGACCCTTTCGTTGAGTCCGTATTTCTCTATCACGTTCACACCGAGTTCCACGGGTTCAGGGAAACGATAAACCCGGTCGGATTTTTCCTCAAGACCCAGTTCTTCAAGTGAGCAAAGCATGCCCTCCGAGACGACTCCTTTGAATTCACGAGGCTCTATTTTGAGGCCGTTGTTCAGAGTGGCTCCTTCGAGAGCCAGTATGACGTAATCCCCCTCGTTCACAGTCTTATCGGCTGTGATGACCGTGTAGATCCTTTTTCCGGTGTCCACCTTGCACACGATGATCTTTTCTGAGGCGGGATGATCAAGCCGTTCTATCACCTTCGCTGTGATTATCTCTCCGGAGACACTGAACGGTCTCAGAATATCTTCCACACTCGTTCCAGAAAAAGTGAGTCTTTCCGCTATCTGCTCAATGTCCCAATCGAGATCTATGAATTCTCTGAGCCAGGATTCGGGAACTCTCACCTCATCACACCCCCATCAATAGCTGCTGAGAAATCTCACGTCGTTTCTGACGAACTCTCTTATGTCCGTTATGCCGTACTTCAACATGGCGATCCTTTCCACTCCCATTCCGAACGCGTAACCCGTCCATTCTTCCGGATCGTATCCTACGTTCAAAAAGACGTTTGGATCCACCATCCCCGCTCCCAAAATCTCCAACCATCCGTAACCAGAAAGATAGACATCCACTTCGAAACTCGGCTCTGTGAATGGGAAAAAGCTCGGTCTCAAACGAACTCTCGCGTTCTTGCCGAACATTCTTCGCGCGAACTCTTCGAGTGTGAATTTCAAATGAGCCACGCTGAGATCTCTATCCACATGCAATCCTTCCACCTGATGGAACATGGGAAGGTGCGTCGCATCGTAGTCTCTTCTGTAAACTTTTCCGGGCGATATGATAGCGATGGGGGGGTTTCTCTCGAGCATCGTTCTGATCTGGACAGGAGAAGTGTGGGTTCTGAGAAGGAGATCATCCGTTATGTAGAAAGAATCGTGTTCGTCCCTGGCTGGATGCCATTCCGGTGTGTTCAGCGCGTCGAAGTTGTGCCAGGTTGTTTCGATTTCCGGCCCCTCTACCACATCGAATCCCATCGATACAAAGATCCTCTCTATCTCTTCCATAACCTTCAAGACAGGGTGAGAATGTCCCAGTTTCCTCCTTGCTCCCGGTATCGTGACGTCTATTCTCATTTTTTCCATCTTTTCCTGTTCGAGAAGCTTTTGAATTTGCTGTTTCTTTTCCTCGAAGAGTTTTTCTATCTTCTCACGGAGTTCGTTCACTCTTTTACCGTAGGCGGGTCTTTCTTCAGGAGGGAGATTCTTGAGATTTTTCATCAATTCTGTGATCTTGCCCTTCTTTCCGAGAAATTCTATCCTGAAACTTTCCAGCTCCTGAACATTCGATATCTTTGATAATTTCTCGAGGGCTTCCTTCTCGACGACTTCTATCTCCATCTCTCATACCCCCTGTTATACAAAAAAATGGCGGAGGCGGTGGGACTCGAACCCACAAGGGCCTCACGGCCCACCGGTTTTCGAGACCGGCTCCTTAGCCAGTTCGGACACGCCTCCGCGTCCTTCCATCTTCATATTTTATTTCATTTCGCCGCTAATTTCAATATTTCACGAACGTCTTCTCTTTCGAGCACCATTATTCTTCCCAAACTCGCTCCCTTGGGTTTCAGATTCTTTTCCACAAGGAGCATGACGTTGTCCACGATCTTGTCTATATCTTCCTCTGGAATTCCCGCATCCCTGAGGGATACAGGAGCTCCCACCTTCTTCAGCCAGTTTTTGAAAGCCTCGATCCCTTTCAGAATCAGTTCCTCACCTTCACCTTCAAGTCCAAAGATCTTCCTTGCAAACCTTTCGAACTGCGCAGGATTCTCTCTGTACACGTACTTCATCCATGCCGGAAACACAATGGCGAGACCCGCTCCGTGTGCGATGTCGTAGAGAGCGCTGAGAGAGTGCTCGATCCTGTGGCAAGCCCACTCTCCGCCCCTTCTTCCAACCGCCATCGTTCCATTGAGAGCGATCGTTGCAGACCACGCGAGATTTGCCCTTGCTTCGTAGTCGTCTGGTTTCTCTATCAACCTTTCTGTCATTTTCATGATCGTTCTGATAGTACCTTCCGCTATTTCGTTGGAGATCTCAGGACTGCTCCCATCGAAATAGTACTCGAGAATGTGTGAGATCGCATCCACAGCACCATAAACTGTTTGTTCTTTTGGAAGAGTGAATTGAACAGATGGATCGATTATGGATACTTTTGGATAGAGAGCCTTTGAACTCACTCCATATTTTTCTTTCGTTTTCTCGTTCGTTATCACGGCGTTACCGTTCATCTCCGTTCCTGTTGCCGAAATTGTGAGTACATCGAAAACAGGAAGAGCTCTCTCGATCTGGTATTCACCAATGAAAGCATCCCATATGTCACCCTCGTAGAGAGCACCGGCTGCTACCGCTTTTGCAGAATCCACAACGCTTCCCCCACCGACTCCAAGAACGGCCTCCACCTTTTCTCTCTTTGCCACCTCAACAGCTTCATAGACCTTGGAGAGAACTGGATTCGGCTTGACACCAGATACTTCTATCCATTCTATTCCGTGCTTTTTCAGTGAATCGACAACCTGATCATAGACACCGTTTCTCTTTATCGATCCACCACCGTAGAGGAAAAGAATCTTTCTGATTCCTGCGCTTTTTATTTCTTCTCCTATTTTTGGAATCGTTCCTCTTCCAAAGACGATCTTCGTGGGATTGTGGAAGACGAAGTTCTCCATCGATTACCACCTCCTCATTTCGATTGTATCACGATAACTCAATCCCTATCTGGAAGGATCAGGTTCAGGAAGATGCCTACGAGGGCAGCAAGTCCTATTCCCTTCAATTCAACTCTACCTACCTTCAAAACCGCACCACCGATACCCACAGTGAGCATCAGGGCAGTGATCATGAGGTTTCTCGGTTTGGAAAAATCCACTTCCGCGTTCACCATGGTTCTCACACCAATAGAGGTGATCATACCGAAGAGAATGAGGCTCACTCCACCCATCACCGCCTGAGGAATCGTCTGGAGGATCGCGCCGAACTTCGACACAAAGGCAGCGAATATGGCCACAAGAGCGGCTCCTCTGAGAACGGAAGGATCGTACACTCTCGTGAGGGCCAGCACTCCCGTGTTTTCACTGTAAGTGGTGTTCGCAGGACCTCCAAGAAGACCGGCCACAGCCGTTGCAAGTCCATCACCGAGGAGTGTTCTATGAAGACCAGGTTTGTCGAAGAAATTCTTTCCGACAACCGCTCCGTTGGTAGTGATGTCTCCAAGATGTTCCATGAAGGTGGCAAGGGTCACCGGAACGACCATGAATATCGCTCCGTAATCGAACTTTGGGAGCATCACTTTCGGTACGCTGAAGAGAGGGGTGTTCAATATCGCACTGGTGTCGATCTTTCCCATGAAAAGCCCCGCGATGTATCCAACAACGACTCCTGTGATCACCGGAACCATGCTGAAGAATCCCCTCGTCATGGTTGAGACGAAAACGACAGTGGCTATGACGATGAGGGCGAGTGGCCAGTCACTCGATGCCATCTGGATGGCAACGGGGCTGAGTGTGAGTCCTATCACCATGATCATACTTCCGGTGACAACAGGAGGGAGAATCTTTTTCACCTTTTCTGGGCCAACTGCCTTCACTATAAGAGCGTACAGAGCATAGAACAGACCTGCCACGAAGATTCCGCCCGTCGCGTAGGCGAGATCTCCATAGATCTCTTTCACTGCCAATATTGGAGCGATGAAGGCAAAGCTCGACCCAAGAAAGACGGGCACAATTCCACCGGTCACAAAATGGAAGATGAGCGTGCCGACTCCCGCGGTGAGGAGCGCCACAAGAGGATCGAGCCCCGTGATGAGAGGAACCAACACAGTGGCACCGAACATGGCCACGAAGTGCTGAAGTGCCAGCAGGAACCATCTCCATCCACTGACCTTGGTAACCGCTCCTTCGAACTCCATGAGAACACCTCCTGACATTTAAAAATAAAGGCTCTTTGAAAAGAGCCTTCAGTTTCTGTTTTTCAATTTTTCTCTCAAAACGAAGAAGACGAACTTTGAAACCTGAACGGGAACTTTTCTTTTACTCAAAGGAGACTGGAAAAACCTGTAAAGCCACTCCAGGTTCATCCTCTGAACCCACTCCGGTGCGCGTTTCTTTTTGCCCGATACGACGTCTATGGATCCTCCAACTCCCATGGCGAGCTTCACGTTCAGCTGTGGAAAGTTCCTGTATATCCACTCTTCCTGACGGGGAACACCCATTCCGACGAAGAGAAGATCGGTCGAGTTTCTGTTTATGTCTTCAACGATCTTCGGTGATTCTTTTTCGAAGAAGAAGCCATCGTGACAGCCCACAACCTTCACTCCCGATTTCTCCAGCACTTCTTTTGCCTTTTCAACGATTTCCTTTTTCGTTCCAAGAAGATACACCTTCCAACCTTTTTCCTTTGATCTTTCACAGAGGTGCTTCATGATCTCTATTCCAGGCAGTCTCTCGGTCATCTCTCCCGTGAGGGTTTTCATGGCCCAGACAACACCAAAACCATCAGGTACAACGAGGTCTGCAGAGTTCACGATAGCCCTATATCCTGCATCTTCTATGGCCTGCAATAGAATCGAAGCGTTCATGGTAACAACAAAGGTTTTGATGTTCTTCTCTATTCTCTCTTCGATTGTGTTCAGAAATTCCCGTCTTGTCCCAGATAAAACCTTCGTTCCGAAAAGTTCGATCTCTTTCACCCCGTTTTCCTCCAAAAAAAAGCGGAGGGAAGACCTCCGCTTTCTGCTGGTGCCGAGGGCGGGACTTGAACCCGCACGGGGAAACCCCCACATGATCCTGAGTCATGCGCGTCTGCCAGTTCCGCCACCTCGGCACTCCTCTCCGTTCAGATAGTTTAGCACCTTCTTCCGCGAGCGTCAAGAGTTTTCCCTCTTTTCCAGTATCATAGGCTGGACGATCAGCGTGAAAACAGCCCCAACCCCTATCCCAAGCATCATGAGTAGAGATATGTTTTTAAAGAGTGCGAGTTCAGAGAAGAGAAGAACGGCGAATCCCGAGATCAATCCCAGCGCGTTTGTGAGAACAGATGGTCCCACGTTCTTGACCACAAGGTACGGATCTCTCAGCCTCTTCTCTTCCGAAGCAATGTGAATGGAATAATCTATCACAAGACCCATGAGAATACCGGAGGTGATCGATGTTGACACATCCAGACTGATCCCAAAGAGGGCCATGAACAGGAAGTTGAACACCGTCGTGAAAGCGATTGGAACCATCACACTGAGTGTGGTGAGCGGTCTTCGGAATATGATGAAGACCATGGCAAAGATCAGAACTGAAGCAATGACGATGCTCTGTATCTGTGATTTCATGATGCTTTCGTTGATATCGTCCCAGATCAGAACGGATCCCGCCACATAGTGTGACCAGCCCGTTTCGCTCATCACTTTGTTGATCAGATCTACCACTTTTTTCACATGTTCGTATCCTTCCGGTGTGAGATTGACGATCAACCTTATCCTGTTTCTATCTCCGATGAAGGTCTTGAGAAACGGGTTCGTTCTGGAGAGCGCGTACATTATCGGAACGGGAATATCCACAGGAAACACCACACTGGAGACGTACTCGCTCTTTTCTATCTTTTCGATTAGCTCTTTCAAGGTCTTGGAATCCGTCCCAACGAATGGAACAGTTTTCTCCAGCACCAGATAGATCGGCTCTCTCGTGTTGAACTTTTCCACGATGAGGTCGTAAGCTTTTCTGAGTTCGGAATCCCTGTCGAAATAAGACACCATATCCGAACCCACCTGTACTCTTTTGAGCAGAAACGGTGAAAGAACCGCTATCACCAGGAAGACAACGAGGACGATCAGAGCGATCTTTCTTCCCACGTACTTCATACCAAAGTTCCTCGGAGTTCTCTTTGGAGTGTAGTTTCTGAAGATCTCCACACCGGATGTGAATATCACAAGAACCACAACAGCGAGTCCGGAAGAAACCAGAATTCCGAGTTCTCTGAACGCCCTTATATCGATGAAGACGAAAGACATGAATCCCGCTGCGGTGGTGAGCATCGAAAAAAGTATGGGTTTGAAGATGTGTTTTACCGCCTCTTTTTTTTCACTGAACCTGAACAGCGCGTTGTAGAAGTGAAGCCCGTACGCAGAGCCGATGATGAGGAGAAAGGTGATGGTCATCACGGTCATGGTGTTGAGGCTCTTTCCCATAGCGAAAAACACAGCGAACACAAAAAACGTGGACAGCACAGGAACCATCAAAGAAAAGAGTGCTGCTCTGAAGGATCTCAGCTGGTAGTAGAAGAGAAGAAAGATCACAAGAAACATGAAAATAGGATAAACGAAAGTCTGCCTCACCAGCTCTTTGAAAAGAGCGCTGTCTATCACTGGTTCACCAAACAGGTAATTTTTCTCGAAGTAGCCGGACACGAGACTTTTTATCTCGGGTATTTTGTCCCTTGCGTTGACACCTTCTTTGAATATCACGTTCAAAAGCGCGTACTTCCCATCTTCTGTGATGAAACTCTTCGCGTTCGGGTCATTCAAAACGTCGTTTGAAATTTTCCCATCTTTGAAGTAATAGTCCATTCTGAAACCAGAAAACCTTGGAAGGTTCACGGGACTCATAACACTCGAGATGTCTTCTCTTTTTTCCAGAGCCTCGTGGAGTTCGTACAGAGCCCTTGCGTCTTCGAAGAAGTTCTTATCACCTTCGACAACGATCACAATCGAGGAACTTCCGCCGAACTCCCTGTTCACACGAAAGAGGTTCTTCACGTTTTCGTTCGTGGTCTTTTCAGGATCTCCATTGTAACCTGGAAGGAACACCTCAGGACCGGTCTCTATCTTTCCAAGAGAAAAAACAACAAGGAACGAAAGGAAAACCAGCACCACGTATATTGTGGTGAAGAAGTACCTTCTCATGCTACCTTCCCTCCCTCGACAAGGCTTCCACCATTCGATTGAATCCTTCGCTCACCACTTTGAGATCTTCCTCGGAAAATTTCTCAAGAACACTTTTCAAAAGACTTTCGAAGTTCGAAAGAATCTCTTCGAAGATTTTCTTTCCCTTTTCGGTCAAGACCACCCGGTACGTTCTTCTATCAACAGGGTCCATCTCTCTGACGACCAAGCCTCTTTTCTCCAGAGAATCCACCACGTTCGTTACGTTGCTCTTCGTTGTGGAAAGAAACTCCGCTATCTCCTTCATCTTTTTTGGACCGAAGAGAGCCACGTAGAGGAACGCGTAGAGCTCCGTTGTTTTCATGTCAGAGACCTCCTCGTTCGATGGAAGATAACTGGAAAACCTCATCACGAGCGAAAAGAGTGTTCTGAATATCTCCAGAGCATCCATATCTTCACCCCCCATTTTTTGACAGTTCAATTATAGAACAGTTCAATTATTTTACCAAATGGTTCACCATCCGAACTATTTGTTGTAGAATAAGAACCGGTGATGAGAATGAGATATTCACTCTTTAAGAATTACCTTCCAAAGGAAGAAGTACCGGAGATCAGAAAGGAACTCATAAAATTGGCACTTCCTGCCATGGGAGAAAACGTGCTTCAGATGCTCTTTGGAATGGCAGACACCGCCTTTTTGGGACATTACTCCTGGAAAGCGATGAGCGGTGTGGGGCTCTCCAACCAGATATTCTGGGTGGTTCAGGTCGTCCTGATAGCCGCCAGTATGGGAGCCACCGTAACGATAGCGAACGCCATCGGAGCGGGCAACAGGAAAGCTGTGAGATCCCTTGCCTGGAACAGTGTCTTTCTTGCCATATTCACGGGTGTTATTCTCACCGTTCTCACACCGCTCTCCGATGTGTTGATAAACATCTTTCCGAATCTGGAAGGAGAAATAGAAGCATCCGCGAAGGAGTATCTGAAAATCATCCTTTCCGGCTCCATGGGATTTTCCATCATGGCCGTGTTCTCCGCGATGCTCAGAGGTGCCGGTGACACAAGAACGCCGATGATCGTCACCGGCCTCACAAACTTTTTGAACATCTTCCTCGATTACGCCATGATCTTTGGAAAGTTCGGATTCCCGGAGATGGGAGTCGGAGGAGCAGCTCTCGCAACGATCCTCTCAAGATTCGTGGGAGCAGCGATTCTCACGTACGTGATATTCAAAAGAGAGGAGTTTCAGCTCAGAAAAGGATTCGTTCCTCCCAGATGGTCCAGCCAGAGGGAAATTCTCCGTGTTGGATTTCCAACTGCCATAGAGAACTTCGTCTTTTCCACAGGTGTTCTGATGTTCGCGAACATCCTGCTCATCGCAGGAGCGGAAGCGTACGCCGGACACAGAATAGGTATAAACGTCGAGTCTCTCTCCTTCATGCCCGCGTTTGGAATCTCGGTTGCCATCACCACACTGGTTGGAAGATACAACGGGATGGGAAACAGGGAACACGTCCTTGGAGTCATCCGGCAGGGCTGGATCCTGAGTCTTCTGTTTCAGGTGACGGTTGGTATCATTATCTTTCTTTTTCCAGAGCCACTGATTCGCATCTTCACCAGCGATCCACAGATAATAGAGATCGCAAAGCTCCCTGTCAAGATAATCGGGCTATTCCAGTTTTTCCTCGCAATAGACTCAACCATGAACGGTGCCCTCAGGGGGACGGGAAACACCCTTCCACCGATGATCATCACCTTCATATCCATCTGGACCGCGAGGCTCCCCGTCGCCTTCGTGATGGTGAAGTACTTCCAGCTCGGACTTTTCGGTGCCTGGATCGGTATGATCGCAGACATCATCTTTCGAAGCACACTGAAGCTCCTCTTCTTCCTCTCCGGCAAGTGGGAAAAGAGAGCCGCCCTCACACGGGAGAGAGTGAAGGAACTGGGATAATTCATTCATCTGGATCGAAAAACAACCTCACCCTCTTTGATCGTCATCACAACGTTCAAACCTTCGTCGAGAAGAACAAGATCTGCCCTCGCTCCTTCGGCTATTCTTCCTCTATCAGCCAGCCCCAGTTCAACACAGCTGTTGTACGAGGAAACCTTCGCAAGTTCTGTAAGAGAACACCCCGTAAACTTTCTGAAGTTCTTCACGGCCTGTGAGAAAAGGAGCGTGCTTCCCGCGAGTGTACCATCTTCCAACCTCGGAACACCGCCTTCCACCTTCACCACGAGATCTCCCAGGGTGGTCGTTCCATCTTTGAGACCCGCCGCAGATATAGAATCTGTGACCAGAACGATTCCATCCGCTTTTTTCACTTTGTAGACGAGTTTCACCATCTCCTTAGAAAGATGTACCCCGTCGCAGATGAGCTCCAGCTTCACATCGTCCAACAAAAGTCCCGCCCCCGTGATTCCTATCTCTCTGTGATGAAGTGGCTTCAATCCGTTCGGAAAGTGTGTGATTCTTTTTACATTCTCTTCGTAGAATTTCATGAACTCCTCAAAAGTAGCGATGGAATGTCCTGCTGAAAGAACGATGCCTTTTTCCACGAGTCTCAAAAGAAGTTCGGAGCTTTCTATTTCAGGTGCGAAGGTGAGCATCTTCACCGGAGAATCGATTTCCCTCAGTTCTTCTTCTGAAGGTGGTCTTATGTGTCCTTCTGAGTGCGCCCCTTTCTTTTCTTTGGAGATGTACGGTCCTTCCAGATGAATGCCAAGTAGCGATGTTGACGGGTTTTCAAGGATGTATTCCTTCGCTTTTCTCAAAATTTCTTTCATACTTCCAAATGAAGTGGAAACAGTTGTGGCAAGAAACGTGGTGATTCCTTGTGAGTAGAGAAATTCTTCCATTTCAGAAAAGTCGCAGTTCATGGTGTCTGCACCCATCACACCGTGGATGTGCGGATCGACAAACCCGGGCATGAGAACACCCCGTGGAATGCATTCTCTCTTTTCAACTTTCACGACCTTTCCCTCTTCTATCTCCACGTCCCCAGTGAACTCTCCATCAACGGGATCAACGATCAGAACTTTCTCAACAACCATAGAACACACCTCACAGAACAACGGTCTTTTCCAGATGGGGAGGATTGTCTGGTGAGATACCCTTGGAAATCGCCTTCTGATACCCAAGAATCTGAGCGGGAACAGTCCTCAAAAAGGCAGATCTCCAGTCGTTGCTCACCGGGATATCTCCACCTTCTCCCACTTCCAGAACGGTGGCACCGAGTGATTCGAGTTCTTTTTTCAAGCGCTTCTCCTGTTCATCCATTCCCGACACTTTTTGCATGAAGACGAGAGCGCCTTTTTTCACCAGTGCCTTTGGACCGTGCCTGTACTCGAGCGTCGAATACGCTTCCGAGAAAGTGAGAGACATCTCAATACATTTTAAAGCCGATTCAAGGCTGATTCCAAAAAACTCTGACATGCCAAGGAACACGAAGTGATCGTGTTCTTTCAGATCGATCTTTTCAATCACCTTCCAAGAGATATCGAAGAACTCGGACGAATACCCGACGAGCTCTGAGAACCGCTCCGTTGAATTTCCGGCTATTCTGTCTGCCAGAAACATCAAAGAGAGCAGGATCATGTTGAAAGACTTCGTCATCACGATCGCTTCTTCTCGTATGGGAAACACGAGTGGAAGATCACTCTCTTTTGCGAGTCTCGATTCTTCTTCTATAGTGATCCCTACTGTTCTGTAGTTTCGTTTCCTCAGAACATCGTTTGCGAGAAGTACCTCCGTTGTGTTCCCGGTTCTCGAGAAAAGAAAGGCCAGTCCTTCCTCCTTGAGATCTGGAACCTTCTGGAAAGCCACCTCACCCGCCGGGATTGCTCTTGTTCTTATCTTTAAAACTCTCTCGAAATAATTGGAGATGGTGAGGGCGAGGTTGTACGAACTCCCACATCCCACAAAGAACACTTCATCAGCCATGTTCTTCTGTATTTCACTGAAGATTTTTGTTTTCTCCAAATTCAGAACAAAGTTCTCGAAGAACTCCTTCAACTCGTTTTTCTGGTCTGTGATCTCTTTCAGCGTTTTGCTCACAATCTTCCCTCCTTCAGTATTTCACGCCACCGGCAATAGCGTTTATTATGTACCTCTGAGCGAAGATGAACAGTAATACAACAGGAAGTATCGCCAGAACGATTCCAGCTGCGGTGTATCTGAAATTCACTTGGAAAGTGCTGTTCAGATAAACGAGTGCCACAGAGAGAGGATACTTGTTGGAATCGGACAGAACTATGAGAGGCCACAGGAAATTGTCCCACCAGGTGATCACCTGGAACACAACGAGAGTGGCGATGTCCGGCTTTATTAGAGGTGTGATTATCCTCCACCATATGTAGAGTTCTCCGGCACCATCTATCCTCGCAGCGTCTTCGAAGCTCTTCGGAACACTCAAATAAGCCTGTCTCATCATGAAGATACCGAAGATCGTAACAGCCTGGGGGAGAATCACCCCGGTGTAGGTGTTCAGAAGACTGAGCTTTCTGAGGGTGAGGTAGTTGACTATCAGGGTGTTCTGAACTGGAATCATCATTGGAAGAAGAATCAGAAAGAGCACCAGCTGTTTCCCTTTGAAGTCTATTCTGGCGAGAGGATAGGCCACCATCAGCGAGAAAAGCACGTTCAAAAGTGTGCCAAAACCCGCTATTATAATCGTGTTCAGATAGTAATTTCCAAGCTTCACCGTTTTCCATGCCCCAACGTAGTTTGAAAAGGTTGCCGGGTACGGAATGAGACTCGGTGGATACTTGTACACGTTACCTCCTGCCTCGAAAGAGGTCTTTGCAATCCAGTAAAACGGCCACACTGAAAGAATCGAAAAAAGAACAAGGACCACATAAGTCAAGATCTTTCTGATCTTAGGCATAATAGCTCTTCAAACCTCCTTCCCTGAACAGATAGAAGTTCAAAAGCGAAAATGCAATCACAACGAAGCTGAACAGAACAGCGGCAGCGTTCGAATATCCGAACTGGAGATATTCAAAAGCTCGATTGTATATGAAAATTCCCATTGTTTCCGTTGCGTGAACTGGTCCACCCTTTGTCATAGCGTAAATCTCTCCGAAGACGTTCAAAGCCGCTATGGACGACATGGTTGAGCAAAACAAGATGTACGGTTTCAGAAGGGGAATCGTCACCTTGAAAAAGACTTGAGAAGGTTTCGCACCGTCAACCCTGGCAGCCTCTATCAATTCCCTGGGGATGCTCTGGAGTCCTGCCAGATATATAACCATGTAGTAACCGAATCCTTTCCACATGGTGACGAACATGATAGCGAAGAGAGCCACCTTGGGATCCGAAAGGAAAGCAATCGGCTCGTCTATAATATGAAGTGAATGCAGAAGAAAGTTGATGAATCCTTTTTCTCTGTACATCCACTGCCACGTGATCGCGGCAATGGTGATGGGAGTAACCACCGGAAGAAAAATGAAAGTCCTGAAAAGATTTCTGCCCTTTATGGCTCTATCGAGCAGGACCGCAAGCAGTATAGAAACGAGCTGGAGTGGAGGTACAACGAGTAGGTACAAAAGACTGTTCTTGAAGGCGTTCCAGAATAAAGGATCATGAAACAGATCGATGTAGTTCTTCAGTCCTATGTAAAGGGATTCCCCCACTATGTCGTACTGGTAAAAAGATATCTTGATACCGAACACGAGAGGATAATATATGAAAAGCACCATGAGGAGAGTGGGGGTCGTTATGAAGAAGAATGCAAGGAGAAGCTGTTTTTTTCTCAGACTTTTGTAGTACCTTCCTGGCATTTTCTCTCTCCTTTCGAAAGGGAGGGGCACTCCCCTCCCCATCTTTTTTATTTCGATTGCTGAGTTTGAATGAGATATCTCCAGTACTTCGCGGTCTCTTCGAGCGCTGTTTCGGGATCTTTCTGTCCAAGGAACACCTGAACAATGGCATCCTTCAGTCTGTCGAACGCTTCTTTTCTGAATGGTATGTCATCGTTGTAGAACGTGATGTTCTCAAGATACTTGGCTCCCATGATCCTGGCTTTGGCAGCGAGCGTTCCATCGTCTTTTGAGAACCACGGGTCATTCACCGCTGCTTTGAGAGTTGGGAATATGGTAACGAGCTTACAGAATGCGATCTGGTTCTCGAGGTTTGCAACGAACGCTGCGAATTTAGCGGCTTCCTCAGGATTCTTGGATCCTCTGACCACGTTCAGCGTTGAGTACCATCCACTCATTCTCACACCCGGTTTTGGAGCTGGAATAGGAGCAACTTCGGATTTTTCATATATTTCTGGGGCGTTCCATTTCACTCTGTCCGCAAACTGAACACCAGTGATCAACATGGCGAGTTCCCCAGCCTGGTAGAGCTCTGTGGCTCTCGTCCATTCTCCACCCTGGACGATTTCGCTCGGGATGTACTTCTGTTTGTAGAGAGTGGCCCATTTGTTGAGAGTGTGAGCGTATTCCGGCCTGTCAAAGAGTACTTCTTTTATTCTGTTGTTTTCATCCACCGTGTAGAGATTCAACCCGTCCCAGTTGAAGATCGCAGAAGGATCTTGGAAGATCGTGGGAAGGGCACCGTATTTTCCCGTTTTTTCCTTGATCAAAACAGAGTAGAGGAGTATTTCATCCCAGGTTCGAGGCGGATACTTCGGATCCAGCCCGGCTTTTTCGAAGATCTCTTTGTTGTAGAATATCACGTCCACAGCTGTGTACCAGGGAATCCCGTAAATTTCACCTTTCCAGGTGAGTCCCTTGATCATGTTGTCAAAGTACTGATTGATAACTTCTTCGGGTAGCAAATCGTTCAGCGGGAACAGAACTCTCTTCTGAGCGAATTCGATGGTCCACTGGGCGTTCAGGTTCACGACATCGGGTGGGTTTCCAGAAGAGAAGGCTGCAAGAAGCTTCTGCTGGAGGACATCCCACGGAACATCTTCCCAAACGATTTCAACATCCGGGTTCAACTCTTCGTATCTGTCGATGATCCCCTGAATGAAATCTGTGAAGGTCGGTTTCAGCGACATGGTCCAGAAGACTATCTTGGTTTTGGACAGTGCCAGAACTGCGAGAAGAACTACCAAAAGAATGACCACGAACTTCCTCATGAATCACACCTCCCCGAAAGATGTTCTAAGGATTTATAGATAGAAATAGGTTTCGTCGATCTTGTGATGACAATCTTTCTTCCTTCGAAATACCTGGCATCGAACGGATTTCTCAGAATGAAGTAAACAGTCTTTTCTGCCGGCAAGCTCAGATGGGCTTTCAGAGCCTTTTCGTTCGATATGTCGGCTACAAAATCGAAGATCAAATCACCTTCAACTGGATCGGGACCGTCTTCTACGGTGTATCGAACAACATTCTCGACCTTGAAAAATCTGGAAACGATCTCTGGAATCTGGTCGTAATCGCCCCCCGTGGTGTCCGCTGGACTCAAATTCTCACTGGATGGAACGAGAAGAGTCACTTCACTGGTACGATCTATCTTTTCAAAGCCGAGGAATTCCACGGCGTTCATTGAAACATCGGCAAGAAAACCAACACCGTTGTTTTTCTTCACAAGAGCCAGGTATTTTTCCACCGTTCTTATGGAGCGTTCCACTTTGTCCTTCTGGACCTTTCCATCTTTGAGGAGTTTTACCAGCGTTTCATAGTAAACTGGAAGGTTTCTGTAATCACCGAGAAGGATCATGTTTCCTCCCGCATTCAGAAAGAGGCTCACAATCTCTTCAACGGAGAAATTATTCGATACAGCGCTCATCTCCACAGCGTCGCTGATCACAAGACCGTCGAAACCGATCTTCTCTCTGAGAACGTCCGTTATGATCTTCTCCGAAAGAGTGGCTGGGAGGTCGTCGATGGCAGAATATTCAACGTGGGCCGTCATGACCGTGACCTTTTTCTTTTTTTCCAGCACCTTTCTGAACGGCAGAAGATCTTCTTCCCAGAGTTTTTCAAAGGATGCATCGACCACAGGAAGGGTGAGGTGGGAGTCTTCCCTTGCTTTTCCGTGACCTGGAAAGTGTTTGATGCAGGGAACAACTCCACTTTCCAGATAGCCCTCACAGGCCTTTACTCCGTGCTCGGCTACGATTTTGGGATCTGAGCTGTAGCTTCTCATGTCGATCACCGATGAACTCTCTTCAGAAAGAAGATCAAGAACAGGAGCAAAAACCATGTTGAACCCCACAATTTCCATGATCTTTCCTGCAATCTTGGAATATCTGTAGGTTACATCCGGTGAGTTTTTTCCAAAGGCAAGATTTCCCGGAGACGAGGGAACATATCTCAACACTTCAAGTTGACCACCTTCGTGATCGGAACTGATGAGAAAATTTCCCTCTTTCGATAGAAAACTCATGAAATCCATCAGAAGATATTCTTTCGAAAGAACTCCAGGATAGATCAGAATACCAGCCGGTCTGTATTTTCTGATTATTTCCTTGACTTCTTCGTTGAAGTCGTTGAAACCGCAGAAGAACAGCTTTCCAAGATCCACGTTCATCACTCCTTCATTTCAGAATCCTGCTGGCGAATTCGTAGTCTTCGAGGATCCTCTTCCAGAAAGCCTTTGCTGCACCGAAGGCGACCGTCCAGAGTCCCCTTTCATCGAAGAGAATCTCAACGTCAGAGATGTGTCTTTTTTCAAGGCGATCCTGAACGTTCTTTGCCAGCTCACTATGAAACTCATGGGAAAACAACGTTATGTCTCCACCAAAAATCACGGTTTCTGGATCTAAAAGATAGCTAACGAAAGAAGCAACCTCTGAAAGCTTCGAAAGAAGTTTCAAGAGCGAACCAGAAGACAGGTTTTTCAAATCTACTTCATCGAGCGTGGCTGGCTCGGACAGAATGGCCGGCAGGATGTCAATTTCGAATTCACCCGCAGCGCCGTTGGAACCCTGATACAGGTTCCCTTCCAGCCAGAGTCCTGCTCCAACACCCACCGGCTGGTTCAGATAGTAAGGAACAGAGAGCAGAAAATATACCACATTTTTCTTTTGAAAGCCGTATCCCACAACTGCCGCGTTGGCGTCGTTCAGAACGAAAACCTCTGTCCCAAATTCCCTGGAGAGAATTTCTCCGAGATCGAGATCTTCAATATCGAGTGCCGAAGAAAAGATCACCTTGTTTTCCTTTATGATTCCAGGCATACCGATGGAAATTCCCACTGTACTCGGATAGCTTTCTTTAAAAGCCATAACACAATCAACAAGAGCGCTTACGATCTCTTCTCCACGAAAATTTCTGTGTATTTCATTTTTTTCAACCGCACTTCCCTTCGCATCGATCACCACGCCGATCAACCTGTTCTGTTCTACACCGATTCCCAGAACGAAGAATTTATTCGGGTTTGCCGTATAAAGAGCGGTTTTTCTACCCCCCGACGAACCGGGAGACGCTTCTTCGACCTTCAAAACAAAACCCGATTCCTGCAGAGATCGAAAATTTCTGGATACGGTGGACATGTTCACAGAAAGCTTCTCGCTGATTTCTCTCATCGATATCTTTTCGTTTTCTACGAGAAGTTTGAGAATCTTGTGTTGAGTGGGTGAAATGTTCAAGAGAGGTCCCTCCCATCAGTTAGTTGCATGCCGCAAACAACTTCATAAATTATTGTCAACCAACGAGTCACACTTTGTCAAGTTACAGTTTCATTTCGTTAACTGTTGGAAGAATTTAGGGAGGGAAAAATGAAAAGGTGGCTCCTTCTGGAGCCACCTTGCTTTCTTGTTCTTATCTTCTGTTATACCTTCCTGTAGCAGAACCACCAGTCGTAGCACTCAAATTCTTTTGATTCCAGCCTTTTTCTTGCTTCCTCCACATTGCTTGCCGGAGGAACAATCACAGCATCGTTTATGAGTTCGTTGTTCGGCCAGTTGGCGGGAATCGCTACTCTTTTTTCATCGGATGTCTGAAGGGCTTTCACTGCTCTGAGAATCTCATCGATGTTTCTTCCGACTTCCTGCGGATAGTAGATGATGGCCCTTATGATTCCATTCGGATCGACTATGAAAACAGCTCTCACCGTGTTTGTTCCCTTGTTGGGATGTATCAATCCAAGTCTTTTTGAAAGTTCCCCAAGGTCATCCGCTATGATCGGAAATTCGATTTCAACTCCCAGTTTTTCTTTTATCCATTCAACCCACTTGATGTGTGAGAACACCTGGTCGATGCTGAGACCTATGAGTTCTGTGTTGAGCTTTCTGAATTCATCGTATCTCTTCTGGAACGCAACGAACTCGGTGGTACACACCGGAGTGAAATCGGCCGGGTGGCTGAAGAGAACGAACCACTTTCCCCTGTAATCATCCGGAAGAACTTTCTTTCCATGAGTGGTTCTCACTTCCACCCTTGGAAACTCTTCACCTATGAGGGGAATTCTTCCTTCCATACACAACACCTCCTCGTAACTTTTTGAAATTATTTTAAATTGATATCCGTTCTCAATAATACACACATTGTGTTTCATAAATTTTTCTGTTCTGTATCGATTTTGAATCATTAAAAGTTGTGCACAGAGAACAAAAAAACGGGGAGAACATCTCCCCGTCCCTACAAACTTTCTTCTATCGATCTCAGAAATTCCTCCGATTTCTTCAATCGTTCCAGCACCTGCTCCTTCGTTTCGAACTTCTCATCGTCCCAGAGGTTCACACCCCAGTCTTCCAGTATCATCTTCCATTCCTCGTCCGAAGCCACACCGTAGGCTTTTTCCAGAGTGTTCAGGTAATTCTTCGCATCGTTCAGGATGAGTCTGTAGTGTTCGAGGAATCTTATGTACCTTTCGAAAACAAGAACATCTCTGAGCCCGTACAGATCGTTGTAGATCTTGGAGAGTACTTCATTGATTCTGGAAGCTTCAATGTTCCTTTGTTTCATATAGTTTTCGAAATCTCTCATTCCTTCTACAAGAAGTTCCTCCCACGGATTCAGCTTGTACACGTATTTCTTCTCTGATATGAATTTGTTCATCTCCTGAGAGTCGATGGACAGCCAGTTCAGATTCCTGAAACTTTCAAAGAGATCTTTGAAGAACCCTTCGAATTGATTCGCGTATTCTCTTCCCAGGTTACTTTCAATGTATTCCTTAAGTCTTTCCAAAGTGCTTTCAAATGTCTTTTTTGCTTTGCTTTCATACAGCGATATGGATTCTTTTGCGTTCTTGTAGCTCTCATTGTAAATCGTCAGAACATCTTCAAACGTGAACAAAGCTTCCTGACTATTTTTTGAGGAGATGTATTCGAAGGGCATCGCGTGCAGAAAATCGAGAACACCATCTGGAACTCCCCAAACGCCCGCTCTGTTCATGTTTTCAACTGCCCAGATTTCTCTTTTAGCAAGATAGAATAGGAACTCTCTGTTCTTTTGAACAGTGAGTGGTTGAGCTTCCGCAGCTCTCGTGGCGAAATATCTGTAGATATCCTGTCCCGCAACGGCTTTTCTGAGATCGTAGTGTTTCCAGTCGGGAAATCTGTTCCACGCACCCGGAAGGATCTTCACTGTGAGATTCGCGTAATTCGTGAAACTATCGAAATACTTTGATGCTAACTCAGCGAAAGCTTTCTGAGTCAGATCATCCTGGACTTTCGAGAACAAAATCTTCATGATCTGGTGAAGTCCCACGTATCTTATTGCAAGACCTCTGTACGTGTTTCTCTCGTTGAAGGACTTCAAAGAGGAAAGGTACAGAGAAACGGAATCGAGGAAGACCTGAACGGTGATGAGATTGTCCACCCCCAGATCGTTGATCGTGGAAAGACTCGCGTTTTCAAGAAACGTCAGGTCAGTCTTTTTCACGTCTGGAAAGATTACTTTCTGATACTCATCGAAGTTCTGTTCAAAAAACGCACTGTAATCCTCTTTTGTCTTCAGTTTCGCTTTCAATTCATCGATTCGAAACTCACTTGCTGCAAGCGACGCGAGGTAGAAATAAGATCTCCCATACGTTTTGTTCACCTGAACGGATCTCAGGAAGTACTCCTTCGCTTTCCTGTAGAGTTCTACCCTTTGGTTTGTGAGCTGATTTCTATAAGATACTACCTGCTGGAGAGCGTTCTGCAATTTCTGCCTTTCTTTTTGAATGGTCTCGAGCCTCAATCTTTCTATCTCCAGGTTAGAAGGTTTCACAGGGAGGTTTTGCCTTTCAACGAACTTCTTGAATTCGTCGGGTTTCAGGTAACTGTACCGCCCACTCAGAGAGTCCAGTTCTTCCATAGCTGTCTTTACCTGTTGTTCATAACTGTCCAGTTTGGCCATGTCTTCTTCTACTTTCCTTATGGAAAGATAGGCAGAATTTCCCCACTTGAAATAAACTTCAGAGATGAAGTAGTTCCATTTCAAGTAAGCAGAAACAATACCCACCAGAAGAACGATCGTTCCAATCGCAACGGCCTTTTTTCGCTCGATCTCCGCTTTCTTTCCGTCGTAGAAGTACCCACCAACCGCTATGGAAGCGACGGTCATCACAAGGAATCCATTCGGAAGAAGATGCGCTGGAAAGCTGAACGCGCTGTGCATCATGAACGTGATGAAAGAACTGGCAAGTGCCAGAAAGAGCAAAAGATCATCTCGCACCGTGATCCTTTGAATTATTCTGAAAAACAGAATTCCAAGTGACAGAGCGAGAAAGATGACGGAAACAAATCCAATTACTCCCATTTCCCCAAGGACCTGAAGGTAATCGTTGTGCGTTCTCTTGAAGTTGTTCCAGCCGTACATCAAAATCGGGTGGTCTTCTATAACATCTCCCATGTAGTTTATCGTGAGAATCTGATACGTTCCGATTCCGGTACCGAGTATCTTGTGTGTCCTCCACTGGTATATCGATGAAAGCCAGGACAGAAGCCTCTCGTGCCAGGACCCCACCTCGGCAACCGCCTGAATCCTCCCAGCAGGAGACACCTTCCCGTAACCGTTCAGAGGAGTGGGAAGATTGTAGAGAACAACGAGAGCGATCGAAGCGATCAGCACGAAAGTCGTGAGAGTTTTACTCATACTCAGGACTTCTCTGTCTGTCTCCTTCGAAACCTTCTTTTTTCTGAAAATCATATAGAACGCAGCGAAAACACAAAGAGAAATGATGTTCGCAACGTACAAAGATCTCGTCTGAGATACCAGTATTCCCGAAACCATGAGGAGCGCAGAAACTGAGGCTATCACTTTGGTTATGGACGCTTCTTTTCTTTTGAAATCGGTCGACGCTATGAGATAGATAGCGAGCGGAAGGTTCAGAGAGAGAAAGTTCGAGACGAAGTTCACATTTCCTATGGTCGCTTTCACGGTTGCCCTCGAAAAGGGACTCCCCACATCCCCAAGGAAAACATCGACACCGCCGTAGAAGTTCAAAAGCGCATCGAAAGCTATGAATCCCGCAAGAGCCACACTGACTGTGAGGAATCTCCTTATTCTCTCCTTTGTAACAAAGAAGTTCGAGATGAAGATCGATGTGAAGAACATGAGAAGAACGTAGATCGCTATGTCAAAGGAATACCTGAAATAGACAGGATTATCACGATAGACGTTTATCGTAGATAGAAGGGCAGAAACAGCGAAGGCAAAGAAACCTACATGGGCCATGTTGAATCTGATTTCCAGTTTCTCTTTCCTGAGAATCTTCATCAGGATCATGAAGAACATAACGCTCAGGAACACCGTGATCAGAGCGTACTTTGGAACGCTGAACTCGTACGTGAGTTTTCTGGACGAGAAAAGGGCAACGACGATGTACATGATGTAAAACAGTATCTCCATAAATTTTCCCTCCCACTCAATCGTAATGGAGAAGCCCGAGGCTTTTTATGAGAACAAAAGAAAACACAGCAGCCAAGACGAGCGTTACCACACTCATCACTATGTTTCCCAGAGCCCCAAAGCTGAACCCACAGAAAACAGCGTGCGTTGCGATCATTATGAAGAGCGCTCTTCTCGTTCCAGATCTTCGAGAGAGCTTATCGTACATGTGGTCCCTGTCTCCTTTGAAGATCGACCTTCTATTCCTGTACCTCCTCACAACACTCGCCAGAAAATCCAGAAAGAAGATCCAGAGAGGAAAAACCATTGTGAGAAATGTATTGAAAGAGAAGAAACGATTTTGAGAAAGAACGATCGTAGATAGAAGAACGGCCAACAGGTAACTCCCTGCATCGCCCATGAAAATCTTCGCAGGCGGGAAGTTGAAAACAAGATAGCCGAGAGAAGCGCCGAGAAGGGAGAGAGATAGGTTTTCGAAGAACACGCCTCTCACCAGAAAGAAATAAGAAAGCGAAGACAGGGCCACGAGACTTCCACAGAGCCCATCCATACCATCCATCATGTTCACAGAATTTACGAGAACGGCAATGAAGAACAACCAGAGAGTGGAAACCAGTAAATTTTCGAGACCGATGAATCTCCACACGAGCAAGAGTGAAATGCCGAACTCTGCAACCAATCTTAAAAAGGGAGAAATGGAGAACAGATCATCCATCAATCCAAGTGTGAGAGCGATCGATGCTGAAAGTAGAACCACCGTGTCGTTCCACAAAAACGGAAGAACCCCTACAAATATTCCCAGTCCACCCAGGTAAGGTGTTTCTCTTCCGTGGGGCTTCAGCACACCATCCGGTCTGTCCACTATGTTCAGTCTTTTCGCAACTCTTCCGAAGAACCAGACACCGAACAGACTCAAAAGAAAACTCAAAAGGAAAGCCATTCCTTCACCTCGGTTTCACGGTGGTGAGTTTCTTCCCATCGACGACGAGGTATTCAAAATCGAACCTTTTGAGTTCCTTCATGACCTCTTCTATCCCTCGACCTATATGTTGTGATTCGTGCGCGTCCGAACCAATCGTCACGATTTTCCCCCCAATATCGTAGTACATCTCAACTATCCAGTAGTCCGGGTTGGGTTTTCCGTGTTTGAAAAGACCAGCGGTGTTGACTTCAAGGGCCTTCTCGTTTTTCACGAGAAACACCAAGATCTTCTCTATCAAATCTCTATTCGCTTTGAAATCTGCTTTCGCGTATCTTGCCGGATAATCCAAGTGTGCGAGTGTGTGGAATTCCACCCTTTCTATTACAAAGAGAGTTCGCTCCAGATAGTCCCTCGCAAGCTCATCCGGTGGAAGATTCTCATCGTATCGATGTATCCCAAGAAGAAGGTAGTCGAAACCCTCGGGGAAAACCGCCTCTTCCACACCATCCCAGCTGATCTCCGCTCCCTTTGGAAGATCGTATTTCTCCATGGTGAGAAAGTACTCTTCCACGTTGAAATCGTGAACGAGTTCACCGTTTTCGTACTCGTAGTGATCCGTGATACAGAAATGTTCGATACCGAGCTTCTGCATTTGGGAGATTATATCGTCTATTTCCGCCTTTCCATCGTAGGAGAACGTGGAGTGAAGGTGCATGTCTATCATTGCGATCCCTCCAGAACTTTCCTCAAATAGACAAAAATCGGGTGAGGTGCTCCTACTTTGCTCTTGTATTCGGGATGAAACTGGACACCCACAAAAAACGGATGATCTTCGAGTTCAACGGCCTCTATGAAATCAGATTTCGCGGATACGACAAGCTTGTACCCTTCTTCTCCCGGTTTCTTAAACAGCTCCGGAAACGCTTCTTCGTTGGCTTCGTATCTGTGCCTGTGTCTTTCGTAAACTTCTTCAACCCTACCGTAAACTTCGTAGAGCTTCGTATTCTGGAATATCTTTACCTTTTGAGCTCCAAGCCTCATCGTACCACCGAGCTTCAATATTCTCTTCTGCTCTTCCATGAGATCCACAACAGGGTAAGGTGTGTTCGGATCGAACTCGGTGGAATTGGCTTCTTTGTAGCCGAACACGTTGCGCGCGAACTCTATGACCATGAGCTGCATGCCGAGACATATTCCGAGTATGGGCTTTTTGTTCTCCCGTGCGTACTTTATAGCCTTTATTTTTCCTTCCACACCCCTTCTTCCGAATCCACCGGGTATGATGAGGGCATCGTATTCGTCGAGCACTCTCTTCACTTCTTCGTCGTTCATATCTTCGAGCATCTGACTGTCCACCACGGTGGGTTTCTCTATCCCTGTCAAAAAGACTGACTCTATGATGCTTTTGTACGCGTCATCCGTGCCCAGATATTTTCCAACGAGTGCTACTCTGTAGGGTTTGAAAGCCTTGGGATAGGACCAGTTGAACGTAGATTTTTTCAGTTCAACGTTTAATTTGGAGGCGATCTTCTCGTGCAAACCCATATCTCTCAATATTTCAGGAACTTCATACACGTTCTTTGTGTCAGGTAGGTTTATCACAAAATCGCGTGGAACACCGGAGAAAAGGGCCACCTTGTTCATGCTGGGAACATCGAGAGGAAATTCGCTCCTCACAATGACCATATCCGGTGTGATCCCTATTCTTCTCAGGAGTTGAACGGACTGTTGAGTGGGTTTCGTCTTGAACTCGTTGGTCGTTCGAAGGTAAGGAACGTACGTGACGTGGGCGAAAAGAAAGTTTTCCTTTCCTTCTTCCATCTGGAGTTCCCTCACAGCCTCCAGAAAGACTTCCCCTTCGATGTCTCCAACGGTACCTCCTATTTCGATCACGAGGAGTTCTGCTTCGAGTGCCCTTATTCTGTCTTTTATTTCCTCGGTGAGATGCGGCACGATCTGAACGGTGTTCCCGAGGTATTTTCCCTGTCTTTCCTTCTCTATGACACGGAGATACACCTGTCCTGCTGTCATGTTGTTCTGCCTCGTCATGTCCCTTCCAAGAAACCTCTCGTAGTGACCAAGATCCAGGTCTGCTTCGTAACCATCCTCTGTGACGAAGACCTCTCCGTGCTGGTTGGGATTCATGGTTCCCGCGTCCACGTTGAGGTAGGGATCGATTTTCAGCACGTTCACATCGACACCGTATTCTTTCATTAATCTCGCCAAGGAAGCCGAAAATATTCCCTTTCCAATGCCGCTGAGGACTCCTCCCGTCACAATCACGTACTTTTTCATCTTATTCCCTCCTTCTCCTCAATATGTTATCACCTGGAGAGTAAATTTCTCATTTCCTTAACATGAGAGAACACCGGGATTGTAAGCAAATATGGAATTATGGTATAATCATGCCAGATTTTTTTGTCAGGAGGTGGTATTTTGAGGCGAGTGGTTATCACGGGTATGGGAATCGTGAGTCCCTTTGGTGTTGGAAAAGAGAAAAATTTAGAAGGACTTAGAGAAACTAAAGTAACGATAGATCGGATATCTTCTTTTGACGCTTCTAACCTTCCCGTCCAGATCGCAGCAGAGGTGAGAGATTTCAAACCAGAAGAGTACATAAATCCGAAATTAGTCAAAAGAACAGACCGTTTCGTTCATTTCGCATTGGCCAGCACGAAAGAAGCTGTGGAAGACGCCAGTATAAATTTCGAGCCGTACGCCGACAGGACGGCCACCATCATAGGATCAGGTATGGGAGGATTTCTGACGCTCGACAGCGAGAACAACAAATTCCTGAGTCAGGGCCCAGGTAGGGTCAGTCCGTTCCTGATCCCGATGATACTCATCGACATGGCTTCCGGTGTTGTTGCAATGGAATACGGGCTGAAAGGTCCCAATTTCTCTTCCGTGAGCGCCTGCGCTTCTTCTCTCCACGCGGTGGCTCTCGGTACTCTCCTCATAAGACACGGATACGCGGATGTGGCTGCCGTTGGTGGAACCGAAGCAACGATTGCTCCACTTCCCATCACCGGATTCGCCAACATGAGAGCTCTCTCACGAAGGAACGACGATCCAAAGCGTGCTTCCCGCCCGTTCGATGAAGACAGAGACGGCTTTGTTATGGGTGAAGGCGGTGCGGTTCTCATACTCGAAGCCGAGGAAGTGGCAAAATCGAGAGGAGCGAAAATTCTCGCGGAAGTCAAAGGAGTGGGTATGACGGACGACGCGTATCACTTCAGCGCCCCAGATCCAGAGGGCAGAGGAGCGGCAGAGGCCATGAAACTCGCCCTGAAAGAATCCGGTCTTTCCGTTGAAGACATCGACTACGTGAGCTGCCACGCCACGAGCACACCGGCGGGTGATGAAGCAGAACTCAAAGCGATAAAGAAAGTACTCGGTGAACACGTGCGGAACGTCGCCATAAACTCCTCGAAAGCCTTGATAGGTCATCTCCTTGGTGCTGCTGGTGCTGCAGAACTCGTTCTTGCCATCCTTCAAATGCAGAACTCTTTCGTCCACGGCATGCCGAACCTCGACAATCCGATCGATGAAGCGAAGGGGACCGGTCTTGTTGGTAAAGAGCCTGTTCAGATGGAGATCAAAAACTTCATAAAGAACTCCTTCGGTTTTGGTGGACACAACGTGTCCATCGTGGTGGGGAGGTATGAATCATGAACATAGATTACGTGAAATCTATCCTCCCACATAGATATCCATTTCTCCTCGTCGACGGTGTGATAGAAGAATCGGAGGACAGGATCGTCGCCTTCAAAAACATCAGCATCTCCGATCCCGTCTTCCAGGGACATTTCCCAGAGTATCCGATATACCCGGGTGTTCTCATCATAGAGGGTCTCGCACAGACCGCTGGGATCCTCCTTTTAAAGAGCGTAGAAGGAATCCCTCTGTTTCTCGGAATAGACGAAGCACGTTTCAAGAAAGAAGTGCGTCCGGGCGACAGGCTGATCTACGAAGTGAAAAAACTCGGAGAAAAACTCGGCACGGTTCAGGTGGAAGGAATTGCAAAGGTCGATGACAAAATCGTGGCGAAAGCCAGACTTTTGCTGGGGGTGAAAAAGAAATGACCGTGAGAACGAGAGTGACAGAGCTTCTGGGAATAGAGTATCCAATCCTCATGGGTGGAATGGCTTGGGCAGGGACTCCCACCCTCGCAGCGGCGGTATCGGAAGCGGGCGGACTTGGGATTATCGGATCTGGTGCCATGAAGCCTGATGATCTGAGAAAAGCGATCTCTGAACTCAGACAGAAGACGAACAAACCCTTCGGTGTGAACATAATCCTCGTGTCTCCGTGGGCAGACGATCTCGTCAAGGTGTGCATAGAAGAGAAAGTACCTGTCATCACGTTCGGTGCAGGAAACCCAACGAAGTACATAAGAGAACTCAAGGAAAACGGAGCAAAAGTGATACCAGTTGTCGCTTCCGACTCTCTGGCAAGGATGGTGGAAAGGGCGGGAGCGGACGCGGTGATAGCGGAAGGAATGGAATCCGGTGGACACATAGGTGAGGTCACAACCTTCGTTCTCGTAAACAAAGTCTCCAGGAGTGTGAACATCCCCGTGATCGCGGCGGGAGGTATCGCGGATGGAAGAGGAATGGCCGCCGCTTTTGCGCTGGGGGCGGAGGCAATACAGATGGGAACCAGGTTCGTAGCGAGTGTTGAAAGCGATGTTCATCCTGTTTACAAAGAAAAGATCGTCAAGGCCTCCATAAGGGACACCGTTGTGACGGGTGCCAAACTCGGACATCCCGCGCGCGTTCTCAGAACTCCCTTTTCAAGAAAGATCCAAGAGATGGAGTTCGAAAACCCAATTCAAGCAGAAGAGATGTTAGTAGGAAGCCTCAGAAGGGCGGTTGTTGAAGGAGATCTGGAGAGAGGATCTTTCATGGTAGGACAGAGCGCCGGCTTGATCGATGAGATAAAACCGGTGAAGCAGATCATAGAGGATATCTTGAAGGAGTTCAAAGAAACGGTGGAGAAACTGAGGGGGTACATCGAAGGATGAGACAGCTCATAAAAGCAGGGGTTTTCACGGCTCTTATCGTGGTGGGGGCGTGGATCTCGATCCCCCTGGGACCCGTTCCTTTTACCCTTCAGGTGTTCTTTGTCTTTCTTTCAGCGTACGTTCTGGGAAAGAAATACGGAACACTCGCGGTAGCTACTTACGTTCTGCTCGGAGCAATAGGGCTTCCTGTCTTTGCGAATTTCAAAGGTGGTGCGCAGGTTCTTGTGGGGCCAACCGGTGGGTATCTCTTCGGATTCATACTCGGAGCGTTTGTGATCGGTCTCCTGGCTGAGAGGAAAGAGAGTCTCATCTGGTATCTCGCTTCCGGAATAGTGGGACTCAGTATCATCTATACACTCGGTGTTTTCGTCTTGAATTTCTACGTTCACGACATCAGGAAGTCAATTTCCGTGGGATTTGTTCCTTTCGTCTGGTTCGATCTGATAAAACTGGTCGTTGCCGCTCTGATAGCGCTGAGACTCAGAAAAATGGGGGTGAAACGGTGAGGGCGTTCGTCTTCCCCGGACAGGGGTCACAGTACTCCGGAATGGCCAATGATTTTTCCGTTTATGAGTCCTCGAGAGAAATCTTCGAGAGAGCAAAGAGGGTGCTGGGCTTTGACATCACAGAGATCATGAACGGTGACGAAGAGACTCTGAAACTCACGGAGAACGCCCAGCCTTCCATCTACATAACGAGTTACATCGCTTTTCTCGAATTGGAAAAGAGAGGTATCCTGCCCGATGTTGTGGCAGGGCACAGCCTCGGAGAGTACACCGCCCTGGCAGTGGCAGGGGTCTACGATTTCGAGACGGGGCTTCACCTTGTGAGAAAAAGGGGAGAGTACATGTCGAAGGCACTGGAACCGGGGAAAGGTACGATGGCTGCCGTCGTAGGTCTCGACATTGAAACCATAGAAGAAGTGGTGAACTCTATCGAAGGAGTTTACATAGCAAACTACAACTCTCACGATCAGGTGGTGATCAGTGGGTTGAAAGAGTCAGTGGAAAAGACCATGGAGATCCTCAAAGAAAAGGGAGCTCGCCGTGTCGTGGAACTCATGGTTTCAAGCCCGTTCCATACACCGTTTCTGGAGTATGCCAGAGAGAAAATGAAGGAAGAAGTGGAAAAAGTAGACTTCAAAAAGCCGAGATGGCCCATCGTTATGAACTCGACAGCAAAACCAACGGAAAACCCTGAAGAGATAAAGAGAAACATAATCGAACAGATCACAGGACCGGTTCTGTGGAAACAGTCGGTTGACACCATGAAGAAAATGGGAGTAACCGAATTCATTGAAGTTGGCCCAAAGACCGTTTTGAAAAACCTGTGTAGAAGAATGGAGACGAACGCGAAGCATTTCACAGAGATTCTTTCGGAATGAACACACCGTTCACAAGGACAGGTACTGTTTTGAAAAGATCCTCGGTTGTGCAGAATTCGACGTCATCCTCGAATCCAAGGGAAATCAGTCTTTTTGCGTGGGAGGAGTGTCTCTTGACCTCCTCCTTTTTGTTTTTCACAGACTCAAAATATCTCTTCGCCACCTGAGCACCGTCTTCAAGATCGTCTCTCTTTAGCCTTTTCACTATCGCACCGGCAAGTAGAAAGTCCTCTAAGGAGAATCTGCCGTTCGTTCCAGCGCACACAAGTACGATACTTTCTTTGTTCTTCAAATACTCAACGACCGCTGATAAGTTCAGAAAAGAAGCCGCCACTGTCTCTTCACTTCTGATCTTCTCGATAACCTGAGTGCCGTTTGTGGTTGTGAGAACGATGGTTTTTCCAGATATCTTTTCCTTTCTGTACTCCAGAGGAGAATTTCCAAGGTCGAATCCTTCCGGTCTTTGCGCGTTCCTCTCTCCACAGATCAGAACACCTTCTTTTCTCTTTTCCAGTGCTTCTTCGATGGTTTTCACGGGAATCACACCGGAAGCACCGTTCGACAGGGCGGTCACTATGGTGCTCGTTGCCCTCAAAACATCTATCACAACCGCCGTTTCACACTCCACAGGTGAGCATGGTGCCATCACAACTTCTACCATTCCATCACCCTCTCAAGCATCTCGTCGAGGTCATCTGTGTTGAACGGATCGTACACAGGAAGATCCGTCTCGAAGCTTCCGTTGAGAGAAACTCCGCCTATCACCTTCGCGCTAGAGAGAGTCTCTATCAATCTTCTCTCTTCTTCAAAATCTGGTTTTTTTGGAATCTCCGGGAAAGATTCGAAATGGTCTCTGCTCGGATCGTGGACCAGAAAAACCACGTCAGGATTGGAACCGTACAGAAGACCGAGGGTTACCTGACCGTAAGCGGGATGCCTCAGAGCTCCCTGCCCTTCCACGAAGACGATTTCCTTTCTCACTTTTTCGAGCTTCAGAATGGCCTTCTCCACCACACCGGGAACGAAATCCGCGGGAACAGCGTCGATCACGTATCCTGCATCCGCTCCTATGAGGATACCCGTCTGTCCTGTTGCAAGAAAACCCGCTTTGATCCCTTTCTCCAGTGCTCTCTCCCAGAGCTGAACAGCGGTGGTCCTTTTACCTACCACGCAGTCGGTTCCGAAGACACCGACAACTTTTATCTTCTTTCGGTATATACCTCCCCTGAGAACGTCGAGCTCAATAGGTGGAATTCGAACGTCTATTATCCTCGCACCATTTTCCTGGGCAATCTTCAAAAATTCTGTTTGCTGCGAGATCTTGAAATGAAGACCAGAAACGACGTCCATACCGAGTGAAAGGGCTTTTTTCACAAGTGTTGCGATCTGCTCTTCCAGATATCCACCAGGATTCGACACTCCAACTATCAGAACTTCCGCACCCATTTCTCTCGCCTTTTCAACAGAAGAGACCACAGGCACGTCGTATCGAATGGGCTTCACAAAGTCACCCGCCATTTTCCCTTCGTACTCAGCGACAACACAAACGGGTTTGAAGAGTCTGCTGTGCCTTAAAAGTCCGTAGGTGGTTTTGGCATGAGGTGTTCCCAGTTGCCCCCACGCCACGATCGCTGCCGGTGTACCAGGCTGGTATAATTTCCAGAGATCCATCCTTTTTCCCCCCATTTTTTTAAAGATTCTACCATGGGAGGTTTCCGCTTTGAAGATAGCCGTTGTAGGTGGTACTTTCTGGGACATCTTCGTCTTTGGTGAAAAGCCCCACTCTTCGATAATAAAGGAATCACCGGGAGGATCCGGGCTCAACGTGGCTTATGGCTTATTCCTTTTGGGTCACACCGTGGATTTCTACTCGAACATTGGAGATGACTGGAGAGGAAAACAAATAATAGAAATCCTGGAAAGGGCAAGTTTCGACATCTCACACATGTTCACCATCCAAGGTGGAAAAACGGGGATTTTCATCGCCCAAGACGACAGACCCATCGCCGTCGACCCGGGTGTGAACAGAAGAGAAATGAAACTGTCCTCTTTGAGCGAATACGACATTGTTTTTGTAACTGGTGAGGTTTCAGAAAAAACGATAAGAAAGATCTGTGAAAACGCCAGAAACGTGATCCTGGATGTAGGACCAGGTGCAAGATTCGACACTACCAATCTGAACGCACTCGTGATAGGAAACGAACACGAGTGTTCTTTCAGAAGGTGCGACGTTGTGAAGATGGATTCGAAAGGTGCAAGATGGGGAGAAGTGTACGTTCCAGGAAACGGCATTCCATATACTCACTCGATCGGACTGGGTGATCTGTTCGACATCGTCTTCGTGCACAATCTTCTCCTTGGAAAGTCAAAGAAAGAGATTCTCGAAGAAGCCGTGAAGTGCTCTCAGACCCTCGGCCAAAAAGAAAACGTGACACCCTTTGAGAGAATTTCACTCCTCGAGTCGCTCAGTGCGAAAGACGATACGCTTAAAAGCCCAGGTGAATCCAAAGACGCTTCCCACCACGGTGACTAACAGGATCGAGAAGAACATCAGGTGAGAGCCCGTTGAAAGAGCGTACCCGAGCACACCGACAGCACCTATGGCCACAAGCTGTAGAAGGAGTGTTTCAGGACCAGAAAAGACCTTCGCCGGATTCGCGAGGCTTCCTGTTTTTTCCCATTTGGAAAGAAGGAGCCCAAGAGCCGAAACAAAAAGAAACAGACTCAAACTCGCCGGTATGAAGAAAATGTAGAACAATTGCTTTTGATAAATCGCCAGAAAGATCACAAAAGCAGAAACGACAGCCGAGTTCAGCAGAGATGAGACAAGTATCTTCGAAATCATCACATCACTCATTTTGACGGGTAAAACCTTCGGGAGCGGCCACACTTCCATTTCTTTTTTCCACAGCATAGCGCTCATTGTAGCGTTGTAGAGCACTGCGATACCGATCGCAAAAATCAATCCAAAATCGGGACTTCCAACGAACGTCATGAGAACACCAAAACCAATTGGGTACAAAAGAAGGTAAAGCGATCTTTCTTCGCGAAAGAGCGTGATGAGATCTTTCTTGAAAAATCCCTTACCTGGAAACCTCGTGGGTTTTTCAGCAGACGTTCTTTCTTTGCGCAGAACAGGTTCGAACATGACGGTTTTGGAGATCATCCGAAAGACGAGGAAAGTTCCAAAACATATCAGAATTTCATAAAGAAGAAAGATCGGATTTTCTCTTGAAAAAACAGCGTACGCAAAAACGTTCCATTTCGAGAGGAACCATTTTCCAAATGATACGGAGAAACCAGGGAGATTGACGAGGATCAGGAACAGAAACACAGCGAGAAGTTGAATCAATGAGTAAAGCTTCCGCGACAGCGATGTTCTCAAGAGCCTTCCAAACAGAACTGAAAAAATGGCTCCCCCGAGGAGCAGAAAAACGGTGTGAAACACTCCAGTGACGAAGGGTACCCAGTTGTTCATCAAAAGCGAGTACATGAAGAGATTAAGAACCATCATTATGAGAATGAAAGACTGATAGAAGAGGGATATCAACAGCTGATAGATCACTATCGTGCTCCTCTCAATGGGAAGGGTGAGCAGAAACTCGATCTCTCCTTCCAGAACGAACGAATTGGAAAGATAAAAAGACACACCGAGAAGAAACATCACAGAAAACATGGTGGTCGAAAAGGAAAGCGAAGCAGAGAAGGCTTCTTTCCCGAATTCTTCGAGTATCGCTTTGAAATTGTTCCCCATGAGCGAGTAAAACAGAAAACCTGTTATCAAAACAGAGATAAGAACAGAGTAGAGTCCTTTCCTCCCACGAGCCGGAGCGTATCTGAGCAAAACGGAAAGCTTCCTCATTTTCACAGCTCCCTTATGATCTCTTCTATCTCTTCTCCCTCTGCGGTGAGCTGAAGGAACAGATCCTCCAGACTGGCCTCTTTCTGACCGGCGAGCTTTCTGAGCTCTTCCATGGTACCCTCCGCTATCAGTCTGCCTTTGTTTATAATGCCTATTCTGTCGCACATCTTTTCTGCGATCTCCAATATGTGGGTGGTGAGAAATATCGTGGCTTCCTCGTCAGCGTACTTTCTCAAAAGGAGTTTCAATATCTTGGCACTCTTCGCGTCGAGCCCCACCGTGGGTTCATCGAGAAATATCACCTTCGGCTTTCTCATGAAAACACTGACCAGCATGAGTTTCTGTTTCATACCGTGGGACATCTCGCCTACTCTCTTTCCAAGGTAATCCACTTTGAAGGCTTCGCAGAGTTCCGCTATCCTTTTATCGATCTCTTCTTCTTTCAGATCGTAAATCTCGATGATGAAATCCAAAAACTCTTTTCCCGTCAGATGTGAATAGATCTTTGGCTCGTCCGGTATCACGCCGATACTCTTCTTTATCTCGATCTCGTGGGTGCTCATTTTCATGCCGAGAATTTCCACTTCTCCTTCCGTTGGTTTCAAAACACCGGTGAGCATCTTTATCGTGGTGGTTTTCCCCGCACCGTTCGGCCCCAAAAAACCGTATATCTCCCCCGGCCTCACCGAAAGATCGATGTGATCGACCGCGGTGAAATCTCCGAACTTCCTGGTTAGTCCTCTTGCGACTATCAATGAAATCAGCTCCCTTCTTTCACTGTCCACTGGCCGCTGATCAGTTTCACACCAAGATACACGAAGGGGGTGTCGATCAGTGCCATGATCAGTTTCACCACGTACTGGGAAAAGATCATCTGAACAAGAACGTTCCCCGGGATCGTTCCAACGAACGCCAATGTGATGAAGGTGAGCGTGTCTATGAACTGAGAGACCATCGTGGACAGGTTGTTTCTGAGCCACAGGTGTGATCCTTTGGTAAGCTTTTTCCAGAAGTGGAATGCCCAGACGTCGTGAGTCTGTGAAAGAATGTAAGCCAGAATGCTCGCGATCACGATCCTCGGAGTTGATCCAAAAACCTTCACGAAGGCATCATTGTTCGCAAATATGGGAGCGGGAGGATAGAAGACGGCTATTTGGGAATAGATCACCAGAATCAGAGACGTGAAGAAACCCGTCCAGACCACCTTCTGGGCTGTTCTTTTCCCGTAGACTTCCGATACGATATCCGTTACAGCAAACGTGATAGGGTAACACAAAACCGCCACCGGGACAAGGAAAGGCCCTAAGTTCACCAGCTTCCCCGCGATCACGTTGGATATGATCAAAGCAGAGACGAATATTCCCGTCAGGAGAATGAGTTTTTCATTCGACTTTTCCACTCTCTTTCCCCTCCAGTGAACCTATCTGAGTGGTTGTCTTTATGCCACCCCTTATGTTGTAGATCACTGTAACTCTGATTCGGTCGGTTTTGAGAAGATTCTTCAAATCTTCGTAGATTCTCTTCGTCGCTTCTTCCTGGTATATACCAACGTTTCTGAAGCTGACGAAGTAGTACTTCAACGATTTGAGTTCGACGATTTTCCCGCCGTCCGGGTAGTACTCTATGATCACTCTTCCGATGTCTGGAAGACCGGAGAAGGGACAGACTGCGGAGAACTCGTCGGTCTCTATCTTTATGTACTCGTCTTTCCCATCGAAATCGATCGCCTCGAGAAAATCCGTCCTTATCGCGTCGTGTCCTTTGAAGTCGAAGATCCTTCCCTCTGCCTTCGGCATAGGATCACTCCTCCACCATGAGTTTTATTTTCTCAAGAACCTCTTCGGGATTTCTTCCGAACACCCTTATCATCGCTTCTTTTCCCCACCAACCTTCATCATATATCACATCTGGAGGTGATTTCAACTCCGCTATCGCCTGCTCGATCATCCACACCATAGACTGCCCCTCTTTCTCCTGAATCTCCTTCGGTTCTTTTGACCGGTCGTAGTGGAAAACCTTCAATCCCCGCTTCTTCGCTCTCTCAACGTACTCTTTCTCATATCGAACGTTCACCACGCACCTCATGTGAGGATGATACCTCATCATCGTGACAACCATACGTGTCGTGTGGGATCTATCCTTGAAAGAAGCACAGGACACCACCACCGCTTTTCCTTCTTTGAGTCTTATCCTTCCGGGAAACTTTCCCACCTCGAATTCGTTCTTCGCCCACGGGAGAGCATAGGAAACGTTCTGTCCCACCTCCGGCACCGTGAGATGGCCGATCTCGAGGAACTCCGGAAGAATCTCGTCGAGTGTGCTCAGGGTGTCGTACCTGTACCAGTCCCGAAGGAGTTTTTCCGTCTCCACCACACCCGAGGATCTTTCAAGAATTTTTTTCAAAAGCTCCATGGCGGATCTGATGGCCTCTTCCACCGGGTAGTTCATCGCTAAAAACCCTGAAACGGCACTGGAAAAGGCACAACCTGTTCCATGGAACTCTCCAGGAACCCTGGGAACTTCAAAAACGAAATCCTTGTACCTCACCTTCACCGTGTCACCTTTTTCGTGCCCGCCGGTGACGATGAAGTTATTGTATTCACCGAGTTTTTTCGCCTCTTCACTGTTCAGGATCACATAATCAGCGTATCCCACGAATTTCTTCACTTCCTCCGGATCCTGAAACCTGAAACCTGAAGACGATTCGAGAACCACGTTCCAGACGATCGTTGAATCCGGGAACATTTCCCTCAGTTTTTTCACCGTCTCCGGTGCAGAGAGTCCTACCTTTATCACCTGCGGGGGTGTCAGGACTTCTATCTCTCTTCTCATTTCTTCCCAGTCTCTGAAGTTCACTGAAAACACCCTGTTTTCATTCTGCACGGTCAGAGCAGAGATCACCGCGTGAGTTTTCACACCGAGAGCCGAGAGGATCTTCACATCCTGAATTATCCCCGCACCTCCAGAAGGATCAAAGCCCGCAACTACAAGAACCATCAGAGATCCCTCCAGCATTCGAAGAGTTTTTCCAGACCTTCTTCGCATTCCGGTGTTGGTTCCAGAACGAAATCCACGTCGAAACCCTTTATGAACTCCAGCACTTCAAAAAATTCTTTCGACTCACCCCAGGGAGCGTGGTGACACCTTCTGTAGGTTTCGAGATCCGCGTAGTAAATGTGGAATTCTTCTACAAAATCAGTGAGTCTTTCTATGAATTCGACGGGAGAAAAGCCGTAGATTTCGGCATCCAGAAGGAGGTGGCCGATGTCAACACACATCTTACATCCCGTGTTTTCAAGAAAGACTCTGTAGTCTTCAGCGGAGTGAAAATGATCGTTTCCATAAACGTTCTCCACTCGAACGTTGATGACGCCTGCGAGTTCAGAAAACTCTCTCTCTACTTCTCTGTAGATGGAAAGCCAGTTTTCTTTCTGAAGGGTGTTCGGGAAGTGAGCTATCATGTATTCTGCACCAATCTTCCTGGCAAACTCAGCACATTTTCTGTTCACAGAAAAGGTGTCTTCTCTTTTTTCCTCGTTCAGAGAGGTCGGATTCGGGTGGTGGTATCTGTACCTGTAGATGAAGGGAGCGTGAATTCCAAAATTTTTGTCGCGAAAAAAGTGGAGGACCCTCTCGAGGTCTTCCACTTTGAAAAAGCCCAGTTCGTAAAGTTCCGCTTCTGGGAGTGTTTCAAGCAGATCGGGATCACTTCTTATGATGCTCGTGGATACACCCTTTCTCAAGAGAACTCCTCCGCTATCTTTATCGCGCAGAACGGTCCACACATGGAACAACCCTTGTCGGGATACGGTCTTTCTTCGTACTTCCTTTTCGCGATGTCCTTTCCCAGCGAAAGGCTGAACATCGTCTCCCAGTCAAAATTCTTTCTTGCGAGGGCCATCTTTTTCTCGAGTTCCCAGGCTTTTTTGTTTCCGCGCGCCACATCCGCAACCACAGCCGCTATCTTAGAGGCTATCACACCTTCTCTCACATCTTCAACATCCGGAAGTGAGATGTGTTCTGAAGGGGTCACGTAACAAAGAAAGTCAGCTCCGTAGTAACCCGCCAGCGCACCACCTATCGCGCAGGCTATGTGATCATATCCCGTGGCTCTATCTGTTGGAAGCGGGCCGAGAAGAAAGATGGGGGCTCCCTTTCCGATCTTTTTCATGAGCCTCACGTTCATCTCCACCTCATTCAGCGGAACGTGCCCCGGCCCTTCCAGCATCACTTGAACTCCCTTTTCTCTCGCTCTCTCAACGAGTTCCCCCATCACGAATAGCTCCTCGAACTGCTGGGCATCACTCGCGTCCACCACAGCTCCGGGTCTCATGCCATCACCAAGACTCAGAGTGATGTCGTAATCTTTTGCGATGTCTAAGAGTTCATCGAAGTGTTCATAGAACGGATTTTCCCTGTTGTTTTTTATCATCCATCCTGCAATGATCGCTCCTCCTCTGCTCACGATCTTCAAAACCCGTTTTGAACTTTTTATTCTTTCAAGCACCTTTCTTGTCACACCAACGTGGATCGTCATGAAGTCTATCCCGTCCTCCGCATGCGCTATGACCATATCGAAAAAGTCCTTCTCTGAAAAATCCACCACGTTCTTCTTCATCTGATAGCTCTTCACGGCGGAATCGTATATGGGCACCGAACCAACTGGAACGGGAGACATTTCCACGATGGCCCTTCTGATCTCCCTCAGGTCCCCCCACGTGGAGAGGACCATGAGGGAGTCAGCACCGTATTCTATCGCTACTCTTGCCTTCTCTTTTTCCTCTTCGAGTGAAGAAAATCCTTGGGAGGTTCCTATGTTCGCGTTCACCTTTACACTGAAACCTTCTCCAACGATCATTGGCCTTTCTATCCTGTGAAGTCTGTTCTTTGGAAGAACCGCTCTGCCTTCCGCAAGCTTTTGTCTGACGATCTCGACATCCACACCTTCGTACTCCGCTACCTTCTTCATCTCATCGGAAACAACACCCTTTCTGGCCATTTCCATTTGGGTCATGATCTCACCTCAGCCTTTCGCTCACAATTTTCGCCACTTTCTGACCGGACAGAATCATTCCGCCGAAGATGGGGCCCATCCTTGGTCCACCGTAAACAGCGCAAACTGCCATCCCTGAAACGAGAAGCCCCGGGAAGATCTCACCGGTGTTATCCACCACGAATTTTTCCGCTTCATCGGCATCCATAGGAAACTCTGTTTTCATCTCTACGAGACCTCTCTTTGCAAGAAGCGAAACCACGTTCGCGGGATGGCCGGTACCATCCACAACGAAAGAAGCTTTTATCGTGATGGGATCAACATGAAGCCCCAGCCTCACTGTTGGACCCCAGTTCACCACCACACCACAGACCTTACCGTTTTGAACCGCCACATCTTCAACCGAAACGTTGTTGAAGACAATGGCACCTGCCTTCGTTGCTCTGTAGAGAAGTCCCGAAGCAAAATGCACGGAATCCACCACTACGTGGTCTTCTTTCACTTCGTATTCGATTTCTACTTCCTTCAGAAAATTCTCGAGTTCTCTCTCCAGCACGATCTCGTTGAACATCATTCCTCCACCCCAGATACCGCCTCCCGGGGTGTTTCTTTCTTCGAACACAGCCACTTTAAAACCGTTCTTTGCTAGCTCGTACGCTGCCGTGAGACCACTCGGTCCTGCTCCTACGATCGCAACATCCAGTTCCAGGCTGTTTCTGAGTTTCTCAAAGTACCTTTCAACGATGAGTTTGGAGATCAACACATCTCTCATAAACACACCTCCTTATGTAAAAATAAAAACCTCCGCCGAGCGGAGGTTTTTTATTCCCACCTTCCCCGATCCCTCCGCCGGCATTACCCGGATCAGGTTCTAGGGGTCGAGGACTTCCGTCCTCCTCTCAGCCCCGGAATAGGAGCTCCCCCTGGGGAAGGTTTTCGATATTCATTTCTCTCGACATCTATTTTAAAGGATTTTTTGTGTGATATAATTTAAATGGAGGTTTCATTTTTGAAAGTGTTCAATGGAGGTGAGAGAAAATGGCGGATCAGTACCACGAACCAGTTTCTGAACTCACTGGGAAGGACAGGGATTTCGTGAGAGCTCTGAACAGTCTGAAAGAAGAGATAGAGGCGGTTGCCTGGTACCATCAGAGGGTTGTTACCACAGAGGATGAAACCGTGAGAAAAATACTCGAACACAACAGAGACGAGGAGATGGAGCACGCAGCAATGCTCCTCGAGTGGCTGAGAAGGAACATGCCCGGCTGGGATGAAGCACTCAGAACCTACTTGTTCACGGACAAACCGATCACAGAAATCGAAGAAGAGGAAACATCCGGTAGATCAGAAAATACGGGTGGAGACCTCGGCATAAGGAAACTCTGAAAGGGGTGGTGAACATGGAATTTCTGAAAAGATCCTTTGCTCCACTGACAGAAAAACAGTGGCAGGAGATAGACAAGAGGGCAAGGGAAATCTTCAAAACGCAGCTTTACGGAAGAAGATTCGTCGATGTGGAAGGACCGTACGGCTGGGAGTACGCTGCACATCCGTTGGGAGAAGTTGAAGTGCTTTCAGACGAGAACGAAGCGGTGAAGTGGGGATTGAGGAAGTCTCTGCCGCTCATCGAATTAAGGGCAACGTTCACCCTCGGTCTGTGGGAACTCGACAATCTCGAGAGAGGAAAACCGAACGTGGATCTTTCCAGCCTGGAAGAAGCGGCGAGAAAAGTGGCGGAATTTGAAGACGAAGTGATATTCGAAGGATGTGAAAAATCCGGTGTTAAAGGCCTTCTTTCCTTCGAAGAGAGGAAAATCAAGTGTGGAAACACACCGAAAGACCTCCTCGAAGCCATAGTGAGAGCTCTTTCGATCTTCTCAAAAGATGGTATAGATGGTCCTTACACACTCGTCGTAAACACCGACAGGTGGATCAACTTCCTGAAAGAAGAGGCAGGGCATTACCCCCTCGAGAAGAGAGTGGAAGAATGTCTCAGGGGTGGTAAGATCATAACCACACCGAGGATCGAGGATGCCCTCATTGTTTCAGAGCGTGGAGGAGATTTCAAGCTGATCCTCGGACAGGATCTTTCGATAGGGTACGAAGACAGAGAAAAAGACGCGGTGAGACTTTTCATAACGGAGACGTTCACCTTCCAGGTTGTCAACCCGGAGGCTTTGATTCTTCTAACGTTCTGATCTGGTCCGCTCTTCGGAGCGGACCTTTCGATTAAAGAACGTCCAGTTTTCCCTTCGCCCACGTTCCCACTACTTTCCCCGCAATCGCGACTATTCCTGAGATTCCCTGATGTTCTCTGATTTCTCTCAAGAATTTTGGAATGTCATAGGAGTTCCTCACAGAATTTTCGAACAAAGCTATCGCCCTGTTACATATCGATTCCTCTTTTCCAAGAACGAGAATTCCTTTCTCACCAGCGAATACTCCGGCGACGCACACAGACGGTGTGAGTTCAGGAAAGATCTTAACACTCATGCCTTCAAAGAAATGAATCACGATCGGCTGTGAGATCTTCAGGAAGAACCTCCCATCTCTTTCCAGAACGAAATCACTCTCTTTTAGAATATCCACAAGGATCGCCCCGTTCTTTTCGAGGGAATATCCGTTCAATGAAAGTTTTTCCGGAAGAATAGCAGATCTATCCACTAAAAGTGTGTATCCGTTCTTCAATTCCACTCTTTTGAACCTACCCAACGCAAGAACAGGAGCTCCTGTAGCAATCCTCATCTCCTCACCTCCCCATAAAAGAAAAGGGGCCGACCATTCGGCCGGCCCCTCGATTTTGGTCTCACCGCTCACACGAAAACCCTCGGTCCTTCGAGGGGCCGGCTTTTGATCGTAGTGCACATTATCATATCGCTGAGAATTCCCTGCTCAAAGAGTACAAAACTACCCATAGTCTCACCTCACAGAGATACGATACCACCGCACTGTTAAAATCATGTTGCCTCTTTCATTAAATTCATGATATCCCTTTCACTCGCCTCAAAAACACCTATCGCCCAGTCGGAAACACCACCTATCCATATCACTCTTCTTTCATAGACTACAAGCCCACACCCGAATATCACCCTTATTCTGTCTCCGTACTCCTCAATCACACCTTTTGGTGAGAGAACGTAATTCGTGGTGCCGAGGAGTCTTCCCCTGCCATCCACGAGTGCCAGGCCGTTTTTGTAGGTGAGATCTTTGAGAACAGCGTGCCATCCCACCAGATACCCTTCCTTCACTTTAACCGCGTTCGTTGACCATCCAACTTTAGTTTCCCACTCTTCCGGGAAAAAGACGGGATCGAGCGAATACAGATCTATGTAACTTCCTTCGAGCCTTCCTCTCCAGCAGACCTTGGCATCACCAACCGTCAATCTCGTCAGGATAACGTTCGACTCCACAAAAGAACTGTCTTTCATGGAAACCGGCACATACTCACCCAGCGTACTCTTTATCGATATGTATCTCTTCTCAATCAGGTTCAGATCCTCGTCGAGAACAGCGTACGCAAGAAAATCGGTGTGGGGTTTTCCTTCCTGTGACCAGTCTTTGTATCCTTTTGCTGTGTAGAGAAGCTCGAAACGGGAATTTTTGAAAAACACCCTCGGATCTTCGCACCCCAGAAACTCCTGAATATCCCTCGGCCAGAATACGACTTCCATTTCCAGTGGTTTTTTAACTTCTCCACTCAACAGATCGTCGATGTTCACTGTGAAGTGACCAATAGACGAAACGTACTTGTAGTAATCGAAAATCAAACGAGGGAAAACGTGAAGCGTTTTACCGACGAGAACCGCTCCAGGATTGAACACAGCCACTGGATTTCTGGGATAGTTTGTGATGACAAAATCTTTGGGGAAAAAGTAAATCACCCGATTGAACACATCGATCGTCTCATCTTTTCTCAGGGATTTTCTTCGTGCCAGCGCTTTTCCGAGGATCTCTTCCACCATCTCCTATTTCCCCTTTGAAACCTGAAGGGGAGATCCCCTTCAGGCCAGCTGGTCCATCATCTTTCCGTAGAGTTCTCCTGCGATTCTCACGAGCTTCACGTTCAAACCCGTTTGCTGATAGAGGGAGAAAAAGAGTATCTGTTCCATCTGCTCCTTTGTCATGACAGGAGAACCACCAGCTGTTGAGACAGGGGTGGTGCGCTGCTGGGCATAACTTTGATAAAAGGGGTTGTAGCCGATTCCTTCCACTCTCATGGTATCACCCCTATTTCCTTATCGGAAAAATCATCGAGATGTTTACTTTGAAAGACGTTCGAGCGTTTCTTCTATTTCTTCGTAGGGTGGTTCCTTTCCTGGATCTTCGGAAACCCAGGAGTAAACTATTGTTCCACTTCCATCTACCACGTAAACAGCCCTCTTCGCAACGGTGTAGCCGGGAATGTTCAAAAAGTTCTCGTGGACACCACCGTACTGTGAAGCCACTTTCCCACCAAAGTCGGAGAGCAGTTCGAACGTGATGTGGTTTTTCTCAGCGAAGGCCTTGTTCGCGAACGGACTGTCCACGCTGATTCCAAGAACCACCGCGTTGAGTCTGTTAAACTTGGAGAGAGAATCTCTGAACGTGCAGAGTTCTTTCTCACAAACGCTCGTGAACGCTCCTGGATAGAAAGCAAGCACGACGTTCTTTCCAGAAAAATCGGAGAGTTTCACCATTTTCAGATTGGTGTTTACCAGCTCAAAATTGATCGCCTTATCACCTGACTTCAACATGAAAACCACCTCCAGTTAGGTTGAACTCACCCAATAGAATTCTACCACGAAAGGGGATCATCTATGAAATACGAAAAAATAGCCTTCTTCAGGTTTTTCGGTAGATTGAACGATTTTTTCAGAGATGGTGAAAGAATAAAAGTTCATCGCTTTACGGGTTTTCAGACGGTGAAGGACAGAATAGAAGCCCTTGGAGTTCCGCATGTGGAAGTGAGCCTCATCACGCTGAACGGAAAACCGGTCGGCTTCGATCATATGGTGGAAGATGGGGAACTCTTCTTTGTATATCCGGAGTTCCAGAACATAGAAATCCCTGAAGACTGGCTCGTCACCCCCAGATACAGAGGTGAACCCCGCTTCGTGCTCGATATACACCTCGGAAAACTGGCACGACTTCTCAGAATGCTGGGTTTTGAATCGATTTTTGGTGAAGAAAGTGACGAAAAACTCTGCGAGATGGCGGTGAAGAAGAAAGCCATTCTTCTGTCCAGAGACACGGGTCTTCTGAAAAGAAAAGAGATCGTTTTCGGTTACTACGTGAGAAACACGGATCCGAAGAGACAACTGGTGGAGGTGGTGGAAAGGTACGATCTGAAGAAGTGGATGAAACCCTTCACCCGATGCATCGAATGTGGTGTGGAACTCGAAGAAGTGCAAAAAGAGGCTGTGAAAAACAGAGTCCCTCCGAAAGTCTATGAACTCTTCAACGAGTTCGCTCGCTGTCCGGTGTGTGGAAGAATCTATTGGAAAGGGTCACACTACGATCACATGGTGGAGTTCATGAAATCAAACATAAATATGGTATAATTTCAACATACAATTTTTCTGTAAGGGGTGATTAACATGAAAAGACTTCTCTTACTTTTTCTGGTGACTGTTTCCCTGCTTCTCATGATGGGAACCAGCTGTGAATCGAGGGTTCAGGTGCCGGTACCTCTTCCCAAAGTAGACGTTGAAATGCCGAAAGTGGACCTCGGTTTCAAAGTAGTGGAACCAACGGGAACGGAGGACTTCTTTGAAGATTTTGAAGCCTACGGTCAAGGTCAGGTTGCCCCGTTTGGCCCCTGGAAAGTGCTTGGAAAGGCTCCGCATGCTGAGGAAGGAGTCCAGGCAGATAAAACCATAGGCAAGGTTCTCAAAGTGATCATAGACCGTGGAGTTTTCACTCCGGGAGAGTGGACAAACTTTATCCTCGAGTGTAATCTGAAGAGAGAAGGATCTGCAGCGGGAAGAGTGTACTTCAGACTGTCCGAAGATGGAAAGAAAGGCTTCTACGTGGCTTTCTCAGAGTACGGTATATCTCTTCATAAGTTCGCAGGAAGTATAGACATGAAGATAGCGGAAAACAGTAGTTTCAAACTGAGTGACGACTGGTTGTATTTGAAGGTTCTTGCGGAAGGAGAAAAGATAGAAGTCTTTTTGAATGGAAAGAGAGCGATCAGCATCACCGATTCTGATGTCTTCTCAGGAGGAATAGGTCTCGCTACCACCTTCCAGACAGTATTCTTTGACAACGTGAGAGTAGAAACGATCGAATAAAGAAGAAGGGGCTTCCGCCCCTTCATTTCTGTTCCTGATCTGCCTGCTCTTCCACGAAAGTCGGCTTTCTCTTCACCTTTCTTATCACGTAGAACTCCAACTCATCTCCTTCCTGTATATCGTCGAATCCCGCGAACTTTATTCCACACTCCTGCGGTGCTTCAACTACGTTGACATCCTCTTTGTAGTGTTTCAAACTCTCTATTTTTCCTTCGAAAACGAGCTGACCATTTCTGTAGATCCTCACAAAACCGTTCCTGTCGGCTTTACCGTCGAGCATTTGAACTCCCGCCACTTTTCCTACTTTGGATATCTTGAAGATCTTTCTTATCTCGCCATGACCGATGACCTCTTCTACTTCTTCTGGCTCCAGCATACCCTCGAGTGCGAGCTTCAAATCCTCAACGAGTTTGTATATGATGGAGTAAGTTCTGACATCGACTCCTTCCTGCTCCGCAAGTCTTCGCGCCTGGTTGTTCACCTTCACCCTGAAACCGAGGATGACTCCATCCACGGCAGCGGCGAGCATCACGTCGCTTGTGCTGATTTCACCCACCCCAGCGTGAACTATGTTCAATTCAATCTCTTTAGACTGGAGCTTGTTTATCGCATTTTTCAAAGCGGCCACAGAACCGTACGTATCCGCTTTCAGAATGAGATTGAGCACCTTCTTTTCCTTCTCCTGCATCATCTTCATGAGATCCTCGAGGTTTATGTGCTTCCTCGATTGTTTCTGGGCTTCGAGCTTTTGGAATCTCTTTTCCACGATCTCTTTGGCCTTTTCTGCGCTTTCAACCACGTAGACGTTGGAGTGTACGTCGGGAACATCTTCGAAGCCGAGAATCATAACGGGCTGAGATGGGTAGGCTTCTTTGATTGGTCTCATGTTGTCGTCGAAGAGATTTCTGACCTTTCCGTACGTGTTCGAGGCAACAACCGCGTCTCCAACCTTGAGAACACCATCTTTCACGATCACACTCGCAATGGGTCCCATTTTCTTGTCCAATTTAGACTCTATGATCACAGCCCTCGCAGGACCTTCGGGGTAGCACTTTATCTCGTTCATCTCCGCGACGAGAAGAATCATCTCCAGCAGTTCATCGACTCCCTGACCGGTTCTTGCCGATATAGGTACCACTATCGTGTCTCCACCCCATTCTTCAGGAATGAGCCCCAGCTTTTCTACGAGCTCTTGCTTAGTCTTTTCTACGTTGGCATTTGGCTTGTCGATCTTGTTTATCGCCACGATGATCGGCACGTTGGCAGCCTTAGCGTGGTTGTAGGCCTCTATCGTTTGTGGCATCACTCCATCATCTGCTGCCACGACGAGAACCACTATATCCGTCGCCTGAGCTCCCCTTGCACGCATCTCAGTGAAGAGTTCGTGCCCGGGTGTGTCTATGAAAGTGATCTTTTTTCCGTTGACTTCCACCTGATATGCTCCTATGGACTGCGTTATTCCTCCTTCTTCCCTCTCGGCGACTCTCGTGGATCTGATCCTGTCGAGTAGTGTAGTTTTTCCGTGATCGACGTGTCCCATGACCGTTACGACGGGAGGCCTCGGAACGAGTTTGTCCTTCTCCTTTTCGTAAAGCTCCTGGTATCTCTTTTCTAGAAGCTCAAACTCGTCAATTTCTTCCGCTGGAATTTGCTGTTCTTCCTCTATCTCTATCTCGATCTTGTACTCTTTGAGGATCTGCTCTACTTCCTCAAGCTTTAGGATCTGGCCGGGTCTCAACGCGATTCCTCTCTTGATGAACATGTCTTGGATGATCTTGTTTTGTGGAACACCTATTTTCTCGGCTATGATGTCGAGTTTGAGTTCGTCTGGTTTCAGAGTGATCTTTTTCCGCTTTTTCTTTTCGACGATCTCTTTTTCTATCTCCTCTTCTCCCTTTTCTTTCTTCGGCTTGGAAGGCTGCTTGACCTTCCGGTTATCTTCTTCCAGAAGATCTATGATGATATTCGCCATTTCTTCATCCACATAGCTCATATGGCTTTTCACGTTCACGCCAAGCTCTTCCAGCTCCTGAAGAAGTTCTTTCGGTGACATGTTCAGTTTTCTGGCTAACTCGTAAACTCTCAGTTTGGCCATTTCTATCACCTCGCCCTGTCTATTTTACCATCTCCAAAATGGCATCTATCAGATTGTCCTCTTCAAGACCTATCACCGAAACAGCAGGCTTGTCGAGTAACCTCCCCAGTTCCTCTTTGCTGAACATGATAACATAAGGGACTTTTTTGTTCTCGCACCTCATGATCGTGTCTTCTTTCGTCCTTTCACTGGCATCTTCCGCTACGATTATGAGTTTTTTCGCCCTTGATGACCTTATGTAAGCCCTTATTCGTTCCTTACCGAAGACGATCTTTCTGGCTCTCACGGCGAAACCTATGTAGCTGTAAACTTTTTTTCTGACCTGGTCCTCCATCCTATCACCTCATACGTGAGATCAGATACAGAATGAGGGAAACCACAAGACTGATGATCAGACTGGTCATCAGCGGGAAATAAAAGACGAAATTCTTCCTTCTTATCACTATGTCACCGGGAAGCTTTCCCAGGAACGGGATCTTTTCAAACAAAATCAGAAGGATTCCAAAGGTCACAAGAATCAATCCCATGAGGATCAGAAATTTTCCGATCCCCTGGAACACCGTTCATTCCCCCTTCCTGAAATAATCGAAAGGTACCTTGATCATTTCCCCTTCCTGATCCGAGAAAAGAGTCACCGTTCTGAGAAACACGTTCACGTTCACGACCTTGTAACGCTTCCCTTCGTAGGTGATCGTGCTCCCTTCGTCTGGTATTCCTTCCAGCTCCTTTTCGTAGAAATCGTACTCGTAAGTGAGACAGCACAGAAGTCTTCTGCATGGTCCGGATATCTTCGCGGGGTTGATCATCATCTGCTGCTTTTTTGCGTGTTTCAATGTAACACTGGAGAAATCTCTGAGAAACGTGGAACAGCAGGTCGGAAGTCCGCACAGTCCAAGACCACCGAAGAATTTCATCTCATCTCTCACACCAACCTGTCTCAGCTCTATCCTCGTCTTGAAGATCTTTGCGAGGTCTCTCACGAGCTCTCTGAAATCAACCCTTCCCTCTGCGCTGAAGAAAAAGATGAGTCTCGTCCTATCGAAGGTGTACTTAGCATAGAGGAGCTTCATAGGAAGACCGTGTTCTTTTATTTTCTGCCTGCATATCTGGAAAGCGTTCCATGCATCTTCTACATTCTTTCTGTGTTGTTCCAGATCTTCGTCCATCAACTTTCTGATCACGGCCTTGAGTTCGTACCCTACTTCGTCTATGACCACCTCTCTGGGAGGTATCAGAACCCTCCCCACTTCAAGACCGAAGTCTCCCAAAACCAGAACGAGGTCTCCTCTCTCGTATTCATCACCGTTGGGTACGGAGTAGTAAACTATCTTACCCTTTGGTATTATTTCCACTCCCACTGCCTGTGCCTTCAGCTCCAAGCGTTGACACCTCTCTTTCTCTCCCTGTTTATCGCTAGGATATTCATCAGAGTGAGTTTGTTGTTCAGATTCGCGATTTTCACCCTGAGAATTGAATCGAGGAAAGACACGCTTTTTTGATCTTCGACGCTTTCCCAAGTGTTTTCGTGGAGGATGATTCTTGTCAGTCTCTGGATCAAAAGAAACGCGTCTTTTCCAGTTACCGTGTTTGTTACTTGGTCAAAAAGCACAAAAAATTCTTTTGAATCAACCTTTGAAAATCTCTCCAGAAGCTCTCTGCACGCGAGATAACCTTCGAGTCCTTTTGAAAGGACTTTCTTTAAGAGCTTTTCCGTCTCCAAAATTTTGAGACTTTCCATCAACCCAGAAAGTTTTTCCGCGCCGAGTTTGTAGGCTTCGAGAGCAGTTCCAAAGTCTCTTTCAAGAAGTGGAAGTTCCTCCCAGAGATCGCCTATTTTCTCTTTCACAAGATCTCTGAACTCCTTTGGAACGTTCACAACCACCCTGAACACCCTGCTCTTTATCGTCGGCAGTAGATAATGCCAGTGACGGGTGTTCAGAACTATCACAGCGTATTCTGGTGGTTCTTCAAGGGTTTTCAGAAACGCGTTCGCCGCCTGCTGGGTCATCCTCTCACAGTCGTGGACTATCACGTACTTCCTCGTGTAGAGCTCGGGACTGTAGTTCAGAAAATCCTTTATCATTCTGATTTCGTCTATACCTATGTTCTCCCCCTCTGGATCTATCTCCAGAACATCCGAGGCCTTCGGGGGAAACTTCTCCACGTACTCAGGAAGTTCAAGGGATATTTCCCTCGGATACGAAAGATCCTCTCCGTTTATGAGAACGGATATTCCTTCAGACTTTTCTATGATCCTTTTCAAAGTTTCCAGTTGGTCCTCGGCGTACTTTCTGATCAAATCATTCATGCTCTCACCTCGCCGTCATTCAATTATAACAACCAATGATAAAATCAAAACTGAGGTGAAAGAATGATTCTAAAATTTTTGAACGAAACACTTCCCTGGGTCAGAAAACCGAGTAGGTACATAGGAAGAGAAATCAACAGCGTAGTGAAAGATCCAGAGGAGGTCTCCCTCCGGGTAGCCCTCGTTTTCCCTGACACTTACGAGGTGGGCACCTCAAATCATGGCCTTGAGATACTGTATCACATTCTGAACGAACAACCAGATGTGTGGGCGGAACGGAGTTATCTTCCCTGGATCGACATGATAGAGCGCATGAAAGAAAAGGACATCCCCCTTTACACCATGGAGTCCTACACACCACTCTACCAGATGGATGCCGTTGGAATCTCTCTGGAGTACGAACTCTCGTACACCAACGTTGTAGAAGTTTTGAAACTCTCCAGAATATCCCTCTTCTTCTGGGAGAGAAAGAAGAAAGATCCCATAGTTCTCGGTGGAGGCCCGTGCTCTTCGAATCCCGAGCCGATCTACGGATTTTTCGACGCGATTCTCATCGGTGACGGTGAGGAAGCGATCCTCGAAATTGCCCGGGTGTTGAAAGAAACGAAGGGAGAAGAAAGAGAAACGATCTGGAAAGAACTCTCCAAAATCGAGGGAGTTTACGTTCCAGCGCTCTACGAGCAGAAGGGAAGAAAGATCGTTCCAGTTTCACCGGAATATCCACGGACCATAAAGAGAAGAATCGTGAAGGATTTGAACTCCCAGCCTGTTCCGGTGAAGAAGATCGTACCGAACGTCGAATCAGTCCACGACAGAGCTGTCATAGAGGTCGCAAGAGGATGTACAAGGGGATGCAGATTCTGTCACGCGAGCGTTTATTACAGGCCCGTGAGAGAAAGATCCCTCGAGAACATCCTCGAAAACGTCGAAAAAATGCTGAAGAACACCGGATATGAAGAGGTATCCCTCCTTTCTCTCTCGACGATGGATCACACTCAAATAGAAGAGATAGTCTCCGAGCTTTTGAAAAGATACTCAGAAAAGAAGATCGCCGTCTCCATACCATCCACGAGGATGGATAGGTTCGGGGTTGAGATTGCCGGGAGAATTGCCTCCGTGAGAAAAACAGGCCTCACCTTCGCACCAGAAGCGGCTACTCAGCGACTGAGAAACATCGTCAACAAGAACATAAACGAGGAAGATATTTTCACAACACTCGAGGCTGCAAAAAAAGCCGGCTGGAGACGTGTGAAACTCTATTTCATGATGGGACTTCCCGGAGAGACGAACGAAGATCTTGAAGAGATGGTCAAACTCTTAGAGAGAGTGAAGAGACTCGGTTTCAAAGAAGTTTCCGCTTCCGTCTCCGTGTTCGTTCCAAAGCCGCACACACCCTTTCAGTTTGCAAGACAGATTTCCCCTGAGGAGGCGTACGAAAAGATCAAAACACTGAAAAGAGCAAAAAGATCCGCTAGAATCTCCTATCACGATCCAAGAATGAGTCTTCTTGAAGGAGTTTTCTCAAGGGGTGACAGAAAACTTCTGGATCTCATAGTGAAGGCACACGAACTGGGAGCACTCTTCGACGAGTGGAGTGAGATGTTCAGATTCGATCTGTGGGAAAAAGCCTTCGATGAAACGGGAATAGATCCCAATGACTATCTCCGAGAGATCGATCCTTCTGAAGACTTTCCATGGGACCACATAGATATGGGAGTGACAAAGGAGTTTCTGAAAGAAGAGTACAGAAAAGCGCTCAAAGGAGAGACCACGGACGACTGTAGATGGAACAGGTGCTACCTGTGTGGTGTGTGCTTTAGATTCGGAGTTAAAAACGTTCTCTTTGGAGGTGAGAGAGGATGATTCTGTTTGGAACGGGTGGAATTCGAGGTGTGATGAGAAGGGGAGAATTCGATGAAGAAACGGTGAAAAGAGCCTCTCTGAGCACCGCCCTCTGGCTGAAAGAGAAAGGTCAGAAAAGCGTGGTGATCGCTTACGACACGAGAAAGAACTCCAAGGAGTTCGCAGAGCTCGCTGGCAGAGTTTTCGCCGGTGAAGGTATAGAAGCCTACGTTTTTCCTGAACCTACCCCGACACCGGTTCTTTCCTTCGCTGTAAGATACATGAAAACGGGTGGAGGTGTGGTCATCACCGCGAGCCACAATCCCCCGGAATACAACGGCTACAAGGTCTACACCTGGGATGGTGTACAAGCGATACCCGAATACACCAATGAGATCACCGAGATATACAAAAAAGTCGATCTTTCCCATGTGAAAGAGGGAGAAATCAAGTTTGTACCCCCTGAAGTGAAAGAGAGCTACATAAAAGCTGTACTCGAAATCGTCTCAAATCTCCCGATGAAGACCGATCTCGATATCGCCTACTCTCCGCTTCACGGAACAGGAGCAAACTACGTGCCTGAGGTCCTGAAAAGACTCGGATTCAAAGTCAGACTCGTAGAAGAACAGATGAAACCTGATCCAAACTTCTCAACCGTTCCCACACCGAATCCCGAGGAAGACGAAGCACTCGTTCTCCTGAATAAAAAAGGAGCTACTCTGGGACTCGCCACAGACCCGGACTGCGATAGAGTGGGAGTGGTCTTCAAAGGGCGAAGACTCACAGGAAACCAGGTAGGTGTCCTTCTCACAGACTTTCTCCTGGATCATGTGAAAGTGGAAAATCCCCTCGTGATAAAGACGATCGTTACAACGGACATGGTGAGACCGATCTGCGAAGAGAAAGGTGCCTTCCTGGAAGAAACGCCGACTGGATTCAAGTTCATAGGACACCTGATAGAGGAACACACCAAAAAAGGTGACAGGAACTTCGTCTTCGGTTTCGAAGAAAGCTGTGGGTACCTTGCGGGAAACCACGCGAGGGACAAAGACGGTGTGGTGGGCAGTGTGCTCTCCGCTGTTGCCTTCAGCAACTACGATCCTTACGAGAAGCTCGAAGAACTCTACCAGAAGTACGGGTACTACATGGAAAAGCTCATCAATTTCAAATTTGAAGATGTTGACAGAGCGGTTGAAATATACAGATCCCTGAAGAACTACGATGGTATCATAGATTATTCAAAGGGTTACGGAAACGTTATTCCGAACGAGACCATAGCCTTCGTCTTTGAAAAATCAAGGATCTTCGTGAGACCTTCGGGAACAGAACCGAAACTCAAGGTTTACATCCACGTGAGAGGAGACACGAGAGAAGAAGCGGAGGAATTGATGAAAGAAAGCGAAAGCAAGATAAAGGAGATCCTGAAGCTGTGAGCTGGTACCCCGGTCATATAGAGAAAGCGAAACGGCAAATAAAGGATCTTCTGAGGCTTGTAAACACAGTGGTGGAGGTCCGCGACGCGCGGGCCCCCTTTGCCACATCAGCGTACGGTGTGGACTTCTCTAGAAAAGAAACGATCATCCTTCTGAACAAAGTGGACATAGCGGACGAGAAAACAACGAAGAAGTGGGTGGAGTTCTTCAAAAAGCAGGGAAAAAGAGTGATCACCACTCACAAAGGTGAACCAAGGAAGGTCCTCCTGAAAAAGCTCTCCTTCGACAGGCTTGCCCGCGTTCTGATCGTTGGTGTTCCAAACACGGGAAAATCAACGATCATAAACAAGCTGAAGGGAAAAAGAGCGAGCTCCGTTGGAGCACAGCCCGGCATCACAAAGGGCATTCAGTGGTTCTCCCTGGAGAACGGTGTGAAGATTCTGGACACACCCGGTATTCTCTACAAGAACATCTTCAGTGAGGACCTCGCAGCGAAGCTCCTTCTTGTGGGAAGCCTACCGGTAGAGAGAATAGAAGACCAGAGAATCTTCGAAAGAGCTTTTGAGATATTCGCTCGAAGCATTGGAATAGAATCATCGTTCAGCGAATTCTTCGAAGACTTCGCGAGAAAAAGAGGACTCCTCAAAAAAGGAGGAGTCCCCGATATAGAAAGAGCCTTGATGCTTTTTTTCACAGAAGTGGCTCAGGGAAAAGCAGGGCGCGTTTCCTTCGAACGCCCTGAAGATATTACTCCTGTACAACAAGAGCAAACTCGAGGGGTTTGAGGACTACCTTCTCTTCATCACTCCACTTTCCGTTCCAGACCCTTCCGCCGGTGATCTCTTTTGGCTCTTTTCCAACATTCGCGGCGATGACGATCTTTTGGCCGTTTTTTTCGTAAGAGTACATGACGAGATCTTTCGTTGTGAGATTTTCAAACTTTCCGTTGAGGACAAAATCGAGGAACTGCTGGCGCACCTTTATCAGTTTTTTGATGAAGTTCAAGACTCCCCTGTCCGGGCTGTCCCAGTGAAGAACGTAGTGGTCGAAAAACGCGAGTTTCCCGAAAAACTCGTCGGTTGGGGAGAGGACTTTTCTCAGGTTTGGATCCGTGTCCAGCCCCAGGTTCATGGGCTGTTTTTCTCCAATCTCCTGCCCCGTGTTCACATAGGGAATAGAGTTCGGCAGAAAGTAAGTCACAAACGGTGCCAGTTTTTTCATCTTAGAAGCGTACTTTCTTGTGGCAATGCGCGGTGTGTCGGGAGTTTCAACGGAGGCGAGGAAGGGAAGAACAAGCTCTTCAGCGATATCAGGAAGTTTTCCTATTTCCTCTACTCTTCCCGCAAAGTACCAGCTACTTCCCAGGATCACATCGTATCCCGCTTCCTTCGATGCTTTGTCTTTTTCCATGTCCAGCTCCTCTGCGATCATCACAAATGCGGGATCGTACTCCTTCACGTTCTTTATTATGAGGTCAAGAAGTTCTTTGGGAAGCGCGTGCCCCATATCGAGTCTTGCACCGTCTATTCCGTATTTTTTCTGGTAATGTGGTATCACGCCCGCGAGGTACTCCCAGAGCTCTCTGTTCGGCTCTTTTCCAGGAAATTTGCTCGCCTTTATTACGTCGTAGAGAACGTAGGGAGGCTGGTTGGGATCGAGAAATCTCTTCGAAGCCTCCGGGTGATCCAGGTACAACCTCAAGAACGTGACATCGTCCCACGTGGGCTGTGGATCGTTGATCAAATCGGAAAATCCTGGAGGAGTGATTATTCCAAATTCTTTCACAATCAACTCCAGAATGTTCCCCTCTTCTCTTTTTATCTTCTCCCACTTTTGAGGGTCGATCAAATTCGGAGGAAGTGTGAACTTTTTGAGATGTCTTTTCACATTTTCTTTGTTGTATATGATCTCGAGTTCGTCCTCGTCTGGTACCTTGAACGGAAGTTCCTCGGCCCTTGGAGGAGTGTAATCCGCGAGTTCCTCCACTTTTATCCAGTAGAACCAGTCCGGATGTTCTCTTATGAGATCAGAGTCTCTGGCGGCCGTTCTCGGAATGAAATCGAGAATCACCCTGATTCCAAGGATGTGACACGCTTCCACAAAGGCTTTGAATTCTTCATCCACCTTGAAAGGTTCGAGGAGAGGATCGTGGTACCTCTCATCGAGTTCCATTGGATTCTTCACGGAGTACGGTGAAGGAGCGTCTCCCTTCTTGAAGAGATCGCTCATTCTACTCACAGGAAGCAAATAGATAGCGTCCGCACCGAGACTTTTGACGAACGGAAGAAGCAGCATCATCTTGAAGAACGTTCCCGCCTCTCTGAAATCAAGAACGTCGTTCTCTTCGTAGTATCCAGAACCCTTGTGATTGTACGCCGCGGTGGTCCTGGGGAGGGATCCATAAACAACGGAACGCTTAATCCAGTCCGGTGTTTTCTCACCCTTCAGAAATGAAAGAGGTTGGGAATAATCCCACTCTCTGGACTGATTCAAAATCCAGTCGGTGATCTCGGCTCCGAGTTCGTAAGGATCGACGAAGCACCTGCCGGATTTTTCGTCGAACTTTTTGAAGAAACCCGGTATCCACAGCTTTGGAACCGCGTAGATTCTCTTTCCTGTGGCTTTTTCTTTGCAGTATCGGTTTATCTCTCTCAAAAGCACGATCATCCCTCCTGATTTAATTGATTTCATCATCTATTTTAACAAAACGCAACAAAACACGCAAGACAGAACTTGATTCTGAGAGTAGTGTAATAGTATAATATTACAGCGAGGTGATAGATCTTGTGGTTCAGGATCGATTTTCACTCCTCAAAACCCATCTACGAGCAGATAAAGGAAAGGATAAAACTCCTGATCCTGTCGGGAAAACTGAAAGAAGGTGAGTTTGTGCCCTCCATAAGATCTCTCGCAGAAGACCTCGGTGTAAATCTGAACACCGTCGCCCGCGCCTACAGGGAACTCGTCCAAGAAGGAGTCTTAGAAGTGAGAAGGGGAGAGGGCTACGTCGTCTCAAAAGTAAACGTGGAAAAGATCCGAACACAGCTTGAAACAGAACTCAGGAAGAAGATCGAAGACTGCAAAAAAGCGGGTATCCCACTGGAGAGGATTCTGAAAATAGCAGAAGAAATCTACAGAGGTGATGAATGATGATCCTCAGGGTGAAAGATCTCAAAAAGTTCTACGGAGAAAAAGCGGCTGTGGATGGCATCAGTTTCGAAGTGGAAAAAGGAGAGATCTTTGCCATACTCGGTCCAAACGGTGCCGGTAAAACAACCACTCTGAAGTGCATCACAGGTTTGAGAAAGAAAGACTCTGGAGAGATCGAACTGAACGGCACGTTCACCTATCTGCCGGAGGAGAAGAAGCTCTATCCGTACCTCAGAGTGAAAGAGATCATCGATCTCTTCAAGAAGATAGGGAAGAACTTCAACGAGAAAAACTGTCTCGAACTTCTCGAAAGGTTCAGAATAGACCTGAACGAGAAAGTGACCAATCTCTCGCACGGCATGAGAACGATCCTTTACCTTTCACTCGTTCTTTCTGAGAACGTGGATCTCTACATACTGGACGAACCCACCTGGGGACTCGATCCCATCGTGCGAAACGAGATACTCGATCGTATAAGATCCCTCACCTTCGAAGGCAAATCCGTTCTCTACACCAGCCATGTGCTCGCAGAAGTGGAAAAAATCGCAGACAGAGTTGCCATCATGAAGGAAGGAAAGATCATCTTGACAGGAAACCTCGACGATATAAAGTCCTCTTACGGTCTTGTGGTTTCCAGAGAGAATCTGAACGGCTATCTTTTGAAAACTCTCAAAAGTGGAGAAAAAGTTTACCTTGTGAAAAAGGAAGAAGCCCCTGAAGGTGTGAAGATCGAAGATGCAGCTTTTGAAGATATATTCGAAGCGATTGTAAGGGGTGAGATAAATGATCGTTAAGGAGTTAAAAGACATGAAGGTGAGATTTCTTGTGATGTTCTTCCTCCTTCTTGGAACGTTCGTGCTCCTGGTAGTGATGAAAGATTACACGCCGGCCCTCACCGAAATGCTGAAGAACGTTCCTGAAGGATTTCTTGAAAAATTCGGTGTCACTGAAGATTTCATAAATAAGCTTTCGGAGTGGAACTTTTACATCATTACACAGTGGTACGGAAAGAACCTGGGGCAGTTTGTACCGATACTTGCGATCATAATAGCTTTCCCCATATTTGCGAGAGAAATAGAGAACGAAACGATCGAACTTTTGCTCGTGAGGATGTCCAGAGAGAAGCTCTTCAACGTGAAGTTCTTCGCACCTCTTGTTTTCACTTTTGCAGCGCTTGCTGTGCTCGCACTCGTTCCAATACCTGTGAGCTGGATCATTGGAGAAAAGCTCGATACAGGACTGGTGTTCAAGTACCTTCTTGTGGAAATGATAACAACCTACCTGTGGTTTTCCATCACGGTATTCTTCTCTGTGATCTCTTCAGATCAGGTGAAGCCTCTCATCGCTTCGATCGCTCTTCTTGCTGGGACAACCGTTTTGGGTGGGTTCGTGAGAGTACTCTCTGCTCTGAACACCTACTCCTACGTTCTGAAAGGTGAATTCACTCTCTGGCCGTCGCTGATCTACACCTTAAGCGGAGTGGTTTTCACTTATCTTTCCCGGAGGAGTTTCAAAACAAGAGACTTCTGAGGAGGTGTGAAGAATGATAATCACCACCACGGAACAGGTACCGGGATACAGGGTGAAGGAGATCCTCGGTGTGGTCTGCGGAAACGTGGTGATGTCGAAGCACCTGGGAAGAGACATAGCCGCTGCTCTCAAAACCCTCGCGGGTGGTGAGATCAAAGGTTACACGGAGATGCTCACGGAGGCGAGAAACATAGCACTGGAGAGAATGATAAAAGAGGCTGAAAAACTCGGGGCTGACGCGGTGATATGTTTCAGATTTTCTTCATCCACGATCATGAGCGGAGCTGCGGAGATTCTCGCCTACGGAACCGCGGTGAAACTGGAGAAAATCTAAAGGGGCGGAAACGCCCCTTGATCACACTTCCTCTTCCTCTTCGAATTCTTCCAGATCAATGTCTTCCACCATTTCTTCGGTTATTTCTTCCGAACTTTCCACTTCTTCCTCTGTGGTGAGAGGAGCTCCTTCTCTTCCCTCAAGATACGCGTTAGCAATGACAGAAGTGATGAGTTTTATGGACCTGATGGCGTCGTCGTTTCCAGGGATCACGTAGTCGATGGGATCGGGATCACAGTTCGTATCGACAATGGCTACAATGGGAATGCCCAGTTTGTTCGCTTCTGCCACAGCGATCTTTTCTTTTCTCGGGTCAACGATGTAGATGATGTCCGGGATCTTTCTCATCTCTTTGAGACCACCGAGATTCTTTCTGAGCTTTTCGAGAACTCTTCTGATCCTGCTCTGCTCTTTCTTTGGAAGTTCGTCGAGCTTGCCACTCTGCTCCATTTCTTCGAGTTCGATGAGTTTGTCTATCCTCGACCTGATCGTTTTGAAGTTCGTCAAGAGTCCTCCAAGCCATCTGTTGTTCACGTAGAAGGCTCCGCATCTCTCTGCTTCAGCCTTTATGACTCCCTGGGCCTGCTTTTTCGTTCCCACAAAGAGGATCGTCGCACCTTCGCTGGCTTTCTCCCTTACAAAGTAGTAAGCCTCTTCGAGCAGCTGCTGAGTCTTCTGAAGGTCGATGATGTAGATGCCTTTCCTCTCCGTGTAGATGTAGGGAGCCATCTTCGGGTTCCATCTTCTCGTTCTGTGTCCAAAGTGAACTCCCGCTTCCAGAAGCTGTTTCATCGTAACAACCGCCACAAAAAACACCTCCACTCTTTTGGTTTTGATCCTCCGCTCCCTTCACACCCACACCGGCCTTTTCACAGGCACCGAGGTTGGGATCCAGGAGCGTGCGTGATATACACCCTGAGAATTCTACCATCGAAGAAGAGAAATTTCAATTGTTTCTACTTGAAACTCTTGGGTCCACGACAAATTTCACGACATAGAAACTTCCGAATATACCGATCAACCCCGTGAGAGCCATGAGAGCACCGTATCCGGAAAGGTCGGCTATTTTACCTCCAATGAGTGGAGCAACGAAGGAAAAAGGAGCGATCGAGAAGTACAGAGAACCCATGTAGAGCTCTTTTCTCTTTCCAGAGACGAAATCCAGCGTGATCGCCATGTTACCCACGTTGTTGGTCGTGTTGACAAGTCCCATCAGAGCGAAGACGAAATAAGCATGAAACGGATCCGTTGAGAAGAAGGCGATCAAAACGGCAAGGGAGTAGAAGATCTTGCTGAAAAGAAGATTCAACTTGTGTCCTTTCTTATCGCCCAGCGGTCCGAACACAAACGATGAAACACCCTGGGATGTGAGAACTATCGCCGTGAACACCGCAGCGGCATCGTCTGGAAGAGAAAACTTTTCCAGAAGATAGACCGTGATGAAACCACTGGAGGCGAACATGAAACTGGTGATGATTCTCTCTATCAAAAAGTTTCTGAAGTTTCCGTCCAGAAACACGTGTTTCATGTTTTTTATGTAGTTCCATATGGGTTCATTATCCGGAGTGACCTGATCGGGCACCTCCCTGGTGAGTGCAAGAAAGACAAAAGACACCATGAAAAAGACAAACGCGGTGAGAAAAACATAACCGAAGTTCTCAGGAAACGGGTATTCTGAAAGAAGTCTTTTTGCGATGATCGATCCTCCCACACCGAGGATCGCTCCCAGGCCGTTTCCCATGGCAAAGAAAGTGCCTCTTCTTTTCGGGTCGATCACCTTCTCTATCATGCTCATCCACGGTGGCCCCAGAAACCCCATGGAGAACGTGGCGATTCCCATCATCAGAATGGAAAGGTACAGAGCCAGTTTGGGAGAAGGCACGGCAAGATAGAAACTGATCAGGGCCATGAAGAGATAAGGAAGCCTCTCTCCGAGTGTCACTTCCAGGACCAGTTTCAGTTTCCTGGGGGACCTTTCGGCGTATTTTGCGCCCCATATTGCCGGAATACCCCAGCCGAGGTTCGCAATGGCCGGGATGAGACCGAGTTCCACGTTCGACGCCCCAAGATTTTTCGCAAAAACGGGAAAGAGCGTGAAAATGGAACCGAGTGTCATTCCAAGACTGAAAAAGGCATAATCCATGGAGTTGACGAAAAAGTTCCAGCGGTAGTCTTTCTCGGTCAGCTGTCTCATAGTTCACTCTCCTGATCTAAAAATATGCAGCATAAGATATTCTATCCTAACCTTTTGTTTCAGGAGAAGATGAACTCTTTTAACTTTTCGTAAAGACGGCTCCAGTCTCTTTCACGCTCAACGTACTCTCGGTTTTTCAGCCCAAGATGTGAATAATCTTTTTTGAGAAGATCCTCCAGAACTTCTTCGAGGTTTCTTTCGTTGAAGAAAATCGCACCGTTTGTTTCTTTGAACAAAATTCCCTCAACGTCGATGCACAGAACGGGTTTTCCAGACGCCATGTAGTCAAGCACCTTGTAGGAACTCACCGCGGGATGGGCCATCTTGGTGGGAGAAAGGGTGAAGAGAAGAAAATCCACTTTCTGAAAGAGAGATGGAACACACTTTTTGGGAACAGGATCGAAGAAAAAGACGTTCCTGAGATTTCTGAAGGTCTTCTTCAACTCCTCAAGATAGTCTGGCTGGGAAGGCCCCACAAAGATGAAGACAAATTTCTCTCTTGTATCTTCTTTCACACCTGAGAGCATCTCAAGGAACTCTTTCACTCCGTTGTGCGGAACGATCGATCCTGCATAGAGAACCTTCATTTTGTTCTGCGGCACTCTGGAGAGAATTTCTTCTACCCTGGGACAGTGTTCATAATTTTCGAATCGGCTCAGATCCACGCCGTTTGGCACAAAGACGAACCTTTCAGGATGAACCCTCAGTCTCTCAAAGTGCCTTGAAAGATCCGGAACAAGAGAGATAATCCCATCGGCCTTCGGATAGTACTTTTTGCACATAAATTCGAAGACCTTTGAGACAGGGTGAGAGTAAGAGATGATGCCAAGCTCTACAAGGTCGTCTGGCCAGACGTCTCTGATCTCAAGAAAGAGTTTTCCTTTCTTCTTTTTCACGTAGTACCAGCCAAGACTCCAGGAGAAAGGATGCGGTGAGGAAGCAATGACCACATCGTAGTTTCCTTGAACGACCAATTTTTTCCCGTTTTTGTAGTAATCATAAGAGGAGAGAAGCCTGGAGAGTAAGTTTCCAGAGTACTCTCTTGTTTTCACAACTATGAAATTCACTCCCTCTTTTGAAAAGCGCCATCCGAACGTTTCACTCCACCTTTTTCCTGAAAGGTGCGAAAAGTCCCCGACGTAGATGTCCACGCTGTGGCCGTCCTTCACAAACCTTTTTGCAAGTTCAAAATGTCTTGTTTCCGAACTTCCCATCTCCGGAATACTGGCGTAGTGGTTGAGTATGGCGATGTTCAAGGTTATTCCTCCTTCTTTTACAGTCCTCCCTCGTTATTATAGAATGAGATTGAAAAGAAGGAGGTGGAGATGGTGAAAATTCTAATAGGTTCATGCGGTGGTCTTACAGGTCTTTATTTAGCGAAAGTTCTGCGAAAAATGGATATTGGAGAGAGGTTCGAGATATATGGTTTCGATATAACAACGAAGGTTCCTACAAAATTCTTTCTGGATAAATTGTTTGTAATAAGCAGATCCAGTGAAGAGAAGGAGTTTATCGATCAACTCATTGAAATCCTGAACAAAGAAAGGATAGATATCTATATCCCGGTGCACTCTGAAGAATGCAGAGTTGTTTCAAAATACCAGACTGAAATACTCAAACGAAGTCGTTCGAAATTCATGATATCACCTTATGAAACATTCAAAATGCTGGATAATAAAGCAAATGCTTATAAAATTCTGAAGGGGATAGGACTTAAAACGCCAAAAATATACACCTCTTACCACGACGTAGATGAATTTCCCGTGGTTGTCAAACCAGCAGTGGGAAGCGGCAGCAGAGGATTTTTCATTTGTAGAAACAGGGAGGAATTAGAACTTGCAACAACGATTTATAGAGACGCTCTAATAATGGAATATATCGATGGAAAAGAATACACAGTCGATGCTTTCTTCAACAAAAAAGGTGAGCTGGTCACATACAATCAGAGAATCAGAATCAAAACGTTGGGAGGCGCTGCTGTTATCTCAGAAAACGACTTTTCGATTGATGTTCGTGATCAAATTGAAAAAATTGCGGCGAAGTGTAAAATATTTGGGCCTGCAAATTTTCAGTTTTTTCTGACTCCAGAAAATGAAGTAATATTTACAGATATAAATCTGAGATTCGCTTCCGGAGGGCTTCCTTTGAGCGTAGAATCAGGTTCCAACATTGTAAAATTGTTAATACTGGAACTTCTGGGAAAACCTTACAATCCATCTGAGTTTCAGAGTGATAGGAAAAAGCGAATTATGTACAGATATTTTGAGGAGATGTTCGAGGTGACCGAGGGGTGATAATTTTTGACCTCGATGGAACGTTGTTAGATGTTTGGGAAAGATATTTCTTTGTGTTCAATTCATGGTGGAAAATTGAAAACCTCGATCTTGAAACGTTCAAAACACTGAAGAGAAGGTTCGAACAGGATTCGATGATAGTCAACCTTTTCCGCAATGTCTCCGAACAGGAATACGAGTCATACAGAGAATACAAAAGAGAAAAACTGGAAGATCCATCTGTTTTAGAACTTGATAGAGACATTGTTGATTGGAGTTTATTAGACAGGTTGAAGGAAAAATACATCATACTGACATTGAGGCGAAATCACAAAGCCCTCCTTGAAGATCTGAAAAAGAGAAACGAAAGTATAGTAGACAATGTTGTGGCTTTGAAACCAAACGGAGATCTGTTGATTAAGTACAACTGGGTAAAAAACAATGTACCATCAGACGAAGAGATTACAGTTGTTGGAGATTCAGAAACAGATCTTCTCATAGGGAAACAGAAACAAGTACATGTTTTTCTTGTAAAAACCGGCCTGAGGGATCCAGATATGCTGATAAAAAAATTCTCTGAGCAATTATTCGGGAAAGTGTTCATCGTGAATTCTGTAAACGATTTCTTGTACCTGTACCTTCAAAATCCATATTGAAATCTTCAGAAGAACATTTCGTTACAAACATTTAACATTAAAATCCCCTGAAGGGCTTCCGATTAAAAATAATGGAAAACCCGGCGCCGGGTACAGGGAAGTAAAGACTTTCACACGGAGGTGAGTGGTTCATGAGGATCAATCACAACATCAGTGCGTTGAACGCCTGGAGGAACATCAGTCAGACACAGTACAGCATGAGCAAAACCCTTGAAAGACTCTCCTCTGGTTTGAGGATCAACAGAGCCGGTGACGATGCAGCAGGTCTTGCCATCAGCGAAAAGATGAGAGGCCAGATCAAGGGTCTGAACATGGCAATCAAAAACGCCCAGGATGCCATCTCCCTGATCCAGACAGCGGAAGGAGCCCTCACAGAAGTACACTCCATCCTTCAGAGAATGAGAGAACTCGCAGTCCAGGCAGCATCCGATACCAACACCGACGTTGATAGAGAACAGATCCAGAAGGAAATCGATCAGCTCAGAGAAGAGATCGATAGAATAGCAAGAACAACCGAGTTCAACACAAAGAAACTCCTCGATGGAAAGCTGGAAAGTTTCAGAAGTGAAGTCGATGCAAAAGTCGTGACGGGTGGAAACATAAACGTTCAGCTGGGAACTGTGTCCTCGGCTGCCAAGGAAGGAACATACGTTATCGAAGTCGGACAATTCCAGGGAGCAGTCACATCCGAACTTGATGTCAAGATCACCCTGTTCACTGCTGGAGGTTATACTTCTACCATTGCCAACATAACAGCAGGTGCAGCTGCACTTGGAAATATCACCTTTACATGGGATACAAACGTTCTCAGCATAAGTGATTTTGGAGGAGCCCTGCCATCCAACGAAGTGGTCGACAGTGCCGTTGTGAGGGTGGAAGCTGTTTACACAGCGGCATCTCAGCTCATCTTCCAGATCGGAGCCAACGAAGGTCACAACATGGTTGCCGGTATCGATGACATGAGTGCAGCAGCACTTGGATTGACAACAGCTTCTCTCAAGGTCACCGATCAGGACAGTGCAGAAAGGACAATCATGGTCATAGACGCAGCGATTCACAGGGTGAGCACGGCAAGGGCAGCACTCGGTGCTATCCAGAACAGGCTCGAACACACCATCTCCAACCTCGGTGTTGCCGCAGAAAACCTCACAGCCGCAGAATCCAGAATCAGAGATGCAGACATGGCAAAAGAGATGATGGAGTTCACCAAGCAGCAGATCCTGCTCCAGTCCAGTATGGCGATGCTTGCCCAGGCCAACACACTCCCGCAGAACGTCCTCCAGTTGATGAGATAAAGTCTGGAACTCTGACAAAAAGGGGGGCGCACGCCCCCTTTTGTTTTTGTTCAAGGACAAAACGTCGGATGTGTAGAAATATTCCGTTGAGGTGAGAGTGTGAGAAGATGCCTTCTTTCCGTTGCGATGATAGTGAAAGATGAAGAGCACAACATAAGAAGAGCTCTCGAGAGTGTCAAAGGTGTTGCAGACGAGATCGTGGTGGTCGACACTGGCTCCACAGACAGAACGCCCAAGATCGTAAAAGAGTACACCGACAGACTCTACTTCCACGAGTGGAAAAACGACTTTTCTGAAGCAAGGAACTTCTCTTTGAAATTTCCCACCTGTGAGTGGGTTCTCATACTGGACGCAGACGAAGAGGTCTCTGAAGAGTTCAGAAAGAACATAAGGGACTTTCTGAAAAATCTTCCAGACGATGTGAACACCATCTATCTTCCAACGGTGAGTTATCTGGACTGGGATTTCAAAAAAACAGAAGTGGCCTCCACTCCGAGGATATTCAGAAACGGGACGGTGTACTACAAAAACATCGTTCACAACCAGGCTGTCTACAAGCCGAAAGTGGTTCATGCCCCGTTCAAGGTGTACCACTACGGCTACATCTGGACCAGGAAACTGAAGAAGAAAAAATACGAGCGAACTGCAACGCTCATAAGAAAACATCTCGAAACGGTGAAAGATCCTGTGGAAAAGATATACTATTTGATACAGCTTTATAAGACAGAAAAGGTAGGTGGTAAAAAGCACGAAGAAAACAAAATCGCCTGGCAGATTTTACAGGAAATAAAAAAAATTGGAAAAGTACCGGCAATAGGTTTGGAATTTCTCTATATTTTTGGAATGGAACTGATAACAAGAGGATTTCTCGAAAAAGGTGAAGAATTGATAGATACCGCACTGAAGGCCTTCCCAGAAAACCCGGATCCTTACTTTGCAAAACTTGCCATCTACGAGAAGAAAAAAGACTGGGAGAACCTTTACCAATGGGGAAGCAGATTCTTTGAAGTTCTGAACAGGGCAATGTCACAGGTAGAAAAGTACGAGTTCACCATCATGAGTATAAGAGAGATCGGAACAGCACATCTTCTCACATGCCATGCGTGTCTGAAACTGAAGAAATGGGAAGAAACCGATCTTCATCTTTCAAAAGCGATAGAAAGCGATGTTGATAGATCAAAACTTGCAGTCACACTCCGTCACATCCTGGAAATAGAAGACAGAGAAGACTTTCAAAAAGCACTCGACCTCGTGGAAAAAATAGCGGAACATTCTGAAAATCTCTTCTTCGACGACGTGGTGGAAAAGATAGCAGAATTTGAGATCGATGTTTCCGAAGATCTTCTGAAAAAACTTCCCGTCTCAAGGAAGATTTCCAGATTCATCGTGAAAAGACTGATTGAGAAAAAAGATTTCCTCTTCGAATACCTCACAGACGAAGACACAAACTCCTTTGTGGAGAAAACAGGCATCCCCGGTCTTCTTTTCATTTTCGATCTTCTGAAACAGAGAGAAACAGAAGGAAAACTCATCAGAATACTCTCAAAGATCGAAGGAGATGAAAAACTTAACGGCGTCATCCAGGCACTCATAGGAGATCTCTATCTGAAACTTGGAAACTTCTCCGAAGCCGTTTCAAGATACAGAAAAGCACTGGAATTGACACCAGAGATAGCAAACTTCATAAAGCCTGTGATCGAAGACCTGAAAACACGCCTTGATCCGGACACAGAAGGTGTCTACGAAGAACTCTACAGGTACTTCTCAGGCTACAGAGAGTTCCCGTTTGATCTTCTTGGCTTTGTAAAAGAAGACGCAGAAAAACTGTACCTCATCTCCGACCACCCGGTGGCACTCTATGCTTCTGCTGTGGCTACCAGAGACAGGGAAAAATCGAAGAAGTTGCTGATGAAGATAACAGACACCACAAAACTTCCGTTCTACTACTACCGGCTTGCAAAGATCCACGAAGAAGAAGACCCAAAAAGGGCCTTCGAACTTCACATGAAGGCAGTGGAGGAAAACGAAAACCTGGGAGACATTGCACTGGGAAGGTATAAATACGACGCTCTCTATCCGAACCAAGTCCTTCCTTTCATGAGAAAAGAAGACGAAATTATCTGGGTTGGAAACATCACAGAAAAGTTCTCGGGTCTTGGTGTGATCCATCCCGTCAGATCATGGAAGAAAAAAGAAAACTTCTTTTACTCGCTCCCATTCCCATCAGATGAGGCTTTGAAGATTTACAGAGAAAGAGAAAAGGAGATCTACAAAGATCCTCCATTCAAGATCAAAAAAGAGTACATTGTTGAAGCACTATCAGAGACCGACCTGGCGGATTTGAAAGTCAAAGGAGATCTTCCCGGACTGGAATCTGTTCTGGAAGAACTCGGAATAGAGTTGAAAGAGAACTCGAAAAACCTCCTTGTTGTTTCTGGTGTAGAAGAGACTCTAGACCTTGAAAAACTCGTTGAAGATGCTGAAAGAGTCCTTCTTTTCTTCTTCGTTCCGGATTTGAGTGATAGAAACGATCTTGTATGGTACTATCCTCCTTTCAGGGTGCTCAGGACAACGTCTCAGATGAAAAACATCCTGGAGAAGGCAGGATTTTCCACTTTGAAAGTGAAAGCATTTGAGAAGAATTTGAGGTTCATAGAGTCCGCGAGGAGGTAAAGTATGGAAATTTTTGAAAAAATTCAAAAGGCGATAGAACAAAAAGATTTTTCAAAGGCAAAAGAAATGGCAGAAAAAATCGACGATGAAACAGAAAGATACAACACACTGGGGATGGTGCACTACTACGAAGGCAGAAAAGAAGAGGCTCAGGCCTTCTTTGAAAAAGCCTTGAAGATAAACCCTGTTCACGATGACGTACTGTTCAACTATTCGAAGGTTCTACTTGAAAAAAGAGAGTACTTCGAAGCCTGGAGGTATCTGACGAGGATCAATGAGAAAACGTGGGAAGTGTACGACATGCTCGGTGACACTCAACTGCAACAGAACAATCCCGCAATGGCCCTTCATTACTACAAAAAGGCAGTGGAACTTTCCAACATACCGGAAATGAAAGAAAAATACCAGATTTTGAAAGACCAGTTCAAAAAAGACGTAAAGCTTGCCATATTCTGCCTTCCCGGTTTGGACAACTTCATAAAGGATATAGCTCAGATTTTGTCGAATATCTACGATGTGAAACTTGTAGTTACAACGGATGGCAAGCAGATCCAGGAAGCTTACAGCTGGGCGGACATCGTCTGGCTCGAATGGGCGAACGAAATGGCAGTGGAGATAACGAATAAACTGCCGAAGGATGAGAAACAAATTCTTTGCCGACTTCACAGCTATGAGGCGTTGGCCAATTATCCCGAAAAAATAAATTGGAAAAACGTCGATAAATTGATTCTTGTTGCAGAGCATATAGAACATATCCTTCGAGATTACCATTCTGAAGTTTACAAGCAAGTAAAAGACAAGATAGTAATTGTTCCAAACGGTCTTGATCTGAACAGATTTAAGTTCAAACTTAGACAACCCGGATTCAATATAGCAGTTGTGGCTCACATCAATTACAAGAAAGATCCTGCCATGTGGCTTCAAATCATAGGTATGTTGAGGAAAATTGATGAAAGATACACTTTACACATAGCTGGAGACTTTCAGGAAATAAGGTACGCTAATTATTTCAAACACTTCATAAAGGACGTAGGCCTTGAAAAGAACGTAAAACTCTACGGCTGGGTTGATGACGTGAACGCTTTTCTTGAAGATAAAAATTATCTACTTTCAACCAGCATTCATGAGGGGCATCCTTACAATATAGCAGAAGCCATGGCGAGGGGCATAAAACCCGTTATACATAACTACGCTGGGGCAAAAACGCAGTGGCCAGATAATCTTGTATTTAACTTTATCGACGAAGCAATTCGAATTTTAACCAGCAATGATTACAATTCAGAAAAATATAGATCGTTTGTCGAAAAGAATTGTTCTCTTGAGAAGCAAATTACATCAATATTGAACATTGTCCAAATTCAAGATAACAATAGAACAAAAAATAAATCAACCCATAAGAAATCAAACACAGACACAGAGAATAGTTTCGCGAAAATATGGAAAGAATACAATAAACTTGATTCTTTCACTATCATGAACGATCTTCCAGGAAAAAGTCTTAGATCAGAATTTGTAAGTTTATTAGAGCGCTTTTTTATTCTCAACAAAGCACGGATTTTAGAAGTCGGAACTGGAACAGGAGCGTTCTCAATTGAACTTGCACTCAGAGAAGCAGATGTCACTGGTATAGACATCGATCCTGCTTCTGTCGAACTAGCAACCAGGATAAGCAAGGATTATAATATTGAAAACGCTGAATTCGAAGTAGGTGATGGTTTAAAACTTACAGAATCGTTCAAGCCACAGGAGTTTGATATTGCTTTCAACATGGGAGTGGTTGAACACTTTAAAGATGACGACATAATCAAAATGTTAAAGCAAATGGGTGAAGTTGCGAAATTCGTTGTAGTAGGCGTTCCATACAGTGGTTCATTTGTTTACAAAACAGCAAAAGAAACCGCTCAAAAACTTGGTGCCTGGGAATATGGTTTTGAAAGAGACTTTTTAACCTTGGAACCTCTTATCAAACGAGCAGGTTTAATCCCTCTTCATGAAGAAGTAATAGGAGTTCTGGCAGAACCGTTTTACCTGAGAAGGATAAATCCAGAGTGGGTACCTTTAAAAATAGCTGAGAATTTGCAAAAATATTTTCAAGGTGAAAAAGTTGGTTCCTGGTTGATTTGTTTTGCAACAAAATGGCCAGGTTACGCAGATGAATTTCTGAAATTAGATGATCACAAGAAAATAAAGTTTGAAGGCAAACAAATAAGCTTATTAACTGTCCCCAAACCGCTGGTTTCTATTGTTATACCTGTTTTGAACGGAGCAAATTATGTAAAAAGACTCGTGGATAATCTTAAACAAATCGATCATGAAAATTTAGAGATTGTATTGGTTGACGATGGTTCAACTGATGGAACAGCTGATTTATTTGAAAGCCTCACAAAAGGAGAACCTAAGTTACGAGAGAAGGTTTTGATAATTAGAAATAAAGAAAACGTTGGAACCTTTCACTCAAGATTGATGGGCGTTAAACACAGTCAAGGATCATTTGTTTTCTTTCATGACATTGACGATCTTGCTTACCCCAAAGGAGTCAAAAAACTTTTGGATGATTTGCTGAATTTTCCGAACAAAAAACCATTACTCACCGTGGCAAATGCTTTGATGTCAGGAGAACAGTTCAATGGAGAAATTTGGTGCAGTGATTTTTACAAAAACATAGAAGAATTGTTTGTTTCAGAAATCACTTCTCTTTCAGGGAAAATTCCGATAATAGACACCCTTATAGAACGTATCCCTCTTCAAAAAGCTTATGAAGAACTTGCTAAAGTTCTTAGTAAAGTAGGAATAATAAAAATGACGATTGCCGAGGATACAATTCTTGCCAATTATCTTTTATTGGAGCATTTTGTGGAAAAAATGATTCCTACTTTCTACATTTTCCGGGGCTATGAGGTCGGTAACTTACAATCGAGCTCAAAAAAACTTTTGGAAAGGATCAAACAAATTCCCATACACATTGCCTTCCTCATGGTAATGTCACAAAAAGAAAAATTATTCGATAAGGCAACTCTCAATCAGCTTGAAAACACTGTGAAGCAGAGTGCTGTTAGAATCTACGGTCAAGAATTGGGACTGAAATTCTTTGAAAACTATCTAGAATTCAAACGTCGCTTTTCCAGTATACTTCTATAAATTACAATATACGAAAAAATTCACATAGTTGTTCCAGTTTTTGAAACCGCTTTCTTTACATTTTTTTGCTATAATCACTTTGGAATCCCTAATTCAATGGAGGTGTCCTGCATGCCCAAAATCTGGACTGAAAAGATCTTCGACGATCCGGAAATCTACATTTTGAGAATAGACGACGATCAGATAAAGTACTTCGAGGCGGTTTGGGAAATACCCGAAGGGATCAGCTACAACGCGTACCTTGTGAAGCTGAATGATGCAAACGTTCTGATAGACGGCTGGAAGAAGAACTACACGAAAGAGTTCATCGAGACTCTGTCCAGGATCGTTGATCCTAAGGAGATCACGCACATCATCGTGAACCACACCGAGCCGGACCACAGCGGATCTCTCCCTGCAACGCTCGAAGCGATTGGTCACGATGTGGAAATAATCGCTTCGAACTTCGGAAAAAGACTCCTCGAAGGATTCTACGGCATAAAAGACGTGACTGTCGTGAAGGATGGAGAAGAGAAAGAAATCGGAGGGAAAAAATTCAAATTCGTCATGACTCCCTGGCTTCACTGGCCCGACACGATGGTGACGTATCTTGATGGAATTCTCTTCGGCTGTGATGTGGGCGGTGGATACCTGCTCCCAGAGACTCTGGACGACTCAAACGAGAGCGTTGTGGAAAGATACCTTCCCCACGTCACAAAGTACATTGTCACGGTGATAGGACATTACAAGAATTACATCCTCGAAGGTGCGGAAAAGCTCTCCAGTCTGAAGATAAAGGCGCTCCTTCCAGGGCACGGACTGATCTGGAAGAAAGATCCTCAGAGACTTTTGAATCATTACGTGAGTGTCGCGAAGGGTGAACCGAAAAAAGGAAAAGTCACGGTGATCTACGATTCCATGTACGGCTTCGTCGAGAACGTGATGAAGAAGGCGATCGACTCTCTCAAGGAGAAAGGTTTCACACCGGTTGTGTACAAATTCTCCGACGAAGAGAGACCCGCGATCAGCGAGATCTTGAAAGACATCCCGGACAGTGAAGCACTGATCTTCGGTGTTTCTACCTACGAAGCAGAGATACATCCACTCATGAGATTCACCCTTCTCGAGATAATAGATAAAGTGAACTACGAAAAATCCGTCCTCGTCTTTGGAGTGCACGGCTGGGCTCCATCCGTAAAAAGAACAGCGGGAGAGCTTCTGAAAGAAACGAAGTTCAGAATTCTCTCCTTCACGGAGATAAAAGGTTCAAACATGGATGAGAAGAAGATCGAAGAGGCGATATCTCTTCTCAAAAAAGAACAGGAGTGATGAACGGTGAAAATAGTGATCGTTGGAAACGGCCCCGGCGGGGTTGAACTCGCAAAACAGCTTTCAGAAGAACACAAGGTCACCATCGTGGAAAGAGAAACGGTGCCCTACTACACAAAACCCATGCTCAGCCATTACGTCGCGGGACTGGCAGAGGAAAAAAGTCTCTTTCCCTATCCGATCGACTGGTACGAAAAGAAGGGAATAAAACTTCTTCTTGGAACAACCGCAAAGAGAATAGACGCAGAAAAGAAAGTTCTCGAAACAGACAGAGGAACCCTCGAATACGACGTCCTCGTTCTCGCAACGGGTGCAAAGCCGAGAGCACTCAAGATACCCGGCTGGGAGCGAATGTACACTTTGAGGACGATAGAAGATGCGAAGAGATTGAAAAAGGCAGTGGAAAGAGAGAAAGATCTTCTCATCATCGGCGGAGGGTTCATCGGTCTTGAAATCGCAGGAAATCTGTCGAAGCAGGGTATCAAAGTGAAAGTGGTTGAGAAGATGACCCGTCTCATGGGGTTGGACGAAGAACTGACAGAGAGAATAAAAGGAGAGCTCGAAAAACACGGAGTGGAGTTTTACCTCGGCAGGGACGTGGAGAGAATAGAAAACGATGTTCTCGTCACAGACAAAGAAGAGATACCGGCGAGGGTGATTCTCTGCTCCATAGGAATTGTCCCGGAGGTGTCGCTTGCAGAAGAGAGCGGACTCGATGTGAACAGGGGCATCTTGGTGGACAAAACGTTCAGAACCTCAAAACCTGACGTATACGCCATCGGTGACTGCGCAGAGCACGAAGGCATCATCTGTGGAACAGCGAAAGCCGCTATGGCACACGCGAAAGTTTTGGCAAACACGTTGAAGGGTATACCCGATGAGTACGACTTTCGCTTCAAATCTTCTTACTTCAAGTTCGGAGACTTTCCTATAGCCATAGTTGGAGAACTCACAGACAGAGGAGAGTGGATCGACAGCGAAACAAAGGCTTTCTACAGAGACGAAAAAATCGTCGGTGTGGTCGTTCTATCCGACGTGAGAAAAGCCAGGGAGTGGGAGGAAAGACTAAGAAGCACGCGATGAAACTTTTCGACAGAATAGCGGAAAGGTACGATCTTTTGAACAGGATCATCTCTTTTGGTATGGATACAAAATGGAGAAAACGGGTAGTGGAACTCATCCTTGAGGTGAATCCAGAAAAGGTCCTCGATCTTGCCACAGGAACCGGAGATGTAGCCAGACTCCTGAAAAGAAAAGCACCGCATCTTAAAATCACAGGCCTGGATTCTTCATCGAAGATGCTGGAAACAGCAAAAAAGAGATTGAAAGATGGAGAGTTCATCGTAGGAGACGCTCACAATCTTCCTTTCGACGATAGAAGTTTCGACGCCATCACCGTGGCTTTCGGCTTCAGAAATTTCTCAGACAGAAGAAGAGTCCTGAGAGAGTGCAGAAGAGTTCTCAAAAGAAAGGGAAGATTGGTGATCCTTGAACTCCTTCCACCTAACACCAAAAGATTCACGGGAAAGATCTACTCTTTTTATTTGAAGACCTGGGTTCCATTCGTTGGGGGTCTTTTCAGTGGGGATTTCCACGCCTACAGGTATCTCTCCACCTCAGTTCTCAACTTCCTGACACCGGATCAAATAGTGGAGATGATGAAAGAAGAAGGCTTCGAGATGAGTTTTGAACCTCTTTTCTTCTCTGTAGCGGGAATTTTCATTGGCGATTTGATCTTGTGAGACGTTTGGGATCACCTGCAAAAGCTGATAGAATTTTCTCAGGTAATTAATTCGTCTCAGAAACGAATTTAACATGAGGGGGCAGGATCATGAAGATCTCCATCATCGGAGCGGGGAGTGTGAGGTTCGCACTTCAGCTTGTAGGGGACATCGCTCAGACGGAGGAACTTTCAAGGGAAGATACACACATCTACATGATGGACGTTCATGAAAGAAGACTGAACGCATCTTACATCCTCGCAAAAAAGTACGTGGAAGAGCTGAACTCTCCTGTAAAGATCGTAAAAACATCCAGTCTGGATGAAGCCATAGATGGAGCAGACTTCATCATAAACACCGCCTATCCTTACGATCCGAGGTACCACGACAGCGGCTCTCAAAGATGGGACGAGGTCACAAAAGTCGGTGAAAAACACGGCTACTACAGAGGAATAGACAGTCAGGAGTTGAACATGGTTTCCACTTACACCTACGTTCTTTCTTCTTATCCCGACATGAAGCTCGCCCTCGAGATAGCGGAGAAGATGAAAAAGATGGCACCCAGAGCGTACCTGATGCAAACGGCAAATCCCGTCTTCGAGATCACGCAGGCGGTGAGAAGGTGGACCGGTGCGAACATAGTGGGGTTCTGCCACGGTGTTGCCGGGGTTTATGAAGTCTTCGAAAAACTCGACCTCGATCCAGAAGAAGTGGACTGGCAGGTCGCTGGAGTGAACCACGGTATCTGGCTGAACAGGTTCAGGTACAGAGGAGAAGATGCATACCCGCTTCTCGACGAGTGGATAGAGAAGAAGCTACCAGAGTGGGAGCCGAAGAACCCATGGGACACACAGATGTCTCCTGCCGCGATGGATATGTACAAATTTTACGGTATGCTTCCAATAGGTGACACCGTGAGGAACGGCAGCTGGAAGTACCACTACAACCTGGAGACGAAGAAGAAGTGGTTTGGAAAGTTCGGCGGCATAGACAACGAAGTGGAAAGACCGAAATTCCATGAGCAACTCAGAAGAGCAAGAGAGTGCCTCATAAAACTTGCAGAAGAGGTTCAGCAAAGACCAGGTATGAAACTCACGGAGGAACATCCTGACATCTTCCCGAAAGGAAAACTCAGCGGAGAACAGCACATTCCTTTCATCAACGCGGTAGCGAACAACAAACGTGTGAGACTCTTTCTGAACGTGGAAAACCGGGGAGTGCTCAAAGACTTTCCCGATGATCTTGTGATGGAACTTCCCGTCTGGGTGGACGGCAGTGGAATCCACAGAGAGAAAGTGGAACCCGATCTCACCCACCGGATAAAGATCTTCTATCTGTGGCCCAGGATTCTGAGAATGGAGTGGAACTTAGAAGCATACATCTCGAGGGACAGAAAGGTGCTCGAAGAAATCCTCCTCAGAGATCCAAGGACAAAATCCTACGAGCAGATCGTGCAAGTGCTCGATGAGATCTTCAACCTGCCGTTCAACGAAGAGTTGAGGAGATACTACGAAAAGAAATTCTGAAAGAACAAAGCCCCCTGATCGGGGGCTTTTCTTTTGGCTGGGGCGGGTGGATTCGAACCACCGATCGCGGATCCAAAGTCCGCCGCCTTACCGCTTGGCCACGCCCCAACCCTTTCCATGCTATAATTTTACCACTGTAGGAAAGCTCCTTCAAGGGAGGAAGACAGCATGCGAAAGATCACACTTCATTCAAAACTGGACGGAAGGGAGATTGTTCTCGAGGAAAATCAGAATCTTTTCGATATAGCCAGAGAGTACCAGAAGTACTACAGGTACAAAATACTGGCTGCGAGGGTGAATAACAGGATAATAGAACTCTTCAGAACACCCGATAGAAGCGGAGAACTCGAATTTTTAGACCTCACAGATCCTGACGGACTCAGAATATACCAGAGGGGACTCGTCTTCCTCGCAAGTCTCGCCGTGAGAAAACTGAATTCGGAATGGCGATTGAAGGTCCTTCACTCACTCGGGAAGGGGATATACTGCGAAATCTATAAGGGAAATGAATTAATCGTTCCCGATCAGAATCAGGTGCTCGCCATAAAAAACAAGATGAGAGAACTCGTCGAGAAAGATCTGCCTATTGAGAAGAGAACGTTCTACAAAGACGAAGCAAGGGAGATATTAATGAAGGAAGGACTTGTGAAAACGGTCAATCTCTTCAAGTACAGAAAGAAAAGAACCGTGAAGCTTTACCACTGCGATGGTTTCTGGGCGTACTTCTACGGGTATCTTCCACCGAGCACCGGCAGGATCGACGTTTTCGATGTTCAGCCCTACAATCAGGGGCTTGTTCTTGTCCATCCGGATCCAAAAACAGGAGAGCTTCCCGTCATCCACATGCCCAAACTCTCCCAGGTGTTCCTCGAATACGCCCGATGGCTGAACGTTCTGGAACTCGAGTACGTATCCGATCTCAACGATATCATAGCCCGTGGGGAAAGACACGTGGCCGACCTGATGCTTCTTTCCGAAGCACTTCATGAAAAGAAGATCTCAGACATAGCAGATGAAATCGCAAAAGACAAAAGAAAACGGCTCATTCTGATTGCGGGTCCTTCCTCTTCGGGAAAGACCACCTTCGCCAAGAGACTCTCACTCCAGCTCAGAGTGAACGGTCTAAAACCGGTTGCCATTTCTCTCGACGACTACTTCGTGGACAGAGAGAAAACACCGCGTGACGAAAACGGAAACTACGATTTCGACTCGATAGAGGCTCTCGACATAGAACTCTTCAACAGGAACCTTCAGGATCTTTTGGCTGGAAAAGAGGTGGTCCTGCCGAAGTTCAACTTCAAGACCGGAAAGAGGATGAGAGGTCCCACCCTCAAGTTGGAGAAGGACAATATCATCATCGTCGAAGGAATACACGGTCTGAACGAACGCCTGACGGCCTCTATACCGAAAGAGCAGAAGTTCAAGATATACGTGAGCGCACTGACTCAGCTGAACATAGACGATCACAACAGAGTCACAACAACGGACACGCGGCTCATCAGAAGAATCGTGAGGGACTACAAGTTCCGGGGACACACCGCATACGACACGTTGAAGATGTGGCCAAACGTCAGAAAGGGTGAAGAAAGAAACATCTTCCCGTTCCAGGAAGAAGCTGATGTGATGTTCAACTCGGCCCTGGTTTACGAAATACCAGTGCTTAGGATATTCGCCGAACCGCTTCTCGTTCAGGTTCCGGAAGATACACCAGAGTACTCAGAAGCGCTGAGACTTCTGAAACTTTTGGACTTCTTCCTTCCGATCACGAACATAGAAGATATTCCCGATAAATCGATCCTCAGAGAGTTCATAGGAAGGAGTATCTTCAAATATTGATGAGAAGGTTGATACTGCTCTTTGCTATCTTTTCTGTGACTTTGCTTGCGGAGACAATCACACTCGATGCGACTCTTTTGAATTTCGACGATCTGCTGAAGCTTCTGGAGACTCACTCCAGGGTGTTTGATGTCACCCCACCTTCTACAGGAACCGTGGGAAGTATGAGGTACCTCGAGTACAACGGCCACGTTCTTGCAAACGTTGAAGACCTCTACATACTCGACAACAACAAACTGCCGTCTTCTGGGGTCCCGGTGGAAACCTTGAAACTCTTCGGAGTGGATTACGTTCAAACCAGTGAAGGTGTGAAGATCATAACGTGCCGTGTGAACTCGATCGAAGAGATAGGAAGAACCGTCGTTGTGAACTTCGAGGGTGAGAAGAACTTCGACGTTGAACAAACTCAGGACTCTGTGAGAATCATTGCAAAAGATTGGCTCTTGTTCAGAGGAGTCGTTAAGATGCCCGAGGAGGTTCTCTACGAGAAAGAGAACGTCAGAATCGAAAGAACGGCTGAGAGTGATGGCCAGTTCAGAATTCTGTTGTCCGCCGAGTCGTTGGGAAAGTACGTTGTGAAACCCTTCGGTGAAAGGGTCGATCCGTACGAGAAAGATGTCGTTTTTCTCGTGGGTTACGGTGATGGAAGAATAATCGTGAGGAGCTTTTCGAAAGACCTGAACGGGCTGGATCTGCCTGCATATTCAGAATCTTTGAAGCTCGCAAGAAAGATAGCAAATGAGTTGGGCTACAAACTCGAAGAATGCCCCGTGTACGATATACCCGTTGGTGTTGTTGGGATGATCGTTCTCTTGAAAGAAAAAGATGAAATGCCCGCTTTTCTGGGTACCGTTGAGAGGCTGATGACAGAATGAAAAAGAGCATCTTTGTTGTTCTTCTAACGGCATCCGTTCTTTTCTCCGTTGAACTGAAGATCTGTTATCTGAACGAGAACCTTCTTCCGATCGTTAAAGTTGCGGAGGGAAGGGACAATCCTGTTCTTGAAATTTTCGAAGCGCTTTCTTCTCCACCCGAGGGATTGAAAACCTTCGTTCCAAAAGGCGTTCTGAGAGCGTATTTCTTCGTGGGAGATTTCCTCATTCTCGATCTCTATGGAGAAAAATTGAAAGGAATGGACTTCGACTCGGAGAGGTACTTCATCCACCAGGTACTCTACACGATCTTTCTGAACGTGAAGGGTGTGAACAACGTGTACCTCATAGTAGATGGAAAGAAACGGGACGTTCTTGTGAAGCACGTGGATATCAGATTCAGCTTTCCAAGAGAGGTGTGGGAAAAGTGGCCGATACGCTGAAACCTGGAGACAGAGTATTGCTTTCTTTCGAAGATGAAAGCGAGTTTCTGGTCGATCTCGAAAGGGACAAAAGTCTTCACACCCATCTCGGTATCATCGATTTGAACGAAGTGTTCAAGAAAGGTCCTGGAGAGATCATACGAACGTCCGCCGGGAAGAAAGGTTACATCCTGAAACCCAGCCTGATCGACGAGATCATGAGCATGAAAAGAAGGACCCAGATAGTCTACCCAAAAGATTCCTCATTCATCGCGATGATGCTCGACGTGAAAGAGGGTGACAGGGTCATCGACACAGGGGTGGGAAGCGGGGCCATGTGCGCTGTGCTCGCACGGGCCGTCGGAAGTTCGGGAAAGGTCTTCGCTTATGAGAAAAGAGAAGATTTTGCAAAACTCGCCGAAAGTAATCTAACGAAATGGGGCTTGATAGAAAGAGTTACAATAAAGGTGAGGGACATCTCCGAAGGTTTCGACGAAAGAGATGTGGATGCTCTCTTCTTGGATGTTCCTGATCCGTGGAACTACATCGATAAATGCTGGGAAGCCCTGAAAGGTGGTGGTAGATTCGCAACCGTGTGTCCAACGACGAACCAGGTTCAGGAAACCTTGAAAAAACTCCAGGAGCTTCCGTTTATAAGAATAGAAGTATGGGAAAGTCTTTTCAGACCGTACAAACCAGTTCCAGAGAGACTGAGACCGGTGGATAGAATGGTTGCCCATACCGCGTACATGATATTCGCCATCAAAGTGTGTAGAAGGGAGGAAACAGAATGAAACTGAACCAAATTTCAAGGTTTGTCGTCGTCAGTGTAGTGGTACTCGTTCTTGCACTTCTTCTCGGAGGTTCCGCTAAAACGAATCTCACCGTCGAAGAAGTGAACAAAGCATTGGAGCCGTTCTTCGATTCACTCACTTACATTCTGAAATACTACTACGAAGCGGACAAGTTGGACATCAACAAACTCATAGACCATGCGATAGACGGTCTTGTGAAAGGGACGGGAGATGATTTTTCCTATTATCAGGACCCGGAAACCTACCGTGAAAATCAGATAGAAATGAAGGGAGAATACGGTGGACTTGGAATAGAAGTGACCTACGATACAGAACACAGCGCCATAAAGGTAGTGGCTCCTATGTACGGCACTCCCGCATGGAGGGCTGGGCTCAAAGCGGGTGATCTCATCATAACCATAGACGGTACACCTGTGTCCAAGATGACCTACATGGAAGCCGTGAACAACCTGAGAGGAGAGCCCGGAACCCCCGTCACGATCGAAGTTCTCAGAGACGGTGAAAAACTCACCTTCACCATTGTGAGAGAAAAGATCGAGATAAAGATGGTGCTCTACTCCTTCGTAGAAACGGAAAAGGGAAGAGTCGGGTACGTCAGGATCACGCGCTTCGGAGAAAAAGCGGATTCCGACATGAAAAACGCCTTAGACAAGATCTTCGAAAAAGGTGTGAAGGGACTGATAATCGACGTGAGGGACAACCCCGGTGGATACCTCGATGTCGCTCTCAAAATCGTCAGCATGTTCGTCGATAAAGGTGTGATTTTGAAGGTCAGAAACGGCTTTGGAGAAGAAGATGTCTACGAATCCTATGGAAACAACTATCCCAACGTGCCAATAGTAGTTCTGGTGAACGAAGGATCAGCCTCGGCATCCGAGATACTGACGGGAGCGCTCAAAGACCTCGGCATAGCAACCGCTGTTGGAAGAAAAACCTTTGGTAAAGGATCAGTCCAGACTGGTTTCCCGCTGAGCAACGGTGGAGTTCTCTTTCTCACAACGGCTCACTACCTGACACCATCTGGAAAGGACATTCACAAGATCGGAATAGAGCCCGATGTCTTGGTAGAAGAGGACGTTGAAGAAGAACTCCACGCAGAGACCAGAGAACAAATAGAAGTAGATCCAGAAAAGGATCCATTCGTGAAAAAAGGTCTTGAAGTGCTGCTTGAGAAGATAAAATGACGAAGAACGGTTTTCTCTTCATCCTACTTGTGGTGACACTGGTTTTATTGATTGTAGATGTGTCTTTCAAAAACGAAAGGAAGAGGATCGAGAGGCTTCCTTCCTTTGATGTCGTCATTGAAACACCGTTCAAAGAGGTTGTTGAAGGGATGAAAACGGAACTCAACCGATCGATCCTGGTGAGCGAAGTTTTGAAGGAAGTGGAAAAAGTCGAATACTACCCGGAATGGAAGGCTTTTGTTTTCAGAGACAGAGCAAACTTTGAAAAGGCGATCAATGTGGTGAAAAGAGAGACGGGTGAAAGATTATCCATCAAAACTACAGAAGATGGTGTGGAGTACTTCTTTTCCAGTGGAATGTACTTCATTTTGAAGGTGAAATGATGCTGAACCTGATAAAGCTGGACGACTCAGGGAAAAAGTACTCTTTTCTGGTACCAATTCTGGTGTTCTTCGTGAACACCGTTGCTTTCTGGGATGATATAGCAATAGTGTACAACTCACTCAGAATTTTTCTGAAAGTTCTCGAGGACTTCTTTCTGTTTTTTCTTTATTCTCTCTCGATATCCGGGTTTTACAAGACGATGACAGGCAGAGCACCAGCAGAGATGATGTGGGCGTTTTCTCCATACGTTTTCTTGCCCTTTCTTTCTGCGTTTCTGGACGTTCGGATTTCTCTTCTGATTCTCTTTTTCATTTCTTTACTCCTTTTAAGGAAACTGGAACTGAAAAATCTGATTTTTATTTCACTTGCGAGAGCATCTGCGCTTTGCTTTTTCATATGGAAGATCTCCTCATGGATGAGGTGAAAGAAGATGAACATAGCGATGTTCAGTGATACCTACGCTCCTCAAATAAACGGTGTGGCAACATCAATAAGGGTGTACAAAAGGAAACTGATGGAACGGGGCCACAAGGTTGTGGTGGTTGCTCCTTCCGCCCCTGAAGATGAAAGAGATGTATTCGTCGTGAGGAGCATTCCCTTCCCCTTCGAGTCACAACACAGAATCTCCATCGCCTCCACAAAAAACATTCTGGAGTTCATGAGGAAAAACAATGTTCAGATAATACACAGTCACTCTCCCTTTTTCATAGGTTTTAAAGCGTTGAGAGTTCAAGAAGAGATGAGGATACCACACGTTCACACGTATCACACACTGCTGCCCGAGTACAGACACTACATTCCAAAACCTTTCACTCCTCCCAAAAGACTGGTGGAACACTTCAGCGCGTGGTTCTGCAACATGACAAACGTGGTGATCGCTCCAACCGAAGACATAAAAAGAGAACTCGAAAGTTACGGCGTGAAAAGACCCATCGAAGTGTTACCCACCGGTATAGAAGTGGAAAAATTCGAAGTAGAAGCACCTGAAGAATTGAAAAGAAAATGGAATCCCGAGGGAAAAAAAGTGGTTCTCTACGCTGGAAGAATAGCCAAAGAAAAGAATCTGGATTTTCTGCTGAAAGTTTTCGAAAGGTTGAGCGCCCCAGACATCGCCTTCATTATGATAGGAGATGGCCCCGAAAGAGAGGACGTGGAAGAATTCGCAAAAGAAAAAGGACTCGACCTGAAGATCACAGGATTCGTACCTCACGATGAAATCCCTCTCTATTACAAACTCGGAGACGTCTTCGTGTTCGCTTCAAAAACGGAAACACAGGGGTTGGTTCTCCTGGAAGCCTTGGCCTCTGGTCTTCCCGTGGTGGCTCTGAAGTGGAAGGGAGTTAAAGATGTTTTGAAAAACTGCGAAGCAGCGATTCTCATAGAAGAAGAAAATGAAAAATTCTTCGCCGAAAAGATAAAACGCATTCTGGAAAACGATCCACTCAGAGAAGAACTCTCAACAAAGGGAAGAGATTTCGTTAAAAGGGAATGGTCGGTCGATCGATTTGTTCAAAGGCTTGAAGAGATATACATGAGGGCGGTAGAAGAAGGGCCTGTTGAAATAAACACATCTCTCATGATAAAGGAATTCGTCAAGTTCGAAAAGTTGAAAGGATTCTTCTCAAAAATCGAAGACAGGATCTGGAGGTGATCTTCTTGTTTCCGTTTCATCTGTTCCTTGGGCACGTCGTAGCGGACCACGGTTTCACGAACAACGCGAAGATAAGAGAGTACAAGGGCTGGAAATTAATCGGACACATGATCTGGTCGGTCTTTGCTATTCTTGCCTTCACGTTCGACGTTATCTTTCAGTCCACCACGGGTGTGGTTGTCTTCGTGGTCTCTGTAGTGGTGCACCTCACGGGAGATCTCCTGAGGGTTTATCTTCACCGGAAGGAAAAGAAACGTTTGATAGATCTTCTGGAAGTAGCTCTTCTTGTGATTTTTCTGGTACTGAACGCCACAGTGAAAGATTTCTTCAAAGGATCGTATCTGACCTCAGAGTTCGTTTTCTATCTGCTGGGAATGAACGCGGTATCCGTTACCGTGACGTATGTGTTCAGGAATTTCGTTCCGGGAGACCCAAAGATATCCGATATCGAAGGAATTTCTGAAAGACTGGCTTTCTTTGTGTTTCTTCTCGCCGAGAAGGAACTTTTCGCTTTCCTTTCTCTCGCCCTTGGTTTTCTGTACCGTCTCTGGAAGTTCAAAAAGCCCGACGTGAGGTGGTGGATGAGTCCAGTTCTTGGAGTTCTGATCTCCGCTCTCTGGAACTGGATGATGTACGGGAGGATCCTCTGATGACTTACGCGGTGGGAGATATTCATGGGTGTTTTCTCGCTCTGAAGAGTCTCCTGGAAAAACTCCCACTCTCTGAAGAAGATGAACTGATCTTCGTGGGAGATTACGTTGACAGGGGCCCAAATTCTCGTGAAGTAATTGAATTTTTGATAGAACTTTCGAAACACCACAGATGTGTTTTCTTGAGAGGAAATCACGAAGAAATGCTTCTGAACTGTGTGAAAAATGGCTCTGATTGTGATCTGTGGTTCTTCAATGGTGCAAGAAGCACGGTGGAAAGTTTCGGTGGAGTCGAAGAGATCAGGAAATTTCTTACTTTTTTCGAAAACACCATCTACTACTACGAGAAGGAAAACTACGTTTTCGTTCATGGAGGGGTGAAACCGGGTGTTTCTCTCGAAGATCAGGATCCTTTCGATCTTGTCTGGATAAGAGACGAATTCATCTACAGTGAAAATCCTCTTCCAGGAAAGATTGTGGTGTTTGGACACACTCCTTTTGAAGAACCGTTTGTTTCTTACGATAAAATTGGAATCGATACGGGATGCGTCTACAGAGGAAAACTCACCGCTCTTAGGGTTGAAGACAGAAAATTCTTTCAGGTAGAATGTGCGAACAGGAGATGGTAGGGTGAAGGCGGTCTATCCTGGATCTTTCGATCCCATCACTCTCGGACATGTGGACATCATCAAAAGGGCGCTTTCTATTTTCGATGAGCTTGTGATCCTCGTCACAGAGAATCCGAGAAAAAAGTGCATGTTCACTCTGGAGGAAAGAAAGAAACTGATAGAAGAGGTTCTCAGTGACCTGAGTGGAGTGAAGGTGGATGTTCATCATGGCTTACTCGTGGATTATTTGAAAAAACATGGTATAAAAGTCCTGGTGAGGGGACTCAGGGCCGTGACCGACTACGAGTACGAGTTGCAGATGGCGCTCGCGAACAAAAAATTGTACAGCGATCTGGAAACGGTGTTTCTGATCGCAAGCGAAAAATTCTCCTTCATATCTTCCAGTCTTGTGAAAGAGGTGGCCCTGTACGGCGGTGATGTGACCGAATGGGTACCACCCGAGGTGGTCAGAGCCCTGAACGAAAAGTTGAAGGAGGGAAAGTGATGAAGATAAAGGTGAAGCTTCCAGATGGGAAAGAAAAAGAGTACGACAGAGGCATCACACCGGCAGAGATCGCAAAGGAACTGGATATAAAAAAGGCGATCGGAGCAGTCGTCAACGGCGAACTCTGGGACCTGAAAAGACCCATCGAAAAGGACTGTGATCTCCGAATTGTTACACTGGAAGATCCTGAGTCACCCGAGTTCTACAGACACACCATGGCACACATCCTCGCGCAGGCTGTGATGAGACTCTATGGGAAAGAAAACGTGAAACTGGGAATCGGTCCCACCATAGAGAACGGTTTTTACTACGACTTCGACATAAAAAACGGGAAACTCACAGAGGAAGATCTCCCAAAGATAGAACAGGAGATGAAGAAAATAATTAAGGAAGATCTTCCTATAGAAAGAAAAGAGATCAGCAAAGAAGAAGCAAAAGAGCTTTTCAGCGATCAGCCTTACAAACTCGAACTCATAGAGGAGATCGAAGGTGACAGAGTAACGATCTACCGTCAGGGAGAGTTCGTGGATCTCTGCAGAGGCCCTCATCTTCCTTCGACTGGAGTAGTGAAGCACTTCAAACTCCTTTCCGTTTCAGGTGCGTACTGGCGAGGCAGTGAGAAGAATCCCATGCTCACAAGAGTCTACGGAACGGCCTTCGCTAAAAAGGAAGATCTCGAGAATTACCTGAAGTTCCTTGAAGAAGCCCAGCGAAGGGATCATAGAAAATTGGGGCCACAGCTTGAACTCTTCATGCTGAACACCGAATACGCCCCCGGTATGCCGTTCTTCCTTCCAAAAGGAGTCGTCGTGCTCAACGAATTGATGAGATTCTCCAGAGAACTCCATCGTGAGAGGGGATATCAGGAGATCTTCACGCCACTCATAATGAACGAGCAGCTCTGGAAGATCTCCGGCCACTGGGACCACTACGCCGAGAATATGTACTTCATAGAAAAAGACGAGGAAAAGTACGCGGTGAAACCCATGAACTGTCCCGGTCACATTCTTGTGTACAAGAGCAGGACGGTTTCCTACAGGGACCTTCCGTTGAGATTCTTCGAGTTCGGCCGGGTTCACAGATACGAGAGAAGTGGAGTTCTCCACGGTCTCATGAGGGTGAGATCCTTCACACAAGATGACGCACATATATTCTGCACTCCCGATCAGATCGAAGAAGAAATACTCGGTGTTCTTGATCTCATAAACACCATCTACGGTCAGTTCGGTTTCACTTACAGAGTGGAACTCAGCACGATGCCCGAAGACCACATGGGCGACGAAGCGATTTGGGATAAGGCAACAACCGCTTTGAAGAATGCCCTGGAGAGGGCCGGACTTTCGTACAAAGTGAACGAGGGCGAAGGGGCATTTTATGGTCCAAAGATAGACTTTCACATAAGAGATTCGATAGGAAGGGAATGGCAATGCGCTACGATTCAGCTGGACTTCATGATGCCCGAAAAGTTCAACGTCACCTACATAGGTCCGGACAACAAAGAACACAAAGCCGTGATGATACACAGGGCGATATACGGCTCGCTCGAAAGGTTCTTCGGTATCCTGATAGAACACTTCGCCGGAGCATTTCCAACCTGGCTTGCACCGATCCAGGTGGCAGTTATTCCCATATCAGAAAAACACAACGACGGTGCTGAAAAGGTTGCGAAGAGAATCTCCCAGGAAGGAATCAGGATCTTCTTCGACAACCGCCGTGAGACTCTTGGATACCGCATCAGACAGGCTCAGACCCAGAAAATACCGTACATGGTAATAGTAGGCGACAAAGAACTGGAGAGCGGAAAGATCTCCGTGAGAACAAGAACGGGGAGAGAGATAAAAGACGTGGATCTGGAACGCTTCGTTGAAACTTTAAAAAACGAAGTCCTTAGTAGAAAACTCGAACTTTCGTTGGAGGGATAGGTATGAAATGCTTCTTCGATAGCGAGGAATTCGAGAAAGCTGTGGAAAAAATAGATCGCCTCTACGAAAAAGTCGATTCAATGGAAGAGGCTGAAATAGCTTTTTTGAAAGAGAAGAAGCCCTTTCAGGGAGTGGCTGTGGTGAAAGAAGAAACGTACACCGTTCACAAGGCTGGAAAAAAACTCATAGAACTCGAAGATCCGGAAAAAGCCGCATCGATAGCGTACGTCCTGGCGGGGGAAAAGTTACTCTCTGAGAGCTGGGTGAGAAGAATGGTCAGCGGACTCCTTCAGGCGATGGTTGTTCTCATGGAGATAGAAGATGAAAACGGCTGGAGTCACTCTCAGAGAGTTGCTAGACTCGCAGAACGTGTGGGAAAGAAACTGGGCTTATCGGAAGAAAAGCTCTCTCTGTTGAGAGAATACGCCATGTTACACGATGTGGGAAAGATCGGAATAGAGCAACTCATGCTTTACACTCCAACCCGGATCAGAATTTTCGAGCAGTACCCCCAAGATCACACCATCATGGGATCTGTTTTTCTCGCGTCTTTAGAGGTGCTGTGGGATGCCGTTCCAATCGTGAGACATCACCACGAAAACTGGGACGGCACAGGGTACCCCGATGGTCTAAGGGGTGAAGAGATCCCACTTGAAGCGCGAATAATAAGTGTGTGTGACTACTACGATCTTCTCACCAATTTTGTCTCATCGGAATGGGAAGGGAGAACTAAAACACACGAAGAGGCACTGGAAATCGTAAAGAAAGAGGCAGGGAGAAAATTCGATCCGAAAGTGGTGGAAGCTTTTCTTGGAATCTTCTCAGACGAGGCTATCGAGTAAGACACCAACGAGAAGTTCAGGGGCTCTGAGACTCGCTTTGAGGATGTTGAGGGCGAGTTTCAATCTTTCCAGATCTTCTTTAAGTCTTTCTCTTTCGAGGGGATCTGTTTCTGTTTTCAGCCGTCTTTCAAGCTCGAGTATCTTCCTTTCAATCTCCTGCTGCTTGTTTTGAAGTTCCGATCCGAGGGAGTGAGTTCTTTCACTGCTTTTAGTTTCTGGTGTATAGATGAATACCTGGGTTCTTCCCGCAACGGCCGCAAGGAACGAACCTCTCTTTCTGAGATCGAGTGCTATGTTGCTGTAGATGATCATTCCGCCCTTTCTGAGGGCTTCTTTTTTGAAGTAGATCAAGTTGGATATTTCCTGAGATAGGACCCTCATTATACTGCGGCTCGCAGGTGCAAAATGTGGAATACCAGGTTCTCCAGGATCAAGTTTGTACCCAAGAACGGGGTTTGAGATCATAAATCTCCCCCTAAATTTTCCCGAGGACATTCGTGATAGATGCCTTCACTTCAACGTTCTTCCCCGAGAAATCCATTATGATCTTTGGAAGCTCCGCCTTTCTGTGGAAACCGTGCTTCTTTCTGATACCGATCTTCTCGAGAACGGGTCTCCAGCTACCGCAGTTCACGTACAGTTTTTTATCCTGAGCCGTTGGAACTATTCGGTAAGTGAAGTGATGAACATGTCCCATCACAAGTATATCAACTTCGTCCACTTCATGTAAATCTCCAGGGTAACCCGTCATGAACTCTTTCCAGCGAAAGTTCCCCTTCAAAATGGATTTCGCCCATTTCTGAAGATAGTCAACCCTTCTCAATTTTCTGAGTGTGTATATGCTCCTTACGAGTACTTTACCCAGTTCCACACCGCCGAACCTGTTCACAAACACCTTGGAAAGCCAGTGCGTTCTCGGGAAATTGTTCTTCATCCATTTTTTGGCTTCTTTCGTTTTCAACATACTGAGGAAACTTTTCAGCCACAGCTCAACCAGATCGACACTGAGATCGTAGATTTCTGTCATGTAATCGAACCAGTGAAAGACGTCAAGCAGAGGTCTCACGTTGTCGTAATCCCGTATGACATCCTCAGGAGCGAAGTTAACCACCTGACTGTCAAAATTTATCATCATGTATCTGGCTATGTAGTCTCCAAGAGGTGGTATTACCTTTTTGGTTTTCCTGTCCACGGTGAAACGGTTTATAACATCGAACTGGTTTCCGTGGAGAACGAGGAGTTTACTGTGAGGATCGTAGTAGTATGGAAGTATCTCGAACTTTTCAAAGCGATTCTTCAAGGCATTCTGGAGTTTTTTGTTTTTGAGAATATGATAGTCGTGATTTCCCACCACGTAATACACGTTGTGTCGTCTGGAAAACTTCTTGAGAGTCTCGAAGACTTCAGAGTGCTTTTTCTCGATTTCGTCGATCACCGTCTCATCGAGTTTTTCCACAACCTCATCGAAAGAGACGAGTCCAATTTCCCTCACCGCGTGACTTTCGAGTATTTCAAATCCATCGCCAACGATGAAGAGTTCAACGTCTTCAGTTTGAGATATGTCTTCGATGAAATTCACAAGCTCTTTATCGAAGAAAAAATCGTCTTTCGCTGAACCATCTCCTATGTGAAGATCGCTGATGAACACCCTCTTTATTTTTTATCACCCCACTGTTCAAAAAACTTTCCGATTCTCATAACCAGAGCCGGTGCCTGAAGTTTCGCTTTCTCACCTTTTGGTACGATGAACGTTTCAAATGGTAAAACTCGTCTGTTGTCCAGTACGCCGTTTTCGAGAATCACAATCGCGCAGAATCCTTTCAATTCTCCCTCTCTCAGTTTCTCTATCTTGAAGTATTCGCACTCAAAGTCTTTAAAGTTCTTCTCTATCAAATCTTCGACTTTCCTTTTTTTCATCACTTTGAAAGCCTTCTCTATGTGGAGCTCCCTGCCACGTCCCCAGTCGTAAACCCTGTAGGTGAGGTCGGACGCCTGCTGCACCTCCACGAGAAGCCCACCGGGTCCAAGGGCGTGAACCGTTCCAGCGGGTAAAAAAACGAAATTTCCAGGTTCTATCTCCACCTTCTTCAACGCTTCATTCCAACTGTTGTCTTCAAGTGCCTTCCTGATCTTCTCCGGATCTTCTCCTATGGCGATCTGACCTTTTTCTACGAAATACCACGCTTCTGTTTTACCCCAGGGTTCACTCTCCAGTTCCCGAGCCTCCTCATCGTTTGGATGAACCTGAACAGAAAGCCAGTCCTCAGCAGAAATGAGTTTCACGAGGAGTGGAAAGCGTGGCAATTTCTTTCCAATGAGCTTCTCCATATCCTCGTTGAGATCGAGGCCATTTTCCGCCTCCGTAATGAAAAGTGGATGCCCGGACAAAAGCCATACTTCTCCTATTCTCTCATCTGAACCGAATATCTTGCCAAGACGATAACTACCCCATATCTGCTCTCGCAACTTTGGAAAGACCTTTATCGTCATTCTGAATACCCTCCTACTCTTATTTCACCGTCTCTGTAGTAAAAAACCGCTTTTGTGAGTTCCTTTTCCACACGAAACACCCTCTCGAACATGACGATTTCAACACCGGGATAAACAACCTCCTTTACAACAACGGAGGCGTTTTTAGCCATTTCTTCAGCTACTGTCTTAAGTTTTCTCAATTCCTCTTCATTCTTCTGTATTGAATCTTTGAGATTTATCAAAGTGTTGTTCACCTTCTTCAGAAGCGCTTCTTTGTCAGGTGGGAATTTGTCTTTCAACATTCCCTGAAGTTTTCTGAGTTCAACGAGTAATTTCGTCAACTTTTGAACGTTCTCTCTGTCGAGAGAGATCTGAGCGAAAAGGAGTTTTATTTTCTCGTTGATCTCAGGGTCGACTCCAACTTCTATCCTTGTCTTAACACCTATGGGAGAACCCAAAAAACAGGTTTCCACCTTCACCCGAGCTATGGTTATACCACCTCTTATACTTCCTCCTTTACCGGAAACAACGACATTGATGGCCTTAACTGTGGAGTTCTCTATGTTCTTTTCCACCTGAACTTCTTCGGCTTCCACTTCTGCGTTCTCTACAAAAACGGCTTTGACGGTTTTCTTCGCCTTTACGAACGCCTTCCCTCTTCCCTTTATTCCTCCAGCTGTGATACTTCCATTGAAGGAAATCACCGTTGCTGCTTCTATTACACCTTTCACTGTGATGTCTTCCTGAGCCTTTACGACGAAATCTGGTTTCACATCACCTTTCACAACCACCTTGCCGGGAAAATCTATATTTCCGGTGGAATAGTCCACGTTGTCAACTTCCAGAGTGTCATACACGTGTATCGTACCGTTTGTTTCTATGACCAGAATCCCGCTCTTCGTTGCGATAATCTCGTTATCCTTCATCGTCACGTTGTATCCCAAATGATACTCCGGCACTCTTCCAGGTCTTGGTTTCACGGGGTTTCCAAAAACATCTATTCCTTCCTTTCCAGGAGTCGGTGGTATAATGCGGGCAATTGTTTCTCCTTTCCGCACGATCACTCTCTGCTTGGCAGGAATTTCTCTCAGATCTATCTTTTCTCCTTCTTGAGAAGTAAATTCTATCCTCTTCAAAAGTTCAACTCTTCCATCATCTCCATCTACCGGTGGAGTGCCCTCCGCTACAAGAACAGGTGTGTTGTACACAGGTGATCTTGCCAGGTCTTCTATGATTTCTTCCTTTATACCGTGATTTATTCCGGCGGAGCGTAGTGCATTCAAAAGCTCTTCCTTTGTGAGAGGAAGTTCGCTGGATCCCTCTTTTCGCAGAGTCACATAAGCCTGCATTCTGTCTTCAGAAACTGTGATCTCCACCTTCACCCCTATCCCTCCGTATCACCAGGGATTCTCTTCCAGGAACTTTTTCATTGTTTCAATGGCCCTTTCGGCGAGTTTTTTTCTCTTTTCGAACTTATCCTTCACACGGCCCTTCAGCGGAGGAAGGAGTCCAAAGTTTGCGTACATTGGCTTCAGATCTCCTTCAACCTTCTCTATTATATAACTGAAGAGCGATCCCATCATGGTCTCCTCGGGAAGTTTTAACGGAGAGAGTCCCTTCAGGATACGATGAACGTTGTAGGCCACGTAGATTCCCGACGCAGCAGATTCCATGTATCCCTCCACACCTGTGATCTGACCAGCGAAGAAGATGTTAGGGTGCTTTTTCAGACGGAAAAAGATATCGAGCAATTCTGGAGAGTTTATGTAAACATTCCTGTGCATAACTCCATACCTTACGATCTCGGCGTTCCTGAGACAGGGGATCTTTCTCAGAACTCTCTTCTGTTCACCCCATTTCAGTCTGGTCTGAAATCCAACGAGACTGTAGAATCTGCCCTCTTTGTCCTCTCTTCTAAGCTGAACGACAGCATAGGGTTCTTTACCCGTTCTTGGGTCCACCAGACCTGTTGGTCTCAAAGGACCGTATCTCAGTGCGTCTTTCCCGCTTCTGGCTATTTCCTCTATGGGCTGGCAGCGTTCGAAGAGAAGCTTCCGATCGAAATCCTCCATTTCTATCACTTCAGCTTCGACAAGCGCCTTCCAGAATTCCTCATACTCTTCCTTGGTGAGAGGACAGTTTATGTAATCCTTTCCCTTCCCAAATCGGTCTCCCCAGAAAGCGCGCTCCATGTCTATAGACTCGAAGGTCACGATCGAAGAGACGGCATCGAAGAAGAAAAGAAAATCGTCACCGAGAAGGTTTCTCAAAAAAGAGAATAAACCATTCGATGTGGCTGGCCCCGTCGCTACAACCCATATTCCTTCTTCTGGATCGAACTCGGTTACTTCCTCTCTGATGATCTCCACACTCTCAAGCCTTTCTATGGCCTCTGTCACTTCCTTCGCGAAGATGTTACGGTCCACCGCGAGGGCCTTTCCAGATGGAACACGTGCTTTCTCCGCGGCTTCGAGTGTTATGGAACCCATCAGCCTCATCTCAGCTTTCAGGAGTCCTTCGGCGTTTGTTATGTCTTCCGATTTGAGAGAGTTGCTGCAAACAAGTTCCGCGAAATATCCTGTTTTGTGCACTTCCGTCATCTTCTTCGGTCTCATTTCAAAAAGACGAACCCTTATTCCCCTTTTTCCAAGGTTGTAAGCCACCTCTGAACCCGCGAGTCCTGCTCCGATGACATTCACGATCATTCTTTCACCTCAATTTTTTCTTGACAACGGTGAGGTTTCCATTTCTAAGAGGACGAACCCTGAATTCGTCGGTGACGCGAGAAATTATGTAGAGGCCATACCCACCCTCTCGCGGATTCTCCAAATCGGGCGGTGTAGGCTTCAGTCTGGTGGGATCTACGGGAGGACCGAAGTCTCTCACCAACACGTGAAAGACCTCGTCCTTTAACGTGTAACTCACAACGATTCGCTTTGTTTCATCGTTCTTGTAAGTGTGTTTGATCACGTTCGCGAGGATTTCTCCCAAAACTATCTCCATGTCAACGATCAAACTGTCTGATGATTCATGCATTTGAAGAAAATCTCGCAGGACAGAACGAGCGATCTTTATATGAGACTTTTTGGAGAACAGCGCAACGCTCACGGTGTCGATCAATCCAGGCCCCCCTTTAAAATCAAAAACGCTTCAACGGGTACTCTTGGTGACAAAAGGGTCTTCTTCTCGAACTCCAGAATCTCCTTGAAAACAACTTCCACACTCTTTTCAGTCAATTCTGCCATCTTCTGGGTATCACCCGTTCTCAGGAAAGTCTTCACCGATTCAGGAATCTGTATGTTCAAAGAAAAGTTGTACGCGGGCAGTTTTTCGTAGAAAGAAAAAGGTTCGTTCACATATCTGTCCATCAACAGAGCCTTCCTCACGGCTTCTTTGATATCCCTCTCTGGATCGGAAAAAGAGACCTTCTCTTCGTTGATCTGCAGCGATATTCCAGCAGGTGCAATACCCACGTCTATTTCTCCGGCGTTGTAAATCACGTCCGCAAAACTTGAGAGTTTCTCCCTCAGAGAAAGTCTGGTTTCAAAGTTCTCAGATCGAACGATGAAGACCCTCTTTCCGGGTCGCCAGTCGTTGAACAGAACTTCCACGAGGTTTTCCACTTCTTCGCTGTACAGCCTCATTCGAAGAAGTTCGTGATTCAAAAGTTCAACGAGAACGTCGCGTCCTTGTGTCTTCTCGTCGGTGAAAATCGCCATCTTTCCGAGGACGGTCTGCGCCGGGAAACAGAAAATTTTTCCCTTCAGCGGAACATTCGACTCCAGAACAGTTCTGGCCATTTCGAAAACTAAGTTCTCCGGTAAACCCAGTCCGTTCCAGAGTATTCTCTTTCCGTCACATATGACCACGTTTTCTGGAAATCTCAGCATGTTTCTCCCTTCTTTCCAGAAGGCTGAAAACACAACCGCAGTAGTTTTGTCTGTATATCCCGAGTTCCTTTGAGAGTCTCACGCCCTCCTGGTAGGCTCCTCCCTTTCTGAAGTTCTTGAAGAAGAATTTCACCCCGTATTTTTTCTCGATGGTTTTTCCAATATTTTCTATCATCGAAAGATTTTTCCTGGGACTTGCAAGAAGGGTCGTGGAAAAAGACTCATGGCCTCTCCTCGTCGCTTCTTGCGCTGTTCTCTCAAGAAGAAAACCGATGCACCTCTCACATCTTTCGCTGCCCTCACCGAGATCTTTGTAGTCTTTGACCGATGCGTACCACTTTCTTATTTCTTCTGTTGAATACTCACCGTAATGAACACTCAGCGAAAAATGATGAGCAACTTTCTCCACAGCCTCCCTTCTTTTCTCGTAATCTGAAGGAGGCTGGATGTTTGGATTGTAAAAGAAGAACTCGGCATCCCTCAAATGGAATATTGTCGTGAGAAGATCCGGTGCACAGCAAACGTGAATCAGCACAACCCCCACCTCAGAAGAGTTTACTGGAATCGAGAAGGATAGTCACAGGACCATCGTTCACCAGATGAACGTGCATATGAGCTCTGAACTTCCCCGTTTCCACTTTCAAACCCTTTTCTCTGAGAAGTTCCACAAACCTCTCGTAAAGCGCTTTCCCTTTATCTGGAGGTGCGGCTTCTGTGAAAGAAGGCCGCTTTCCTCTTCTGCAATCTCCATAGAGGGTGAACTGTGAAACAACAAGGACTTCCCCGTTTATGTCTTTAACGGAGAGGTTCATCTTTCCATCTTCATCCTCGAAGATTCTAAGTCCAGAAACCTTGTCGGCCAGCCATTCGCAGTCCTCTTCTGTATCATCTTTTCCCACTCCAACAAAGACAAGAAGCCCTCTTTTTATGGCTCCCACCGTTTTTTCTTCGACAATCACCTTTGCCTCGCTGACTCTCTGCACAACTGCCCTCATTGCACCACCCTTTCCGCGTCCAGAACGTATCTGTAGGATCTGAGCCTATCGAGAAGACCGGAGAGCTCGGTGGTGTTGGATATTTTTATATGAATTTGCACAACAGGTGGTTCTTCTGATTTCAGAGTCTTCATGGCCACAAATTCCGCACCGAGGTTCGTTATTCGATCTATCAAACTCGGAAGGTTTTTTTCCGAGTCAAGGACCACCCTTATGTGTGCATCGAACATTTCTGAAGTTTCAAGGTTCCATTCAGCTGAGAATATTCGGTCCTGTGACATGTTCTTCAGGTTTCTACAATCCCTTCTGTGTATGGTCATGCCTCTTTTACTGACAACGGCCACTATGGGATCGCCCATGATCGGATGACAACATTTCGCAATGTGGAACTCTATACTGTCTATTCCATCTACCTTCACAAGATTCTGCATCTTCACCTTTTTCTTTGTGGAACGCTTTTTCACAACGATCTTTTTTCCCAGAATCGCTTCTATGAGATCTTGTGTGGTAATACTACCTTCTCCGATTCTCATGAAGAAATCCTTTTCCTGGTACGTGTTCAAATACTTTTTGATTCCTTCCGTTTGCATCACTTCTTCGAAGGATTTTCCGAGCTTTCGGCAGATCTTTCTGAGAACTTCTTTTCCTCTTTCTACGAGTTCGGGCGCGAGTTTTTCCTTCAGAAACCTTCTGATTTTTGCTCGCGCGCTGTGGGTTTTGGCGTACTTCAACCAGTCAACACTTGGACCTGGAGAGTTCTTGTTGACGATTATTTCAACAACATCTCCGTTTCTCAGCTGATAGTCGATAGGAACGATCTTTCCGTTCACCTTTGCTCCACTGTAGTGATGCCCTATCTCTGTATGTATCGCGTACGCGAAGTCAATTGGTGTGGAACCCTTGGGAAGGTGGATGATATCTCCTTTCGGGGTGAAAACAAAAACTTCATCCATCTGGAGCTCTTTCTTGATATCCTCAAATTCGGTGAATCCCTGGGCAAGTTCTTTTCTCCAATCGAGGAGTCTTTCTATCCATTCTTTCGCTGTTTTCAGGTCAGGTTTTTCCTTGTATATCCAGTGAGCAATCAAACCGTACTCTGCTTCTCTGTGCATCTCCTCGTCTCTTATCTGTATCTCAAGAGGCTCACCGTAACCCGTTATCACAGCTGTGTGGAGTGAACGATAGCCGTTCGATTTCGGTGCAGCGATGTAGTCTTTGAACCTTCCCGGAAGTGGTTTCCAGATGTTGTGAACGATCCCCAGGACGGTGTAGCAGGTGGTCACGTCTTTCACTATCACTCTCAGAGCGATCAAATCGTAGATTTCTTCGAATTTTTTTTCTTTTTCCTTCATTTTCTTCCATATGCTGTAATAGTGTTTGTACCTTCCCTCCACAATTGCTTTTATCTTGTGCTCTTCCAAAGCACTTTTGAGAAGGGAGATGTATTCATTGGTTCTCTTTTCTCTCTCTTTTCTCTTCTCAGCGACGAGTTCCTTTATCTTGTAGTACTCCTCCGGGTACAGCACCTTGAAAGCCAGGTCTTCGAGTTCAGACTTTATCGAGTAGATTCCGAGCTTATGAGCCAGAGGTGCGTAGATCTCGAGGGTTTCGTAGGCTTTGTACCTCTTCTTTTCCTGATCCTGAACATAGTGAATGGTGCGCATGTTGTGAAGACGATCGGCGAGTTTTACAAATATAACTCTCATGTCCTCCGCCATTGCAAGAAACATTTTCTGTATGGTTTCTATCTTTTTTCGAGAGTCTTGATCGCTCCCGATCGGTGCGTTTATATTGCTGACTTTTGTGACACCATCCACGATCCTGGCCACTTCAGGCCCAAACTCTTTTTTTATTTGATCAAGGCTGACATTTTCACCGTCTTCAACAACATCGTGCAGAAGAGCCGCAACCAGAGTCGTCACATCGACTCCCAGAGCCGCAAGGATTTTTGCGACCTCAACGGGATGGGTTATGAAGGGTTCTCCAGAAAATCTCTTCTGACCTTCATGAACGATTCGAGCAAACTCATAAGCCTTTGTGAGGAGTTTTTTCTCCTCTCTTGTGAAGCTCTTTTTTCTGAGACTTTCCAGGTCTCTAATTACTTCTCTCGCTTCTGTCTCAATCTCTGTTCGATTGATCACAATTTCACCACCGAATTCACTCTCTGTGAAGAAAATTATAACATGGGAGAGGAGCGTAAGCCGGATTCTGTCGTGGGCGGTCATCAATCTGGGGTGTGCGTTACCACACACCTCGAGCGGCCAACCCGGGGGAATAGGGGGAGCGACCCAACCCCCTGCTCGGCCTTGCTCCAGGTGGGGGTTGCCAAGCCGCCGGGTTGCCCCGACGCTGGTGGGCTCTTACCCCACCGTTCCACCCTTGCCCTAAGCGGGCGGTTTTCTTCTCTATGGCCCTGTCCGAGGGTCACCCCTCCCGGGCGTTACCCGGCACCCTGCTCCAGAGTCCGGACTTTCCTCGGGAAGCGCGAGTGTGCGCCCCCGCGACCGCCTGCTCCTCTCCCTGTTCAATTAGACTTTCCCGGTTTCATCACCGTTCCGGTAAAAAGCGCTACCAGAACGAGTATTCCTCCTAAAAGCTGAAGGAAAGACATACGCTCTCCAAGGAGGAGAAATGAAAGCACAAGAGAAACAAAGGGTTGAGTCATGTAAACGAGTGCTGTCGTGTTGTTTCCCACTTCCTTTTGATACCTCATCTGCCAGAGGATTCCAAGTGTTGTAGCGAATACTCCGCTGTAGATTCCTACAGAAATCGTTCCAAGATTGAAATGCCACCTTTCGTTCAATCCAAAGAGAAAATTGACGACCCCAACGGTCACAAACTGCCAGAAAAGCATGTTCTTTTCTTCTTCGAATCTGGAAAATCTGGTTATGAGAACCACGTGCAGCGCAAACAGAACCGCACAGAAGAACTGAAAGAGATCTCCCGGCGTGATTCCCGATACACCACCCGTGAGCAAATAGAGCCCCAGAAATCCTGAAATAAAAGAGAGAAAATGAGTTTTCTTCAACTTCTCCTTTTCAAGAAGAAACGCGAACAAAGGCACAAGAAACACAAAACTCGAAACGATGAAACCGCTTTTTGCGGCGCTTGTGAATTTCAATCCCCAGAGTTGAAACATGTACGCTCCACAGAGAACCAGCCCCAGCAGGAAACTCTTCACGAACCTGCCGGGCCCGAACACAAAAAGCGAAAGTAAAGCAGAGCTTCCAAATCTCACGGTGTTATAAACAAAAGGAGAAACACCTCCAAGAACGAGTTTCTGAAGCGGAAAAGTTGAACCCTGAAGAATTGCCGTTAGAATGAGAAACGCAAGGGCTTTATTTTCCCGCCACATCCAGAACCTCCACCAGAACGCTCGGTGTTATCGTGTGTTGAGACACTTTCACATCGTTTCCAACAAGAGAAATCCTCTTCAAGAGATCGAGGAAGTTACCCGATATGGTGATGTCTTCCACACCGTGTGCGATCTCTCCGTTCTCCACCCAGTATCCCTTCGCAAACAGTGAAAATTCCCCAGATATAGAATTCGCTCCCGCGTGCATTCCCTCAACTTCCGTGATAGCGACTCCTCTGTTCATCTCCTTCAAAAGTTCTTCAAAAGACATCTCGCCCGGAATCAGCATGAGATTGACTGGATTTATTCCTCCTGTGAATCCATTTCCCGTTGGTTTCACTCCCTCTTTTCTGGCCGTTTTCAAGTTGTGAAGGAATGTTTTCAACACGCCGTTCTCCAACACGAACTTCTCAGTTGTGGGAACTCCTTCATCGTCGAAGGGAGTGCTGGAAAGTCCCTTGGGATGGTAAGGCAGATCCTTTATTGAAACAACAGGATTTCCCACCTGCTCTCCAAGTTTTCCTTTGAGTGGCGAGAGGTTTTTCTGTACGTTCTCAGCCGAGATCATGGGTATGAACATCTCCATGAGATCGAGCAGCGCTGTGTTTCTCATCAACACAGGATACTTCCCGGATGGTATCGTTTTTGAACCGATGAGAGAAATCGCCTCTTCTGCGGCTCTTTTCCCTATTTCCTCTGGATCCAGATCCTCCGGTGTCCTCGCCAGTTCGTACCAGGAACCAGATCGTGGATTGGTGTCTCTTGCAATTGCCATGACGAAAAGAAAACCTCCATCCATCTGACTTTCAGCGTTCAAGCCCAGTGTGTTGGTGATGATCTTCTTCATTAACATATCCCTGTACATGACTATCGGTACCATAACGACGTGTTCGTTTTTCGCAGCACTCTCGTGAGCCCTCTTGGCCATACCCATTTTCTCTTTGACGGAGAGTTTTTCGAATTTCCCAACGTACGTTTCCATTTCTCTGTACTCTTCCCCACCCTCAAAGAAGTATTCTTTCTCTTCACTGTCTTTGATCTGCAGATTGCTCAGTGCTTCTTCGAAACACTTTTCTGGATCTTTCAGAACCTGTGTTCTGAACGCTCCTGTTTTTCCATCCTTCAGCACTTTTATCTCCACGTTGAATTTTCCCGCGTCCGTGTACTGATCGAGGTCACCGTTTGCGAGACGGAGAGAAAATTCCTTAGTTTCCAGAAAGCTTATCTGAGCCTCAACTCCATTTTTCTTTGCAAGAGAGAACAATCTATCTTTGAATTCTTCGAAAGTCATTTGTTTCGCCCCCCTACTACGATCTCCTTAACTCTTATCGTGGGCTGTCCCACATCCGCCGGAACGGATCCAGAGAACGAACCACACATTCCCTGATCGCGCGCCAAATCGTTCCCTACCATGTCGATCTTCTGAATGATCTCGTGTCCCTTGCCTATCAATGTGGCACCCCTCACCGGCTTCGTAATCCTTCCTTTCTCTATGAGATACGCTTCAGAAACCGCGAAGTTGAACTCCCCGGTGGCCGGATTGACCGATCCACCTCCCATGGTTTTCGCGTAGAGGCCGTACTCGGTAGCCGAAATGATTTCTTCCGGGTGGTAGTCGCCAGGGAGAATGAACGTGTTGCTCATCCTTGAAGTGGGTGGGAAGGTGTAATCCTGTCTTCTACCACTTCCCGTACTCTTCATCCCCATTCTCCTCGCACCGAGCCTGTCCACAAGGTAGCCAACGAGAATTCCTTTGTCTATGAGCAGTGTTCTCTGTGTGGGAGTTCCCTCGTCGTCCACGTTAGCGGAACCCCAGCCGTTTGGAATGGTGGCGTCGTCCACCGCGGAAACACATTCCGCAGCCACCTTTTGTCCGAGCTTTCCTGCGAAAACGGAAGCCCCCTTCGCCACAGACGTCGCTTCAAGACCATGTCCAACCGCTTCGTGGAAAATGACTCCTCCGAAACCGTTGGCTATCACAACCGTCATCTTTCCAGCTGGAGCGGGCTCTGCCTCAACCATCCTCGCTGCTATCCTCGCCGCCTTCTTTGCCGCTTCTTCCACATCTATTCTGTCGAAGAATTCGAAACCCATTCCTGCCCCGGGGCCGTAGAAACCCCTTTCGAGCACTCCGTCCTTTTCCGCCACTGCGTTTATCATCAAACGGGTCCTCACACGTCTGTCCTCAGCCCAAATTCCTTCTGAATTTGCAACCAGAATCTCCTGATCGTAGTCCCAGTACCAGACCACCACCTGTTTTATGAGTTCGGAGTAATTCTTCGCCGCGTGGTAAGCCCTTTTCATGACAGACACTCTGTCCGTTTTTTCCACCTGAGTCGGTGAGATGAGTACCACGTGTCTTTCACTTTTCTTCGTTCTGTTGAAATTGAACGTGAGATCTTCGATTTTTGTCTCCTCGAGTGCTTCTCCCACCTTCTTTGCAACGTTTATCAGGTTCTCTCTCGAAAGATCGTTCGTGTAGGCATAAACGGCTTTTGTTCCGAGAAAACCTCTTATTCCCACTCCAACGATCTCGCCACTCGTTGCCTGCTCGATTTTTCCATCTTTCAGCTCGTATCGATTCTCGTATTTTCTCTCAAAGAACAGCTCAGCAAAGTCTCCTCCGTTCTTCAAAACAGCTGCAATAACGTCCCTGATAACGCTTTCGTTGAGCACCTTGATCCCTCCTTTCTTTACTAACCATTATACTACTTTCCAAATTCGGAGTGCTAACTACTTCAACGCCTTCAACCGGTGTAAAATAAGATCGATGGGAGGTGGATAACATGAGAAGATTTTTACCGGTTCTTTTTCTGCTGATTACAGGCATCGTATTGGCGGACAATTACGTCCTGATCGTTTATTCGGAACCACTTTCTCAGGTTTTCATAAACGGAAACTACGTGGGAACGGTCGACGTGACCGGTCAGATGATACTCACATTGAATTCTTCCGGAAAATTCACCATAACGGTGAGAAAAAGCTGGTACATCCCGTTTGAAAGTGAAATCATCGTCTCATCTCCGGGAGAATTCGTTATATTCGCGAATCTGAAAGAAGCGGGAGCTCTGAGAGTCTTCTCGAACGTGTACCCTGTTGAGGTCTTCGCTGAAGGTATGTACCTGGGAAATATTCGCAGTGTCAAAGATACACTCTACGTACCGGTCGGTACAGTGACGCTCACATTCAAAGCACCGGGATACAAGGAAGAAACGGTGACCGTCCAGGTAAAACCAAGGAGTGAGAATACAATCAACATATATCTGGAAGAGAAGGCGCTCGCACTCGACTTGAAAGTGGAACCTGAGAGATTCTCACCGAACGGTGACTGGTACAACGATAAAACCACGTTCTATGTTTACCTCTCCAAACCCGCAGACCTGAGTGTGGAGGTCCTGAACAACAGAGGAGAAACCATCTGGTTCAAGCAACTGAAAGGCTCTGAGGGAACGAACAGGTTGATCTGGGACGGAAAAGGTGCACCAGACGGCAGATACAGGGTGAGAGCAACTGCCTCGACTGACGATGAGATACAATCCGTAGAAAAAGAAGTGATCGTGGACAGAAGCGAATACACCTACTTCAAAGAACTGTTTATCGGTTCGATCCTCGCACTGATGGTTCTTCTGATCCTCGTTCATTAACCTCTGAGTACTACAAAGTAAACGTACACAGAGTAGACAATGAGGAAAATTGCCCCTTCGAAGCGTGAAATTCTCCTTCTGGAAACAGCAAAAATGAGGAGAAGAGTCGACGTTATGAAAAGAAACCAGAGATCCACAGAGTAGTCGACATCCACGGTCAATCTTCCGAAGAACGAGCTCACTCCCAGTATGAAAAGAATGTTGAAGACGTTGCTTCCTACGATGTTTCCAACGAGGATGTCACTCTCCTTTTTCGCCGCCGAGACGATACTTACCATAAGTTCCGGTAGAGAAGTTCCAACAGCTATCACAGTCAGACCTATAAACGCCTGAGAGAGACCGAAAGTCTCGGCTATTTTCACCGCGTTCTCTATGGTAAGGTCTCCGCCGAGCCAGAGAGCGAGAACTCCACCTGCGATCATTAAAAGACTGGTCGCAACACTCTTCTGTGGTTTTATCTCTTCCAGTTCCTCTTCCACCACTTCCTTCGCTGAAGTGATCAGGTAATACATGAAGATTACCATGAAAGAAAGAAATACAACTCCATCGTGCCAGGAAAGATAGTGATTTTTCAGAAACAAACTGATTAAAGAGATGGTAACCAGAATCATGAACGGAATCTCAGATCTCACAGTGCTTCTCTTCACCGGTACGGATTGAAGAATGGCAGCAAGCCCAAGGCAGAGACCAATATTTGCTATGTTGCTCCCAACCACGTTGGAAATCGCTATACTGGAATATCCCTTACTGGCGGAAACAAGAGAAGAAACAAGTTCGGGAAGAGATGTTCCAAAAGCGACAACTGAAAGCCCCACGATCAACTTTGAAATTCCCAGTGTCAGTGCCAGCGACGACGCTCCCGTAACGAGCCAGTTCGCGCCGATCACAAGAATCGCTATTCCTAGAGCTGTCAGAAGAAAAGACACAGCCTCATCACTCCCCTATGATCTTGACGAGGACTCTCTTTGGCCTCATGCCATCGAACTCACCGTAGAAAACCTGCTCCCACGGTCCCAGATCCATCTTTCCATCGGTGATGGCTATGACCACCTCTCTTCCCATGATTGTACGCTTGAGATGAGCGTCCGCGTTGTCTTCTCCAGTGTCGTTGTGTCTGTACTGAGAGTACGGTTTCTCCGGGGCGAGTTTTTCGAGCCACACCTCGAAATCGTGGTGAAGACCTGGTTCATCGTCGTTTATAAAGACACTCGCGGTTATGTGCATGGCGTTGCAGAGAAGGAGGCCTTCTTTTATGCCGCTTTCTCTAACACACTCCTCCAGAAGTGGTGTTATGTTGATGAACTCTCTTCTCCTCTTCGTGTGGAACCAGAGTTCTTTTCTGTAACTCTTCATTCCTCATCCTCCTCCACCAACACAAAGTCTATCTCACCCCTGATCTTGTCCGCTCTCATCACTTTTACCCTGAGAACATCTCCCAGCCTGAAGACCCTTCCCTTTCGCTTTCCGATGAGCATGTTTCTTGTTTCGTCGTAGTAGTAGTAGTCGTCCAGTGTCGATATGTGAACAAGGCCGGAGATGCTCTTTTCAGGGATCTCCACAAACAGTCCAAATTTGGTGATGTTCGTCACAACAACGTTGAATATCTCTCCTATGTGGTGAGCTATGTATTCCACCTTCTTCATAGCCACAAGGTCCCACTCTGCTTCGTCCGCGACTCTTTCTCTTCGACTACAGTGTCTCGCGATCTTTGGAAGCACTTTGGAGAATTTTTCGATCTGCTCGGGAGTGAAATACCCGTTCTGTTCAAGGTAGAGTTTCAAAAGTCTGTGAACGACCAGATCAGGATACCTTCTTATGGGTGAGGTGAAATGCGTATAGGCGTAAGAAGCGAGCCCAAAATGACCAATGTTCACGGCCGAGTACATCGCTCTCTTCATGGATCTGACGAGGAGTCTCTCCACACTACTTCTCAAAGGATGATCTTTAACCTTCTCCAGAAGCTTCTGGAGCATTCCCGGATGTATATTCTGTGGGAAATTCGTTCTTATTCCCATCGCTTCAAGATAGTTCCTCAACTGGAAAATGGTCTCGGGATCGGGCTCCTCGTGTACACGATACATGAAAGGAAGTCCAGCGTGATCGAATATCTCGGCCACCGTCTCGTTCGCTCTGATCATGAATTCCTCTATCAATTTCTCCGCCACACCTCTTTTTCTTGGAACGATATCCATCACCTGACCGTTCTCATCCAGTATGACTTTCACCTCGTCACTTTCTATATCCAGAATGGCTCCACGCTTTCTTCGTGCTTCTCTCAATATCTCCGCAAGTTCCACCGCGTTGTATATGAGCTCTTTGAACGGTTCGTACTCCTTCATCGAAGAGGGATCCTCCAGAAATTCGTTCACCCTCTCGTAGATCATCCTCTTTTTGCTCTTTATCACACTCGGATAGACATCGTATCTCACGACCCGTCCATCTCTGTCTATCTCCATCTCCACACTCATGGTGAGTCTGTCTTTTCCTTCCACGAGACTGCAGATACCGTTGGACAGTCTGAAGGGAAGCATTGGAATCACGGTATCTATGAGATACACACTCGTTCCCCTCTTGAAGGCTTCCTGATCCAGTGCGGAACCTTCTTTCACGTAATGTGAAACGTCCGCTATGTGAACTCCAAGGAGGTAATTTCCGTTCGGAAGTTTTTCCACAGAGATGGCATCGTCGAAGTCCTTCGCATCTTCACCATCTATAGTGACGATGACCTTGTCTCTCAAGTCTTTCCTGCCGGCAAGATCTTTCTTTCTCACCCTGGCCGGTATCGCGTTTGCCTCTCTTATGACCTCTTCCGGGAATTCACCCGGTTCTGGAAGATCGTGTTTCACTATGACACTTGGAAGGTCGATGGAAGGATCGTCGAGATCACCGAGCACTTTCACAACCTTCGCCTCTGGGTTCTTTCCGGGAGAAGGATATTTCAGGATCTCTGCTATCACTTTCTGGTTGGGTTTCGCACCGTCGATGTTCTCGGGTGCCACGTAGAAATCGTACGATATCTTCGGGTCATCCGGCACAACAAATCCAAAGGTTCCTTTGTGATCAAAAACACCGACAACCCTCGTGAGACCACGTTCGAGAACTTTTACAACCCTACCTCTTGGAAGGCCCCTCCAGGTCCCTGATATCTCAACAACTACCCTGTCTTTATGCATGGCGTACTTCGTGTCTTCAATGGGAACGGCGATTTCTTCAAACTCGTCCGTTATGACAAAGGCTACGTAGCCGCTTCGCGTGAATTCGATCGTTCCTACTTTGAGATCTTCACCGAGTTTTCTGTATCTTCCCCTGCTGTCTCTGAAGATCCTTCCTTCTTTTTCCAGTTTTTTCACAACTTCTCTCACTTTTCTTCTCTCTTCTCTTGTCTTTGCCCTGAACTTTTTGTAGAGTTCTTTCAACACCATGGGTTTGTAATCATCTGAAAGTATGAATCTTTCAACATCTCCCTTTTTTATTGAACTCATGCACTCACCTTCTCTTATTTTGTCCTGAAGAGTCTGTCGCCCGCATCTCCAAGACCAGGAATGATGTAACCGTGATCGTTGAGGCGCTCGTCTAATGCCGCAACGTAGATTTTAACATCTTTGTATTTTCTTTCCACCGCTTCCACTCCCTCTGGAGCCGCGATCAGAGCCACCAGTGTGATCTTCTTCGCCCCGTTCTCTTTCAAAATCTCAATGGCCTTTACTGAAGAAACACCCGTTGCCAGCATGGGATCCAATAGGAACACTTCTTTATCATCGTTGAGAGAAGGCAGTTTGGCATAGTATTCCACTGCCTGAAGTGTTTCTGGATCTCTGTATATTCCTATGTGTCCCACAGACGCGTTTGGAAGTAATTCAAGAATACCATCCGCCATCACAAGACCGGCTCTGAGAATAGGAACCACCACGATATCCTTATCGTTTATACGGTATCCGATCGTTTTCGTTATGGGAGTTTCCACCTCTACTTCCTCGCACTTCAAATGTCTCGTGGCTTCGTACGCGAGGAGGAGGGTTATCTCTCTGAGCAGTTCTCTGAACTCCTTCGGACCGGTGTTCTTGTCTCTCATGATCGTGAGTTTGTGCTTTATGAGGGGATGGTCAACTACAACGAGATTCTTCATATTTCCACCCCTTCGATCTTGTCTCGGTACAGAGGGAATCTCTCACAGAGTTCCATTACCCTCTTTGAAACCTCTTCCCTCACCTCTGGTTTCACCGTTCCGTTTTCATCGGTCACGTTCGAAAGAACCAGGTCTATCATCTCGGCGATCTCTTCCATCTCTTCTTCCTTCATCCCGCGGGTTGTAACAGCGGGTGTTCCTATTCTGATACCGCTCGCCACAAACGGCGATCTCTTTTCGTTGGGAATGGTGTTTTTGTTCACCGTGATTCCGCAGCTTTCCAGAGCCTTCTCTGCGGCTTTACCAGTTATGTCTTTTGGTGTGAGATCCACCAGGAACAGGTGTGTATCGGTTCCTCCAGAAACGATTCTGTAACCTCGTTTCTGGAACTCTTCAGCCATCTTTTTAGCATTTTTGACTACCTGTTTCTGATATTCTTTGAACTCCTCCGTCATGGCTTCCTTGAAACAGACGGCTTTCGCCGCTATGACGTGCATGAGAGGCCCGCCCTGAATACCGGGGAATATGGTTTTATCCACGGCTTTGGCGATCTCTGGATCGTTCGTGAGGATCAAGCCACCCCTGGGACCCCTGAGAGTCTTGTGAGTGGTGGAAGTCACCACATGGGCGTACTCCAAAGGATTCGGATGAATTCCCGCCGCGACGAGTCCGGCGAAGTGAGCCATATCCACCATCAGGTACGCTCCAACCTCATCGGCGATCTCTCTGAATCTCTTGAAGTCGATGATTCTGGCGTAAGCGCTTCCACCCGCAACGATTATCTTCGGCTTGTGTTCCAGAGCGAGTCTTCTGACTTCGTCGTAATCTATCGTTTCCGTTTCCAGATTGACTCCGTAGGGTACCACCTTGAAGATCTTCCCTGAGAAATTCACCGGTGCTCCATGGGTGAGATGGCCCCCGTGTGACAGGGACATTCCCATGATCGTGTCTCCGGGTTGGGCGAGTGCCAGATAAACCGCCATGTTCGCCTGAGATCCGGAGTGTGGCTGAACGTTTGCAAATTTAGCACCAAACAACTTCTTTGCCCTCTCTATGGCGAGTTCTTCTGCTCGATCCACCCACTCGCAACCACCGTAGTACCTCTTCTTCGGGTATCCTTCTGCGTACTTGTTGGTGAGCATGCTTCCCATGGTCTCTATGACAGCGAGTGACGCGAAGTTCTCAGAGGCGATCAGCTCCAGACCGTACTCTTGGCGCTTCAACTCGCCCACAAGAACCTCGTATATCTCGGGATCAACCTGTTTTACATGTTTCCACACGAAAAATCACCTCACTTGACAGTGTATTCTGTCCCCGAAGGGGTATCCTTCAAAACGATTCCAATCTCTCTGAGGTGATCTCTTATTCGATCAGAAAGATCGTATCTTTTCTCCTTCCTCAGGACATCTCTCACTTCTATCAGCAGTTTGAGTAGTTCTTCTGAGGAAACTTCTTTTTTCTCTTCGTTGAGATCGAAAAGTCCCAGAACGGGTCCAAACTCTCTTCTGATCAGGTGATAGTACAGAAGGGCATTTTCACGGTCGTTGTCATCCATCGCCTTGCTGAGGTTTCTTGCAAGTTCAAAAATCAACGACACCGCCACCGGTGTGTTGAAATCGTCGTCAAGGGCTTCCACAAAACGACTCACGTACTCCTCATAGATGGTGTTTCTCTTGGGTATTCCGGTTTCTCCAGATTTTTCATATCGCCCAAGAATCTCCCAGACGCGTCTGACCGCCCTTGAGTAATCCTGAAGAAGATCTTCAGAGAAGTCCATCGGTGACCTGTAGTGTTTCGAGAGAATCATGTATCTCAAACCGTCTCTACCGTACTTTTTCACGGCTTCACGGACGGTGAAGATGTTTCCTGTCGATTTGCTCATCTTATCACCAAGGAACCTGACCATGCCGTTGTGCATCCAGTATCTCGCGAAAACTTTACCGGTCAGGGCTTCGGTCTGGGCTTTCTCGTTCTCGTGGTGCGGAAACACGAGATCTTCCCCACCCGCGTGTATATCGAAACTCTCTCCCAGGATTTTCACGGACATAACCGTACACTCTATGTGCCATCCTGGTCTTCCTTCTCCCCAGGGGGACTTCCAGCAAGGTTCACCAGGTTTGGCTTTTTTCCAGAGCGAGAAATCGAGAGGAAACTTCTTCGTTTCGTCTACCTCGACTCTGGCACCCGCGATGAGATCATCTATTTTCTTTTTAGAGAGTTCACCGTATTTTTCAAACTTTCTCACATCGAAATAGACACCCGTTTCCGTTTGATACGCAAAACCTTTTTCTACGAGTCTCTCTATTATCTCAACAATATCATCAACGAAATCGGTGGTCCTGGGGTGAAAATTCGCCGGTCTTATACCGAGGGCATGAGCATCTCTCCAGTACTCGGCTATGAAGGTATCCGCCACGGTTTGGTAGTCGACACCGAGCTGATTCGCCTTGTTTATGATCTTGTCGTCTATATCCGTAAAATTTTGAACCATTATGACCCTGTATCCCCTGTATTCGAGATACCTTCTGAACACATCGAATACCACTGCGGGTCTCGCGTTTCCCACGTGGATGAGGTCGTACACGGTGGGTCCACACACGTACATCCTCACAACACCAGGTTGAATAGGCACAAATTCTTCTTTTTTTCCTGTCATGGTGTTGGTTATTCTCATCGATGCACCTCCAGCTTTCATATGTTTATATTGCTGATCTCCACCAGTTCCTCCGAAGTGAGAACCTCTTCTATGTTCAAAATGATCACGATATCGTCACGGACCTTTGCAAACCCGAGAATGTAGCTCTTCCCTTTTCCTGCGAGATTCTGAGGAGGTTGTTCGATATCGCTCTCTGTAAGCGTCAGAACCTCGCTCACGTCGTCCACCAAGAAACCGATCAGCGTGTCTTTCACCATCGAAACAATGATCTTCGCCTTCTTCTTGTCATCTATATCTGGCATCTTGAACTTCTTTCTGAGATTCACCACCGGAATGATTCTCCCTCTGAGGTTCATGACTCCCTCTATGTACTCCGCCGTCTCTGGAACGGGAACGATCCTTTCCACTTCGACTATGCTCTCCACTTTCATGATGTCCACGCCGAACACTTGGTTTCCCAGCTTGAACGTCACCACCTTCAGTTCCATCTCCATCCCCCCTCACACGATTTTCATGAGTATCTGACCCGTTTCTATGTTGTCTCCCTCTTTCACAAGGATCTCTTTTACTGTCCCAGAAAACTCGGACTGAAGCTCGTTTTCCATCTTCATAGCTTCAAAAACGAGTAGTTTATCTCCCACGCTCACTTTTTGACCCTCTTTTACGAGTACCTTCAGAACGATCCCGGCCATAGGGGCCTTAACCAGTTTTTCTTCCTCCGAAGATTCTTCTCTTTCTACCACAACCGGTTTTGGTTCTTCCTTAGGAATTTCCTGAACAACCCTCTGAGATACTTCTTTCAATGGTTTTGTCGATTCTTTTTTGCTAACGTTTCCTATCTCCTCTACTTCCACAATGTACTCCTTTCCGTTCACTACCACTCTGAACTTTCTGACCATCTTCTCCTCCTCCAGCCAGTTTTTCTCCATGCCTCGTATCCTCGTTTTTCTCTGCTTTTTTTCACAGAAACTATTCTGTAGTCACCTTCGATTATTTGTGAAAGCACCGCCGAGATAACCGCTATTATTTCTTCGTTCTCCCTTGAATACCTGATTTTCTTCTCTTCAACAACAGCGGGTCTCTCTTTTCCTGAGAAAAACTTCAAGACAATAGAGAATAAGTACAGAATAAGAAATACAAAAAATACCGTCACTATTCCGAACAGAAAGATGGTGATCATTACCTCACCTCACAGAGGGATGTTTCCATGCTTCTTCTTCGGTCTGTACTCAACTTTCGTCTCACAAACCTCAAGGGCTCTCATTATGTACTTCCTTGTCTCTCTCGGATCTATCACCATGTCCACGTATCCTCTACTCGCCGCTATATAAGGATTCGCGAACTGCTGTTTGTATTCTTCAATGAGCTTTCTTCTCGTTTCTTCGGGGTTGGAAGAAGCCTCTATTTCCTTCTTGAAGATAATATTCGCCGCTCCTTCAGGCCCCATGACCGCAATCTCGGCGGACGGCCAGGCAAGAACCATATCCGCTCCCAGGTGTTTGCTACCCATGGCGATGTACGCTCCTCCATAGGCCTTTCGAAGAATAACCGTAATCTTTGGAACCGTTGCCTCGCTGTACGCGTAGAGCATCTTCGCTCCGTGTCTTATGATGCCACCGTGCTCTTGAGCAACACCTGGGAGATAACCAGGGGTATCCACGAAGGTCAGAATAGGAATGTTGAAGGCGTCGAGGAATCTGATGAAACGTGCCGCCTTGTCTGAGGAATCGATATCCAGAACACCGGCGAACACGGAAGGCTGATTCGCCACTATTCCCACTGTTTTTCCCTGAATCCTGGCAAAGCCTATGACGATGTTCTTCGCAAAGTACGGCTGAACTTCGAAGAACTCTCCGTGATCCACGACCCTTTTGATGACTTCCCTCACATCGTACCCTTTGTTCGGATTGTCCGGAAGGATATCGAGAATGTCCTCTGGAGTTTCCAGACTGGTATCGGGATCTTCAACGGGTGGTTCTTCGGCGTTGTTGGAGGGAAGGTACGAGAGGAGTGTCCTCACCAGAGACATAGCCTTTTCGTCGTTGTCTGCCAGAAAGTGAGCGTTCCCACTCTTTTGATTGTGAACCATGGCCCCTCCCAGATCCTCCTGGGAGATCTCTTCACCCGTTACCGCTTTTATCACGTTCGGCCCCGTTATGAACATCCTGGCGGTCTGGTCTACCATCACGATGAAATCGGTGAGTGCGGGCGAATAAACAGCGCCACCAGCACAAGGACCGGCTATCACGGTGATCTGTGGTACCACACCGGAAGCGAGGGTGTTTCTTAGAAATATCTCGCCGTAACCGGCGAGTGCATCCACACCTTCCTGAATTCGTGCGCCTCCAGAATCGTTTATGCCAATCACTGGTATTCCCATCTTGAGGGCCAGATCGAGGAGTTTTACGATCTTTTTCGCGTGCATTTCTCCCAGTGAGCCGCCCATCACCGTGAAATCCTGAGAAAAAACGGCGACTTTTCTTCCGTTTATCTCACCAACACCCGTAATGACTCCGTCCCTTGGAAGTTTCACCTTGTCGAGTCCAAAGTACGTGTTTCTGTGTTCCACAAATTTGTCGATTTCCACGAACGTTCCAGGATCGAGGAGCAGTTCTAATCTTTCCCAGGCAGTGAGTTTTCCAGACTCATGCTGTTTTTCTACTTTCTCAGGACCGCCACCTTGTTCAATCTCCTTCTCGATTTTCTTCAATTCTTCGATCTTATCCCTCAGACTCATCTTATCCCTCCGTTTCTAATGATGCCAGGACTTCCTTCAGTATCTCCTCTTCATCTCTTGTATCTCCATCGAGTTTTCTCATGAGAATCTTCTCGAGAACCTCTCCAATTATTTTACCGGATGTTATCCCTTTTCTGATGAGATACTCCCCGTTTATCTTTTCGAGCTTCGTGTTCTTTATCTTCAGAAGATAGGATTTGAACAACTCTTCTTTCTCACCGCTGAGATACGCCAGGAAGTGACAGATCGTCTCGCTCGAGACTCCCTTCACAAGAGGATAAACAAAAGAAACAGGAACCCTTTCCGAAAGCATCTCCAGAAGAGCGGGTGCACTCTTTTCCACGTGTCTGATTTCGTTTATCAGGTTTCGGCGAAGAGAATATCTATCTCTCACTTCTTTCCAGCTCTCATCGTCGTAGAACTCGAGAAACACGTGGAGCGCTGCGTAGAATTTGTCAACTTCTCCGAAGTTCTCCTCCACCCACGGAATGTTTCTGAAGAGATTTTCCATCTTTCCGTCCATGGAAGGGGTGTAATAGGTTTTTGGGAACAGATGTTTTATCACATCGAATTGCGCCATCCTCCTGATTGACTTCAGAGGGTTTTTCTCTTCGAGTATTTTCTCCAATTCCTGTCTGAGGCGTGGACCAGTTGTTCGCTCAAGGTATCCTTCTTCAACAGCCTGTTTCAGGAGCCTCTCTGTTGTTTCTTCGATTCTGAAGTCAAAACGTTGTTCAAAACGAACGGCACGCAGAATCCTTGTGGGATCGTCTACAAAACTCAGGGTGTGAAGGACCCGTATTACTCCTTCTTTCAGATCCCTGTATCCCCCAAAGAAATCGATCAGCAGTCCGAAATCTTTCGAGTTAAGCTTTATAGCCATCGCGTTTATCGTGAAATCTCTCCTGTAGAGATCTTTCTTTATCGTACTCATCTCCACATCGGGGAGCTTAGCGGGTGATTCGTAGTACTCCAACCTCGCCGTTGCGATGTCTATTCTGAGACCTCCCTTCAAAAAAAGAGAAGCGGTCATGAATTTATCGTGTTTCACCATCTTTCCGGGCAAAAAACGACCGGCGTATTCGGCAAATTCCAGAGCGTTTCCCTCAACAACGATGTCTATATCGAGATTCTCTATGCCGAGGAGAAGATCACGAACGAAGCCCCCCACGACATAAACGGGCATGTTCACCTCATCACCGAACTTCCCGAGAAGTCTGAAAAGATTCAAGATCTTCGGATCTACCCGTTCTACGAGGAGCTTTGAAACATCTCTGAATATCTGTCCGTTCGCCTGAAACACCGGCATCACGTATTTTTTGAAGGGTTTCCCGAATATCGCCCTCAGAACGTCACTTCTCGTTACGATGCCCACGAGAATGCCGTTCTCCAGTATAGGAATTCGTCCGATGGCGTGTTCCACCATGAGTTCTCTCAACCTGGTCACAGGAGTATCAGGAGTCGCCACCACCAGGTTCGTCGACATGATGGACTTCACAGGCCTGTCACCCAGACCATGGTTCATCGCCTTCTCAACTGCTTTCTTCGTAACAATACCTACCAGCCTGTTCCCCTCAACAACTGGAAATCCACTGTGTCCGGTTTGCTTCATCAATCTATCCACTTCTCCTATCGTCATGTCAGAGAGGACCACCTTCACGGGAGAGGACATGATATCTCTTGCGCGAAGGAGAGGAACCACATGATCGTGGAGTTTATTCAAAACCTCTTTCAGAACCTCGTCGATCTCTTTTCCGGTGATAGTTGCGGAGGCTGCCCTCGTGTGCCCGCCTCCTCCGAGGTCTCTCATGAAAGAGCCGAGATCCACGTCGGGTGAACCGGTTCTTCCAATAACGTAGATCTTTTTCCCCATCTTCACAATCGCTATGAAGGTTTCCTTTCCCAGCATCTCCCAGACCTTACTCACAATCAGCCCCAATCCTCCCACAAAGTCCTCGCACTCCATCACTGAAATGGTTATCGGGACACCGTTCACTTCATAGTCACGAGCGTTCTCTATCAGTTCGTCCAGCAGTTCCATCTGCTTAGGAGTGAGCTCTTCTCTTGTGTAAAGTGCCACTTCATCGAGATTTGCACCGTTTTCCAGAAGAAACTTCGCTATCTCCAGATCCCGCGGTGTGGTTGAAGAAAAGAGTAGATTTCCCGTGTCGTCGTAGAGAGCGATCATGAAGAGAGTGGTTTCGGTGGGATCCAGTGGTATATTTTTATCTCGAATGAGCTCAACGAGTATCGTTATCGTGGCTCCCACCTTCGATACTATTCCATCGTATGGACTTTCATCCACATGGTGATCGTAAACTGTTATCTTCGCTCCTTGACTTTTCTCTCTGATATTCTCTGGAATCCGATCCGGAGAAGGTGTGTCGACGATCACGAGTTCTGTGACCTCGCCTTCAAACTCGTGATCCCAGATGAATTCAAAGTGATCCAAATAGACTTTGAGGAAATCGGAGAGATTCCTCGCCGGATTGGAAGGCAGAACTATGATGTGGTCATCAAACAGCTTCTTCGCCGCGACACAGGAAGCGAAGGCATCGAAATCGGGTGATCTGTGTGTGGTGATGACTCTCATTCACTCCACCTCTAAGGTTACAGTCACAGAACTCGCTTCCATTGTATCTTCTTCAAGATCCATTGTCACTTTCTCTGCCTCCATCTCCAGATCTTTTTCTTTATCCTTCAACCTCACACTGTGGAGGAGCTCTATGATACCGTCTTTTCTTCTGTAAACCACCTCTTCGGAACTTACCTCAACTGAACCTTTCAGAATCCTCACCTCTCCAACTCCATGAAAAACGTCTTTTTCAAGATCGAAGGTGATTTGTTCGCACTCTATATAGATCGTTTCCGTGCTGGTCTTATCGATGAACTCACCTTCCACACTCCCTGTGATGGTTCCCACTCTGGTCTCCACATCGTAAATGAGACTGTCTCCTTTCAGTTTCCCGTCTTCAAGGGTCACAGTCACAGATGAACTCGCTTCTGTTATTCTCCACTTTCCACTCAGTTTTTTCACGATCAAACTCTCGGCAGTTAGAGTGAATTTCTCTTCTTCGATCTTGAGAACAACGTTTCCGGAATACTCTATCCTTTCATCGGAAGGTTTCACAAAATCCGCCTTTATGTGAATCGTTTTCGAAAATGCGAGAAGACTCACAAGGATGAAGAATGTGATCAACGATTTTTTCACACAAACACCTCCTCGAAGAATCTGGGAAACTCTTCGTAAGCGCGTCTCGTTGTAGAAACCGGCGAAAGGGAAGAGCACGATATCCTCAAACACTTAGCTTTTTTTGTTCTTTCTCTCTCCAGATGCTTTGTTCTTGCTGTTGTCGATAAAAACAGGTACTCGAGTGCGTTTCTTGGAGAATGCGTTTCTTTTTCTATATCGAACAGGACCATAAGTTCTCCTTCGGGAACTCCCGTGATCCAAGTGATGGGGACGTACCTGTCTTCGTACGGACGGTAGAGTATCGGAAAGGAAAGAGAAATCTTGAGCGCTTTTCTCAGATCGTCACCCTCTTTGAAGACCACTTCCTTTCCTTCGAAAAGATCGAAAGCCCAGATTTCAAGACCTCCTGGGATTTTCTGCGCAGGGAACAGCGAATCTATGTACCTGTACAGGCGCTCGTGATTTCGAACACCGTTCAACGTGTCACCGATTCTCATCAGTATCCGAAGAGCATCGAGCATAGAAATCTGGTCTATACCATTCGTGAAGAATGGATCGAGAAGTTTCTCAATGTTCTTCCATTCCTTCACCAAGATGGAGTATGTCCTGTTAGCAGATCTTGTGAGGAAAAAAAGAGCGCAGGGAATAGAAGAAATCCCACAGCACCTCGCTGTGAAATCGACTTTCGAATCTTTTAAAAATTTCAGCACTCCTGTAACTCCCAGATAAGCACCGCTGTCCCCACCGAACGCGATTACCAGGGTAAAATCACTCCCTTCAAATTTCTAAGTGCTTTTCTGTAGATTTCTTCGTACTTATCGAAAGCGTTCCAGGACTCGTTCACATCGTGTATCACCACAAAATCCGCCTTTGAAAGCTCTTCCCTCTCCAGGAGTATCTCCTTCCATCTGTCCATTGCAAAGAACATTTCGAAATGGTTTTTAAATCCTTCTTTTTTCTCTCTGTTGAAAGCGGAAGCCACAACGAAATCCGCTCCGAGTTCTCGTGCCTGAGAAACCGGTGTGGGTGCAAGAACCCCACCGTCCAGACAGGGAGTACCTCCTATCCAGATCGGCTCGAAATATCCCGGTACAGAACTGCTCGCCACGATGGCATCTATCAGAAAGCCTTCTGTCACAAGGAGAGAATCCAAGTTTTCTGTATCGAAAATCACAACACCGAGTGTTTTCTTGCAGTCAGAGAATTTCTTTCTACCAAAAACCTCCTTGAGAACAGAAAACAGAAGATCTGCTTTAAAAAGAGAACGTTGAAACAACCCTCTCCAGGTGTTCTCCGATTCCATCTTTTCCAGATCCTCAAAGTGTTTCTTCATGAGAGAAAAGGTGACATCCTTCACCAGAGCGGGATCTCCGTAGAGTGCGTACAGTCCCCCTACGATGGCTCCTATCGATGATCCAGTGACCACATCGAACACGTCCCCAGATCTTTCCAGGAAAGCAATGTGAGCCGCTCCTTTGACTCCTCCCGCCGCGAACGCTACTCCTTTCACCACATTCATCGCCCCGCAAGAAGAAGGATTCCCAGAAGAAGAGCAAGCGCTCCTGCACCGATCATCATCAACGTGCCGGTGTCCATCTGGAGCGAAGATTTCTCTTTTTCTTCCACTTTCTGAGAGAGTACTGTCAGGTCCGAAGAGAGTCTTTCGATCCTCTTTGAAAGATCGATCACCTGCTTTTTGAGATCCTGGATTTCACTCTCCATCGTCGTTCTGTTTTGTTGATCTTCAGCAACGGATTCTTCCAATCCGGAGAAACGTTTATTCAGGTTTTCCAGATCACTTTTCAGGTTTTCCACGCTGGACTCCAGTGTTTGAAATTTTGTTGTCATTTGAGAGATACTCTTTTCCAGATCAGAAACTCTCTCCTCCTGAGTGGAGATTTTGCTGGAAACAGCAGAAACTTTCTGATTCACTTCGTTCTTCAGATTCACCACATCCGAGGAAAGTGAGTCCAATTCTTTGCGAAGTTGATCCAGTTGTTCTGAAAGGCTTCCTGTTCGTCCTTTCAACATGAGGATGTCTTCGCCTGCGTTCTGTTTCCAGGTGAGAAGATTGCGCGTATCTGAACTGAGCTGAGTGATTGCTTCTTCAAGAGAAGCTATCTCTCTTGACACGTTCTCCAGATTCTTTTCCAAAAGAGTCAGCCTTGAGGAATTCTGTTGTGCACTCTCTTCAAGCTTCTTAAGGTTTTTTTCGACAACGTCTATTCTCCTCAGTATCTCCGAATCTATCCCGGCTGTTTCCTGCTTGAAGCTGGTGAAAGCCAGCGAGAGATTGTTGAACGCTTCTTCCAGAGAATCAGCTTTTGTCTTCAACTCTAAAACTTCACTCGCCGTGGAGGTAATTTCGAGTACAGCAGAATCAACTCGAGAGTTCAAAGAATTGTAGTTCTTTTCCAGATTAGAGGTTCGTTCATCGAGAGCGATCGTGGCCGTCTTTACAATATCGAGCTCATCGAGTAGCGGGAGTTTTTCCTTGAATTTTTCAAGTTCGAATCTCATGACCAATCTGTAGATGTACTGCGCTATGTCGTAGCGAGTCACAAGAAGCGCTCCCCTGAAATTCCCCTTGTCATCAAGTTCCATGATGCTCGCTTTCACCACGTAATTCACAGCGTCGAAAAACGGAGATCCTGGCTCTAAATCCTTTATGTTCTGTGAAAGCAGGAGAACGCTCATCACTGTCAACCCAAAAACAAGTATCTTTTTCAAAGACTTCACCTCCCTCTTCAACCTTAAAACATCCTTGAAAACACCCCGTGAACAACCGGTTTATTGTTTGGAAAAATTTTTCTCCATAGCGCTTTTCAGCTCTTTCAGATAGTCGAGTATCTTTGAGGATTTTTCCCTACCAAGATCACTCGTGATCTTCTCGATGAAATTTTCTCTTCGTTCGATGACCTTCTCTATAACCTCTTCCCCTTTTCTTGTTATAACCAAAAAATAGGCTCTTCGGTCCGCAGTGTCTGGAGTGCGTGTCAGATAACCGTCTGCCTCGAGTCTTTTCACCAGACCGGTCACCGTGCTCTTCGCTACTCCCAGCAAAGCGCTGAGTTCTCCTGGACGTTTGGGACCTTCGAAATAGATCTTCTGAAGAATGTCAAATTGAGCCGGTGTTATACCGAAATCTCTCAACACCTTCCTGCCTTCCACCTTCACCATGAAACAGATCTCTCTGAGAATTCTTTCAAAGGGTTGTTTCACATTCTCACTCCTTTCCCGATAATACCACTGTAATCTCACCGAGAGGTTTTTTCTTTTCAAAGTACGAAATAGCCTCACTCACCTTTCCTCTGAAGAACTCCTGATGAAGCTTTGTCATCTCCCTTGCGATGAACACCTCCCGATCCCCAATTATCTCCAGAATGTCCCTCAGAGTTGAGAGTAACCTTTCCGGTGACTCGAAAAACACAATTACTCTGTTTTCCTTTTTCAAAGATTTGAGAAGTCTCCTTCTGTTCTTTCCACGTGGCAGAAAGCCTTCAAAGATGAATTTCGAACCTGGGAATCCACTTGCCGCGACGGCACTCGTCAGGGCACTCGGTCCCGGAACGATATCCACCTCTATACCTTCCCTCCAGCATTCCTCTATGAGGTTGTATCCTGGATCGGAGATCACCGGCATCCCCGCATCGCTGACAAGGGCTACTTTCTTTCCCTCTCTGAGAAGCGGCAGAATTTCTTTTATTCTTTTCTTCGAGTTCCTCTCGTTGAACGAAAGAAGCGGTTTTTTTATTCTGTATTTGTTTAGAAGGATCACAACTCTCCTGGTGTCCTCCGCGAGTATCAGATCGACTTCTCTGAGCGTCTTCAAAGCCCTGATGGTGATATCCTCGAGGTTTCCTATAGGTGTTCCCACTATGATCAGTTTCCCCAAACTATCTCCTCCTTACCTCAAAAAGAGACGATCTTTTCCTCGATTCTTTCAACATACTACTGTCCAGCTGTATCTTCTTCGAAGGACCGAAAACCTTCTCAAATTGCGCCAAGATACTTTCTTCCAGAGTCTTCACATCCACATCGTAAAGATCCAGGATACCTTTCAAAGGAGGAATACCATCCCCAAAAATGGTTTTCAGAAGCTCAACATCCTGTTTCAGAACTATGGATCCATGTTCAACGATGGACTCAGCCGTTCTGAACTGCGCACTCCCTACCACCTTGACACCGTTGAGCACGATCTCGTACCTCGACGGTGCATCAAAACAAAGCATCGTGTTTCCCCGTCTTTCGCTTGACAACTCAGCGGGCACCCCGGCTTTTACCAGAGCGTCCCTTATCAAACTGTGTACCAGCCTGTGAAATTCCAGAACGGAAAGCTTCCCGGCGTCTACTTTTCTGGGAACTGCAAGACAATAGGTGATCTCCCGGTGATGAAGCAGCGCTCTGCCTCCAGAAGGTCTTCTCACAACATCTATCCAATCAGGAACGTTTATCCCACCCTTTTTTTGAAAACGTCCCAGGGAAACGGTAGGTCTTTCCCAACCATAAAACCTGAACAACACCGCGTTCATCTTCACAGCCCACTCCGCCATCAAGCTATCGACGGCCATGTTCAACGCCCCAGGGAAAACACCTTTTTCAATCACAACAAAGGTCTCTTGAATGGCACACCCACCCTCCTTGGATATTTCTCAGGAGAGTTCTCGTGTTTTCTGAATATCAGCAGCGCCCTTCTCTCGCCGGTTTTTAGAGAATACTCCCGCACCTCTTCGAGTTCCACCTTCAGTTCTTTTATGGCTTTTTGCGCCTCTTTCAATTCCTCTCTGTACGAAGGCCCCTTGTAGAAAAGAAGTTTCCCACCGATTTTCGATGCTGGTGCACAGATCTCCACCAGTACATTCAACCGCGCCACAGCTCTGGCTGTGACATAGTCAAACTCTTCTCGCCTTTCTCTGGAGAAATTCTCTGCTCTCTCTTTGACAGCTGAAACATTTTCCAGATCCAGCTTTTCTATTACTCCTCTGAGAAAATTCACCGACTTTTCTCTGGAATCCAGAAGTACCACCTTGAGTTTCGGAAAAAAGATAGCTAAAATAAGCCCTGGGACACCATTACCTGAACCAACATCCAGGAGTGTCCCTTCCAGTTCTTCTTTTAAGGGAAGTAGAATTTCTACAACATTTTTATGGACAGCAGAGTCTAAATCCCTGTGAGCGGTGAGGTTGTAAGGGGTTCTCAGGAGTTCCTCGATGTATTTATCTACCTTTTCTATCTGCGGTTCTTGAAATCTAAGCCCGTACTCGAGAAGAATGTTCTTTACTGAATCCAAAGGCGACACCTCCGAAGAAAATTCTAACATTTGTGGAGGGAACATCTGTGATTCTGAAAATCGCTCTGAGAAACTTCACAAAAAATTTGAAAATCTCCCTCGTTGTCATCTTAGGATTGGCCATCAGCCTGTCGCTGGTAACGGGAGCGCTGTCTCTTTCGGATTCGATAAACGTGTGGAAATGGGAAAGGATAGAAGAAAACTTCGGTAACGCGGATGCCGTGGCTGAGCCAAAGAGCCCTTCCTTTCTCTTTTTCTCATTTGCAACCTCAAAAATCGATGATTCTGAAATAGAAAACCTGAAAAAACAGGTGAAAGGTGTCCTCCCAGTCTCAGAAGACAGCGCCAGGTTGAACAACTCTCTGGACGTTCTCGTGATAGCTACAGAACCGGAATCCCTCTCAGACTTCGTCGGCGAGTCACTGACTTTGAATCCGGGAGAGGCCATAGTTGGAAAGTCTGTTGCAAGACTGATGAACCTGAAGGTGGGAGACAGAATCACCCTGCTCTTCTCATCAGGAAGTAGGGAATTTACCATTGTAAAAATCGGTGAGGAAGGTTTTTTGAACTTCAAAGGTGAATCGGCGAGTCTGCCTGGAACTGTTTTCATCAACGCGGAAGATTTTCCCAGTGGAGTTTTCCCCACAAAGTGTTACCTTTACTACAGCCTTCCAATCGAAAAACATGAAGAAACGAACATAGAGACGAATCTCAGGGTGAGGAATATAAAGTACAGCTTTCTCAAATCTCCGATCAACAGGTCCCTCGCTTACGTGACACTGGCTTTCTCTGGCATTTCAATCTTCGTTGGTTTCTTAGTTTTTTACATGTTCTGTGAGGACGTGATGAGAGACAGGAGCTCCACACTCGTGACTCTGAGAAAGATAGGGCTCAGAAAGATGGAAGAGTGGGGAATACTGCTTCTGGAAGGTTTCATGTACTCTCTGATATCGGCAGCAGCAGGTGTGTTGATTGGGATTTTCGTCGGAAAGTTTCTTCTGAGTCGTTTTCAGGAAGTCGTTGATGTGATCTCATCTTCGTTTTTCCACGTTGATAAGATAGTATTTCACCTTTCGATCAGAACACTCTTTCTTTCCCTTGGACTCGGGGTTCTTTTCCCAATGATCCTTTTCCTTCTGAAAGCGAGAGAAATAACTGGGAAACCGCCCGTTTACAGAGAAATGGGAGAACAGCTGGATGTCTCCTGGAAACTCTTGATCTTCGTTGTGTTTCTGGGTTTAGTTCTTTTCTTCTCCGAACTTCGTGTGTTTTCCGTGGTTTTGCTGTCACTGGTCATCGCTATCAAACTGAAGAATCCATTCATAATGATGGCTCTTGGCACTTTGAACCTTGGTATGGGATTCTTTTCCGATTTGAACCTTCAAAGTGAAAGGGATTTCATTCTATCATCACTGAACAAAGGATCCGCTATTTTCTTTGGTGTGACTCTTTTGGTTTTTTCGGTGGTTCTTCTTTCAAAGAACGTCTTCAACAACCTCATGTCTAAGGGCAATCTTTCCCTACTGATAGGACTTTCCTACGTCCAGCGCTTTCCAAAGAAAGGTATCACAGTTTCCCTGACCTTCGCCTTTCTGATCTTCTCTGTCACAGTCTTCAACATACTTTCTGCCAGCGCGGACCGATTTGTTCAGGAAAAGGTGAGAGGAGGGCTCTTTGGATACAATTTTCTGGTTCTGGAAAATCCATTCAGGTCTTTATTGGCGAAAACATCTCTCCCCCTTCATGAAGAGTTGAAAGATCCTTGCAGAGTTTACCTTTATACCTTGAAAACAGAAAAGGGAGAAAAAATGATCGCTTTTGTTGATGAATCGTTTTTTAGAAACTCAACGCTGAAGCTTCTTCGGGGATCCGTGAAATCTCTGGAGGCCTCTGATACTGTTCTGATAGGAGATCCTGTTGATTTTGAAGAAATAACAGGAACTCTGAAGTCCATCCTCCCACTCGGTGGAAGAGAAGATGTTAAGTTTAAAATCGCTGGCGTTTACAACAAGAACGATTATCTGGTCCCGATCGACATGATCGCACCTATCTCAAACGCCGCCAGCGACGTAAAACCCTTATCTCTGCTTCTTGGAAAAGTTGAAAAAAGCAGTGCTTCCAATGTGAAACAGTTCTACCTCTCAAAATTTGCCTATCCTTTTTTCTTGGATGAGGAATTCAAAAAACTCTACAGCGGAATAGAGGGGCTCGTCAGCGTAATAAGGTTCATTTTCCTGTTTGGATTCTTATCTGCCTCCTCCGGACTTCTACTTTTTGTTCTGAAATCGTACTTTTCCAGAGTAAAGATAATGGGAACACTCCGCGCCGTGGGGATGAAAATAAACCAGTTGGTAACCTCCTTCCTGATAGAACATCTTTTCTTCCTCTTCGGAGGAATACTCATAGGTACCGTCTCAGGTGTTCTCGTGGGGTATTTCGTTTCAGAAGCAATGTCTGAAAGCCTCGGAACTTTCATGGTTTCCGTACCGGTAGCTTCTATACTTCTGTCGCTTCTCACAGTGGTTGCTCTTGCTTCAGCCGTTATGGTGATACCGAGTTTTATGATGTCAAAACTCTCACCACTTGAAGCCATGAGGGAAGGAGAGTGAAGGCTTTGATCGAAGTCCACAACCTGTGGAAGGAGTACAATGGGAAAGAGAAAGTAACGGCCTTGAAGGGTATAAATCTAAGAATAAACACTGGAGAATTTGTTGTGATCCTGGGTCCATCAGGTTCTGGAAAGACGACTCTTCTGAACTGTCTTTCTGGTGTGGATCGTCCCACAAGGGGAACTGTAGTAATTCACGGGACAGACCTGTACAGACTCTCAGAAGAGGAAAGAACGAGGTTCAGAGCGGAAAACATGGGGTTCGTGTTTCAATTCTTCAATCTCGTTCCCGTTCTTACCGCTATTGAAAATGTGGAACTACCTCTGCTCATACTGGGTGTGAACAGAAAAGAAGCAAGAGAGCGAGCCTTCGAAATTCTGAGGAAAGTGGGATTGGCTCACAAGTGTGATAGATTTCCTGAGGAACTCTCCGGAGGGGAAAAACAGCGCGTTGCCATCGCGAGGGCCATCGTCCACAACCCAAAAGTCATATGGGCGGATGAACCCACCGGTGCCCTGGACAACGAGACAGGAAGAATGATCATAGACCTTCTGATGGAAATGAAGAGAAATTCCACACTGGTAATCGTGACTCATGACGAAAGAATAGCAGAGAAAGCGGACCGGGTTATAAAGATAAGAGATGGTCAAATAGAACAGGATATACGTGAAAATGTGTTGTAACCCACATGAAGTGTGAGATACTCAAAGCTTCTGTAACCGCAGTTTCCCCACTGAGTTAAAAGGTCCTCTATCTCTGTAGTGTCTCCGTATATCCTCATCCTGTCATCGAGAAACTCTACCACGCCGTTTGGCCCAGCGTAGTAGAACTTTCCACCAATCTCTGCGAGTCTCCTGGTGAGGAGATCCACCAATTCCACAAAGGTATGAGAACGTGGTATTAAGATCTCTTTGCTGAATGGAAATTCTCTCAAAAGCTCCCTGTTCCTCTCAAGGAGATTTCCAAGGTTGCCCCCTGCCGTTATGAATCTGGTTTCCAATTTGTAGCTTCCCACAAGATGCGGATCCTTTTTTGTGAACAGAAAAGCGGGCTGTCTTCTTGAGAGTTTCAAATTGATAGGTACTATCACCCTCCCACTTTCCTTGAGTTGAGAGAACCACGTCTCCGGTACCTCATCTACACCGACTGTCACGAAGATAACATCGTACGGGGAAAACTCCTGGACACCGTAGTATCCGTCTCTGCAGACAAAAATAACGTTCTCTATTCCAAGGCGCTCCACGTTTCTTTTCGCGATCTCACAGATCTTTCTCGAATATTCCACGGAGACCACAAGGCCTTTCTCACCCACAACTCTGCTCATCACGACAGCGTTGTAACCCGTTCCTCCACCTATCTCGAGGACTTTCATCCCCTCATCCAAGCCTACCCATTCCATGAACAATGCCATCAAAGAAGGTTGACTTGAAGTGCTGTATTCTTCACCGTCATCATAAGAGACCAGAACGATATCCTCGTAAACGTAAGAAGGAGGATAAAACTTCGTCAGAAACTCCTCTCGGGGTATTTCCAGAAAAGCCTTCGCAATGTGATCACTCACACCGTACTTTTTAAGAATCCAAAAGAGCTTTTCTCTCATAACATCCCCCTGTGTGTTATCATATCACCAGGGAGGGGTCGTATGAAGAAAGCGGCGATCATCACTATCGGAAGCGAACTACTGGAAGGTTTGATACTCAACAAGAATGCGCAGTTCCTCTGTCAGGAATTGAAGAATCTTGGATATAGAGTTGTCAAGGTATCGACGGTAGGAGATGATTTGGACACCATCTCAGAAGAGGTGAAAACTCTCATTCCTCAGGTCGACCTCCTTGTTCTCACAGGAGGGCTCGGTCCCACACAGGATGATCTCACCCGAGATGCCGTCGCGAAATCGCTGAACAGGAGTCTCAAACTCGATGAGGCGCTTCTCTCGGAGATAAAAGCGAAGATAAAGAAATACCATTCCGAAGTACCACAGAACATTGAAAGACAAGCTTTAGTAATAGATGGTGCCGAAGTTCTGGACAATCCCGTGGGCAGTGCTCCAGGGCAGATTCTTACAGTAGATGGAAAAACCATAATTCTCCTACCAGGACCTCCCAGAGAATTGATCCCCATGTTCAATGCCCTTAAAGATCGGCTAAGAACGACGGATGTCCTGTATCAGATTGTGTTGAAATACTACAGTATTCCTGAAGCCGTTCTCGAAGATCTTTTGAAGGATATTCTTTATTCTCAAAACATAGTGGAAGTGGCCACCATGGCCGATCATGTAGAAGGAGTACGGCTCAGGTTGACCACCCACATGAAGAACAAGGAGTATCTGGATGAGATGGTGAAAAAGATACTCGAAAAAACTGGCGAACACCTCTACGGTATGAACGACGAAAAAATGGAAGAAGTCGTGGTTAGACTCCTGAAAGACAGGAAAAAAACGCTCGCTGTGGCAGAATCCTGCACGGGTGGCATGTTATCTTCTTTAGTGGTGAACGTCCCTGGGGCCTCAGAGGTTTTTGCCGGTGGTGTGGTGGCGTACAGTAACGATCTGAAAAAACACATCCTCGGTGTTAGAGAAGACACTCTCAGAAAACACGGTGCAGTGAGCAAAGAATGTGTGCAGGAGATGACGGAGGGTCTTAAAAAACTCACCGGAGCGGATATCTGTGTCTCCATCTCCGGAATAGCGGGCCCATTAGGTGGTACTCCGGAGAAACCTGTGGGGACGGTTTTCATAGATATCTTCGAACATGAACACATCACTATGAGGTATAATTTTACAGGCGATCGTAACACGATAAGAACCAGATCCGCCATGATGGCCCTGGAAAACCTCAGAAAATACTTGAAGGGGCGTGAAAAAGTATGATGGAAGAATATCTCGGAGTGTTTGTCGATGAGACAAAAGAATACCTTCAGAATCTGAACGATACCCTCCTCGAACTGGAGAAAAACCCCGAGGATATGGAGCTCATAAACGAAGCGTTCAGGGCTCTTCATACCCTGAAGGGAATGGCAGGTACAATGGGGTTTTCCAGTATGGCGAAGCTCTGCCATACCTTAGAAAACATCCTCGATAAAGCCAGAAACGGCGATATAAAGATAACTTCTGATCTCCTCGACAAGATTTTCGCGGGGGTCGACATGATAACCAGAATGGTTGATAAGATCGTCTCCGAGGGAAGTGACGACATCGGAGAAAACATAGATGTGTTTTCGGACACCATAAAAAGCTTTGTTTCATCGGGAAAAAAGGAAGCCTCAGAGATCGAAAGTGAAACGGAAACAAAGGGTGAGGAAGAACACAAAGGAGAATCAACAAGCAATGAAGAAGCCATGGTTCTTCCTGAAGAAGTCGTCCACGTTCTTCAAGAAGCGAGAAACAAGGGCTTCAAAACGTTCTATATTAAAGTAATTCTCAAAGAAGGAACGCAACTGAAATCCGCCAGGATTTACCTCGTTTTCCACAAGCTTGAAGAACTGAAGTGTGAAGTTGTAAGAACGGTTCCTTCGGTTGAAGAGATAGAAGAAGAGAAATTCGAAAACGAAGTGGAACTCTTCGTCATCTCTCCTGTAGATCTGGAGAAACTTTCTGAAGCTCTGTCGAGCATCGCCGACATAGAGAAGGTAATAATCAAAGAATTAACCGCTGTCGTCGAAGAATCGAAGGCTGAAAAAAGAACCGAGAAAGAAGAGAAAACTGAAAAAGCTGAGGAAAAGATTGAAAGAAAAAAGGTTATTTCGCAAACAGTCAGGGTAGATATAGAGAAACTGGACAATTTGATGGACTTGATGGGAGAACTGGTCATCGCAAGAAGCAGAATACTGGAAACCCTCAAGAAATACAACATAAAAGAACTGGATGAGAGTCTGTCTCAGCTCAGCAGAATCACCTTGGACCTTCAAAACGTCGTGATGAAGATCAGAATGGTTCCCATTTCCTTCGTTTTCAACAGATTCCCTCGAATGGTGAGAGACCTCGCCAAGAAGATGAACAAAGAAGTGAATTTCATCATGAGAGGAGAAGACACAGAGCTCGACAGAACGTTCGTTGAAGAGATAGGCGAACCGCTGCTCCATCTCTTGAGAAACGCCATCGACCACGGTATAGAGCCCAAGGAAGAGCGAATAGCCAAAGGAAAACCCCCCGTTGGAACTCTCATTCTCTCGGCGCGTCACGAGGGAAACAACGTGGTAATAGAGGTCGAAGACGACGGAAGGGGTATAGACAAAGAAAAGATCATCAGAAAAGCCATAGAAAAGGGACTCATAGATGAATCAAAGGCCGCTACCCTTTCTGATCAGGAGATTCTGAACTTCTTGTTCGTCCCGGGATTCTCCACAAAAGAGAAAGTCTCAGAAGTGTCCGGAAGAGGAGTGGGAATGGACGTTGTAAAGAATGTTGTGGAATCTTTGAATGGAAGCATAAGCATAGAAAGCGAGAAAGACAAAGGAACAAAAGTCACGATAAGATTACCGCTCACTCTGGCCATCATTCAGGCGCTCCTCGTCAAAGTCAACAATCTCGTCTACGCGATTCCGATAGCGAACATAGACACGATACTCAGTATTTCGAAGAAAGATATCCAGAGAATCCAGGACAGAGATGTGATCGTTATAAGAGGAGAAGTAGTCCCTGTTTACCGCCTGTGGGAAGTGCTTCAAATAGAGCACAAAGAAGAACTGAAAGAAATGGAAGCGGTTATTGTGAGGGTAGGAAACAGAAAATACGGTATTGTTGTGGATGAACTTCTCGGTCAAGACGATATCGTGATAAAATCTCTTGGAAAGGTGTTCTCCGATGTGAAAGAATTCAGCGGAGCAGCCATCCTCGGTGATGGTAGTATAGCGCTGATAATCAACGTCTCCGGCATTGTATAACGGGGGTGAAAACATTGGCGGATGCTTTGAAAGAATTCGAAGTTTTATCTTTCGAAATAGATGAACAGACACTGGCTTTTGATGTTGACAACATAGAGATGGTGATTGAAAAATCCGATATAACACCTGTGCCAAAATCACGACACTTCGTGGAGGGTGTGATCAATCTAAGGGGAAGAATCATTCCTGTAGTGAACCTCGCAAAGATTTTGGGCATTTCGTTTGATGAACAGAGGATGAGGAGTATAATTGTCGCCAGAACGAAGGATGTGGAAGTGGGATTCCTTGTCGATAGGGTCCTTGGAGTTCTGAGAATAACCGAGAATCAACTCGATCTGACGAACGTGTCCGATAAATTCGGTAAAAAATCAAAGGGTCTCATAAAAACCGACGGAAAGCTCATCATCTATTTGGACATCGACAAGATAATCGAAGAAATAACCGTTAAGGAGGGTGTGTAAAAGATGGGAAAGAGAGTTTTGATAGTCGATGATGCAGCGTTCATGAGGATGATGTTGAAAGATATCATCACAAAAGCGGGATACGAAGTTGCAGGGGAAGCAACGAACGGTCGTGAAGCCGTTGAAAAGTACAAAGAACTCAAACCGGACATCGTCACGATGGATATCACCATGCCGGAGATGAACGGTATCGATGCGATCAAAGAGATCATGAAGATCGATCCCAACGCAAAGATCATCGTCTGCAGTGCTATGGGACAGCAGGCAATGGTCATAGAAGCCATAAAAGCTGGAGCGAAAGACTTCATCGTAAAACCTTTCCAGCCTTCCAGGGTGGTAGAGGCTCTCAACAAGGTTTCGAAGTGAAATTCCATGAGCGGGATTTTACAGTTTCTTCTGGCGTTTGGGATAGTTCTCTTCTTTCTCCTTCTGGTTTACTATTTTGTGAAGAGGGGAATCTTCATTCAAAAGGGATCCAGTATTTCTGTTCTGGAAAGGCACTATTTGGATAGAAAGACTTTCATAGCCATTGTTAGAGTGATCGATGAATATTTTGTCATTTTAGTAACAGATTCTGGTGCTACCGTCATAAAGAAACTTGAAGACTACGAAGAGAAATCTTTCTCCAGCATGTTCTTCAAGAAATTGGGGAGAAAAATTAAATGAGAAAGTTTCTCCTGATTCTTTTAATCCTTTTTCCCCTTTTGTATTTTTCTCAGGAGATACCTTTTCCATCAATATCCATAGGTGTAAGACCCGCTGAAGAACCAGAGGACCTCGTCGTTACTCTCGAGATCCTTCTTGTACTGACCGTACTGGCACTCGCACCCTCCATTCTCGTTCTCTTCACCTCGTTCACGCGCATAATCGTTGTCTTTTCATTTTTCAGAAACGCCCTTGGAACGCGTCAAACTCCACCAAACCAGGTCATGATAGGTCTTGCCCTTTTTCTCACATTTCTCATCATGCAACCCGTCTGGAACGATATCTACAACAACGCCATAACACCGTATTTGAACAAAGAGATGGGCTATCAGGAGATGTTTCAACGGGTAAACACCCGTATAAGAGAGTTCATGATCACCGAACTGAAGAATCATCACAACGAGGATAACGTCTTCATGCTGGCGAAAAACTCAAACATTGAAATCGCAAAAATCGAAGAGGCACCGAATGCCGTTCTGATACCAGCCTTCGTTCTGGGGGAATTGGAAGTTGCCTTCAAAATGGGAGTTGTTCTTTATGTACCTTTCATAGTGATAGACATGATAGTGGCCAGTATACTATTGGCGATGGGAATGATCATGATACCTCCGGTTTTTGTCTCTCTGCCGTTCAAAATTCTCATTTTCGTCATGGCAAACGGTTGGGATTTGCTTGTAGAAGGGTTGATAAAGAGTTTTGTGAGGTGATTCACCGTGACCGTAGAGGTCTTTCTGGATATAATGAAAAGTGGAATAGGACTTCTACTGGAAATCATCGTACCACCCCTCGTTGTGAGTCTCATCGTGGGACTTGTGATCAGCATCTTCCAGGCTGTTACGCAAATTCATGAACAGACGCTGATGTTCGCCCCCAGGATAATCGTGTTGTTTCTCACAATCCTGTTTTTGAGCGGTTGGATGACACAGAAAATCCTCGATTTCTTCATCGAGTTGCTTCAGAAATATTTTCAGATGATCTGAGGAGGTGATGAGGTGAAACGATTCCTCGTTGCTTTAACGATCCTCACATCTTCGCTGTTTTCTTTCGCAAGTGCGTTTGATATAATCGATGAATCGTTCCTCGCACTGAAAGAGTTCCTCGATCAACCAGATAGCGGTGCGTTCCTATCTCTCCTCGAGAGGGCCAGAGGTATACTCATTGTGCCCAAATATCTGAAACTCGGCTGGGTACTGGGAGGACAGTACGGTCAGGGAGTGCTTTTGAAAAGAGATCCAGAAACGAACACCTGGTACGGTCCTCTGTTCGTGAAGATGTACGGATTGAGTTTCGGTCCACAGATAGGATTTCAATCCGTTTCTCTCATAGCCGTCATCATGGAAAATGTCGATGCCTTCGCCGAGGGAAACATCACCCTCGGAGGATCACTGAGTGTCGCGGCGGGACCCCTTGGGAGAAGACTCAGTGCCGATTACAATCTCGACGCTTCTGTCTACTCGTATTCAATCGCACGTGGATTCTACGCGGGTTTCTCTCTGGAAGGAGCAAAGGTAGATATTGACTTAGACCTCACAAGGGAGTACTACAACGTGTACAGAATCGATTCCAAAGAAGTATTAGAAAAAAAGGTTTCGGGAAGAGCAGAAAAGATCGTAAACCTCCTGAACGAAAAGTTGACAGAAAAATAGGGGCACCGAAAGGTGCCCTCACTCTCTTGTGCTGACAACTTTGTCAACTATCCCGTACTCTTTCGCTTCTTCTGCACTCATGAAGAAGTCCCTGTCTGTATCCCTCTCTATCTTCTCTATCGGCTGTCCTGTGTGCTTGCTCAGAATCCTGTTGAGGAGGTCCTTTATTCTCAGAAGTTCCCTCGTTATGATCTCCACATCCTTGGCAGGTCCTTCAGCACCACCGAGTGGCTGATGTATCATTATTCGAGCGTTCGGAAGCGCGTATCTTTTCCCCTTTGCGCCAGCTGCAAGGAGTACAGCCGCCATGGAAGCCGCCTGTCCCACACATATGGTTGAGACATCGCACTTTATGTACTGCATCGTATCGTAGATGGCGAGTCCCGCCGTCACAGAGCCTCCGGGAGAGTTTATATAGAGGTAGACGTCTTTATCTGGGTCTTCCGCTTCCAGAAACAGAAGTTGAGCTATTACCAGGTTTGCCACGTAATCGTCTATGGGAGACCCGAGGAAAACGATTCTGTCCTTTAGAAGCCTCGAGAAAATGTCGTAGGCTCTCTCGTACCTTCCCGTGGATTCAACGACTATGGGAACGTATTGATCAATTATCTTCTTTTCCTTCACTGTCATCACCCTCTCCTTTTGGTTCAACCACCTTCACTTTGACTTCCTGAAGTAACAGATCGAGCACCTTTCTTTTCAGAATGGCCCATCTCAATTCCTCTCTGAGGTCCTGACGTGCTTTGACAAGGCTCTTAGCACGCTCAGGAGAGATTCCCCAGAAGGGAGCGAGTTCCTCCGCTTCTTTTTCGAGTTCCTCATCGCTTACACTGATTCCCTTCTCCTGTGCAAGGACTTCTATTACCCTGTCTCTCTTCATATCATCCAGAATTCTTTTCTTCAATTCTTCTCTGAATTTCTCTTCACTCTCATATGAATTCACAATCTGTTCATATCTTCCTTCTTTCTTCAACCTGTTGACCGCTTCGTTTGCGAGAATTTCAAGTGTTCTATCGGAAATTTCGATCTCCACAACTTCGGGGAGTTTCTCAAGAAGCTGTTCTCTCATGCTCTCTTTCATTTCCACATCGTAGATCTCTTTTCCCTCTTTCTTCAAAGATTCTTTCAGCTGTTCCAGTGTCTCGAATTCGTTGTTCACTGACTTTGCAAATTCATCGCCGATCTCCGGAAGAGTACGTTTGTACACTTCCATCACTTCGAGCCTGTATGTGTACTTCTTTCCCTCGTACTCTCTTTCAATCTCCACAATGTCGCCTTTCTTTTTTTCCACAAGGTCTTTCACAAAAGGTCTGTCTTCGTCCTCACTTATCACGTACTCATATTCACGAGAGGTGAGTTTTTTCCCTTCCTCGTTGTACACTTCCATGTTCACTCTCACGAGATCTCCCGCTTCGGCATGTCCTTCTTTGGGCTCGAGGAGTGCGTGACTCTCCCTGAGATCTTCTATCCTCCTCTCCACGTATTTCTCCAGAACCTTTTCTTCGTCCACTTTTTCCACTTCTATCTTTGAGATATCACCTATTTTCACTTCCGGTTCTTCATGAACCTCCACCACCACTCTGGCGGTGCCGTCTTTAAGTTCTCTTTCAGTAACTATAGGAGACAAAATGAGCTTCCTGTCTTTGAGCGTATCAGGTATGAGGTCCATGAGAAAGTCGAGCGTGTACTCCTGAAAATCTTCACCGAGTTTCATCTTCAGGGCATTCTTTGGAATTCGTCCCTTTCTGAAGCCGGGGATCTCTACCCTCTGGTTCAGATACCTGACCGCTTTGTCCTCGGCCTGTGCGATCTCTTCTGCTTCAAAGACGTACTCCAGCACAACACGGTTTCTGTCTCTTTCAAGCTCTTTCACTTCCATTACTGTTCATCCCTCCTGTCGTGTTTTTATCCTCTTCCTAAGGTATCTCCTCTGGTCCATATATTCTTTTGAAGAGACGATCTGGCTTCCCTGATAACATTGATCTCCCGAAAAAGCACTGTTTTTCTCTTTTCGATGATTTCCAATCTTTTTCTGTCTCTTTCAAGGATCTCAGACAGTTTGTCCTTTGGGAGACTTTCCATCAACTCTTTCCTTTTATCCAGAAGAGAACGAAGCGTTTCATAGTCTTCCCTTTCAATCGCTTCGTCTATTTTTCTTTCTATTTCATCGATGTCCATTTCTCTCACTCTCCGATGAGGATGTTACCATACCTCACAAGCCTGCAATTTGAGTTTTCCAGAAGTTTTTTCAAAGCAAACGGCGGGAGAGAAGTTTCTATCTCCCACCCCTCGGTTGACCTTCCAAGGATTTCGAACCTTTCCTTCAAAAAGTCTTCGTCACCTTCTACAATGATATCACCTTTTCTTTTTTCGAGAACAACAAGAGCCACAACGAATCTATCGTGAGAAAGTGAAACATGAACGTAGTTGAAAAAACCAAAATCCTTATGAACACATACAACCGGTCTTCCACCGCTTTCCAGAAATTCCACATCCGTGAAACTGTGTCCATTCAAGCCCGTTCCCAGAGCCTTGAAAAAAGCCTCTTTTAGAGCGAACCTTCCAGCGATGAACTCTTTCCTTCGATTTCTCGCCAAGAACAGTCTCTTTTCCGCTTTACCGAGGATCCTTTCTGCGAATTTTTCTGGTACTCTATCTATCTCCAGAATGTCAACACCCACACCAATTATCATGAAAGGACCACCGGAGGATCTACAATCAATCCCCTTTTTCCGTTTTTCCTCAATCTTAAAAGAACGAGGGTTGCAGCCTTCTCAATTTTACCATGGACAAAACACATTCTCTTGGGCTCCAATCTGAAAGACAAAAACATTTCCAGCCACTCCACAAGGTTCTCCGGCGAAAGAACGTAAACGGCTGTTCCCCCGTTCTTCAAAAAACGAAACGTTGCCTGTACAAACTTTTCTATGTCTCTCTTTTCAATGCTCCGGGTGGAGGCTCTCAAGTGGTTGGGGCTTTTAACCTTTGTGTGATGAGGGGGATTCGAAACGACCATATCGAAAGATTCCCATGGAAAGGGAAGTTCTTCCACCGAGGAATTCACAAAAGAGACCTTTCCCTCAAGTTTGTTCAACGAGATACCTTCGAGAGCCTTCTCGTACAATTCCTTTTCTTTTTCCACTCCAACCACTTGCACGTTGTAGAGCTTTGCGAGGGCAAAACTCACCGTTCCCACACCGCTACCAAGTTCCAGAACGTTTCTGACGTCCTTGGATGGTTTCGCATACCATACGAGAAGCGATGAGGCGTGGGTTGGTTTTTGCTGAGGACCCGCGTCCACTATCTCAACACATCTGATGATATCGGGGTCGAACTTCATAACGATTCCAGGATCTCTCTGACCATCTTGTTCACAAGTTTCCCGTCCGCTCTTCCCTTCATCCTTGGCATCACTACTTTCATAACCTTTCCCAGATCCTTTGGAGAAGAAGCACCCACCTCGTTTATCGCTTCCATGACGATCTTTCTTATCTCGTCCTCCGAAAGCTGCTTCGGAAGGTACGACTCTATTATTTCCAGTTCTTTCCTTTCCTTCTCTGCGAGTTCTTCTCTTCCGTGTTTTTCGTACTCCTCTATTGCCTCTCTTCTCTTCTTGGCTTCTCTCATCAACGCTTCCATTACTTCTTCATCCGTGGCTTCCTTCATCTTTTCCACTTCCAGATTCCTCAGGGTTGTGAGTATCATGCGAAGGGTATTCATCTTTATCGTGTCTTTGTTTTTCATAGCCTCTTTCAGATCCGACATTAGTTTCTCCTTCAGAGACATGTTGAATACCTCCTCCCAAAAATCGAGACCCCGCGGGGCGGGGCCTCAGGAAATCACACCTCTCATTATTCGTGCAAGCTCTATGAAAGACTCTTTGAGACTCGCTCCTCCAACGAGACCACCATCTATATCCTTCTGAACGATGAGACCGAGGAAATTGTCCGGTTTTATGCTTCCACCGTAGAGAATCCTCACCGCTTCAGCTGTTTCTTCATCGTACATCTCCGAGAGCAGCTTTCTTATGAACGCGTGTGCCTCCTGAGCTTGCTGTGGTGTCGCCACTCTTCCCGTTCCAATTGCCCAAACCGGCTCGTAAGCTATTACCACTTTCCGTGCTTCTTCTTTGCTGAGACCATAGAAACCTTCTCTCACCTGTTTTTCCACAACACAGAAAGTGAGTCCTTTCTCTCTTTCCTCGAGTGTTTCCCCAACGCAGAGAATAGGAGTCATACCTTTTTCAAGCACCGCTTTCACTTTTCTGTTTATGAGTTCGTCGTCTTCTTTGAAGATGTGTCTTCTCTCGGAATGTCCGACGATCACGTATTCAACGCCGATCTCTTTCAACATGAGAGGAGAAACTTCTCCGGTGAACGCTCCCTGGTCTTCGTAGAAAACGTTCTGAGCTCCCAATTTGATGTTTCTACCCGAAAGTATTTCCCCTACTTCGGATAGAGCTGTGAACGGAGGACAGACCACTATTTCGAACTCTTTCACATCGTGGAGCTCGTTTACGAGCAATGACACAAACTTTTTCGCTTCTGCGACCGTTTTGTGCATCTTCCAGTTTCCAGCAAGGATCAGCTTACGTGTTATTTTTTTTTATCTGCGATGCTGGCAATACCAGGAAGTTCTTTTCCTTCAAGGAATTCGAGAGAAGCTCCTCCACCCGTTGAAACATGGGAGAATTTGTCTTCCAGGCCGAATTTGTTCACCGCTGCCGCGCTGTCTCCTCCACCCACAACGGTGATCGCTCCCTTTTCCGTGAGTGCCGCGATCGCAAGTGCGACCTGTTTTGTACCTTCAGCGAAATCGTCGATTTCAAAGACTCCCATAGGACCATTCCAGACAACAGTTTTTGCATCGGAGAGCTTCTGCTTGAAGAGTTCTATTGTCTCAGGTCCTATGTCGAGACCCATCCATCCTTCAGGTATCCCGTCGTCGATTCTGACAACCTTCTTTTCCACACCGGCTTCGATCTTCTGAGCGATGACGGTATCGACGGGAAGAACGATCTCAACACCTTTTTCTTTCGCTTTTTCGAGGAGCTCTTTCGCGAGATCGATCTTGTCTTCCTCAACCCTGGACGATCCAACCTCTTTGCCAAGAGCCTTCAGAAAGGTGAACATCATGGCTCCACCTATGAGAATTCTGTCGGCTTTTTCCATGAGGTTCGTGATGACACCGATCTTGTCAGATACTTTTGCTCCGCCAAGGACCACAACGTACGGCTTTTCTGGATTGTAAGTCACCTTGGAAAGGAATCTTATCTCTTTTTCCATGAGGAATCCTGCCACACTGGGAATGAACTGTGCAATTCCAACGTTGGAAGCATGTGCTCTGTGGGCCGTTCCAAAGGCATCGTTCACGTGAATGTCGGCAAGGCTGGCCCAGAACTTCGAGAGTTCAGGATCGTTCTTGGTCTCTCCCGGATGAAATCTGGTGTTTTCAAGGAGGAGAACCTCTCCTTCTTTGAGTTCCTCAACGGCCTTTTTCACCTCGTCACCGACAACAGCGGGAACAAACTTCACTTCTTTTCCAAGAAGCTCAGAGAGCTTTTTGGCGACCGGTGCGAGACTGAATTCCGGTGAAGGCTCCCCCTTGGGCCTTCCAAGATGGGACAGGAGTATCACCTTCGCTCCCTGCTCGAGAGCGTACTTTATCGTTGGAAGGGCGGCTCTTATTCTCGTGTCGTCCTGAACGACCCCATCCTTCACTGGAACGTTGAAGTCCACTCTCATTATGACTCTCTTGCCTTTCAGATCAACATCCCTTATGGTCATTTTTTCCATGTTCGCACCCCCTTTTTGAGTCTGAGAAGGGCGGGAAAACCCGCCCGTTTTTCACATCTTGAGGAGCAGTTCGAGTGTGTCAACAACTCTGTTGCTGTATCCGTACTCGTTGTCGTACCAGGAAGCCACTTTCACGAGCTTTCCACCGATAACGTTGGTGAGTGTGGCGTCGAAGATACCGGAGAACGTAGTTCCAACGATGTCGCTGCTCACAATTGGTTCATCGTTGTAGCCGATGATTCCCTTGAGTCTTCCCTCTGTGGCTTCTTTCATGACGGCGTTGACTTCCTCGATCGTGGTTTCTTTTTCGACCAGTACTGTGAGATCGGTGATGGATCCATCGGGAGTTGGTACTCTGAGAGCGACTCCATCGAGTTTGCCCTTCACTTCAGGAACAACGAGTGCGACTGCTTTTGCGGCGCCTGTGGTTGTCGGGATGATGTTCACCGCGGCCGCCCTCGCCCTTCTCAGGTCTCTGTGAGGCAGATCGAGCACTCTCTGGTCGTTCGTGTAGGAGTGAACGGTTGTGAGCATTCCACTGACGATTCCGAACTTCTCATGGAGTACCTTCACAATGGGTGCTATGGAGTTGGTTGTACAGGACGCGCAGGATATGATGGTGTGTTCGGGTTTCAACTGGTCTTCGTTACAACCGATAACAACGGTGATGTCTTCTCCCTTGGCGGGCGCCGTGATGATGACTTTCTTCGCCCCAGCCTGCAGGTGAAGTTCTGCCTTTTCTCTTTTTGTGAAGACGCCGGTAGATTCGATCACGAAGTCAACACCGAGGTCTTTCCAAGGAAGTTTCGAAGGATCGGGCTCCGCGAAAACCTTGATCTCTTTTCCATCGACGATCAGAGAGTTCTCAGTGTACTCGACTTTGCCGGGGAACTTCTTGTGAACGGAGTCGTACTTCAGAAGGTGTGCGAGGGTCTTGGTGTCTGTCAAATCGTTGATGGCCACTACTTCGATGTCGGGGTTCTTTCTTTCGTAGATGATCCTGTAGACAAGCCTTCCTATCCTACCGAAACCGTTAATAGCCACTCTTACCATGCTCTTTCCCTCCTTCTCACATCAATCCTGGTATTCCAAATTGATGAGTTATTTTGCTCATCTCTTCTTCACGACGTTTCTCGATCTTTTCCATGACTTCGTTCACTCCCGCTATCAGAAGATCCTTTAGTGTATCGATGTCTTCTTTCAAATCCTCGTCTATCTCTATGTCCTTGACTCTCCTATCACAGGTTGCAACGATTCTGACGGCTCCTCCACCAACGGAAGCTTCTACCTCTATTTGTGAAAAGCCCTCCTCGAGCTCCTGGATTTTCTTCTGGAGCTCCTCCTGCATCCTGGTGAAGTCCTTCAAAAATTTTTCCTGCTTTCCCCCGCCCAGACTCTTTCCACCGAAACTCTTGATCTTTTTCAAACTATCCCTCCTGTTCAAACAATCTCAAGATCTTCTGAGAAACTTTCTCTATTGTTTCTTCCTTTCCCATCAGTCGAAGCTCAACTTCTACCCTTTTCCCGAGCTTTCTGGAAAAGATGTTTTCCAGTTCAGGCAGTTTCTTCTTCATCAACTCGTAATGCATGGACTTCGATGAATCGAAGGAAATGATTACTTTTTCCCCGTCAAACTGGACTTCTGAGAGACTGAGAGCAACAAAGATGGAAAGATCACCTTTTTCTTTCAGTTCTTCCATGAGTTCTTTGAAGCGTTTCTCAAACTCGTTATCTTCTTTTTTTTCTTCCCTTGCTTTCACCGCTTCTTTTTTCTCTTCTTTTTGCTGAACGTTTGAATTATCTTTTTCTTTGACATCGTTTTCCTGAACGTTCGTGGCGGAGAATCTCGTTGCTATGTAGGCCGAGCCTACTTTACAAACGAGCCGTTTTTCTTCGGCGAATTTTATTTCTCTCAGAAGATTCAGAAGTTGTCTCGAAACCTGAACTATATCGTTCGCCGGAGCCTGGTAAACACCTTTCTCCCTTTCCAAGTCTTCGACCAGATCCTCGACCGCTTCCTGGATGAGCACCTCGTAGTCCTTTCCGCTGTAATAAACGTCGTCGAGAACGGTGAAAACCCTTTTCACATCACCTGAAAAAATGGCGTTCACGTAATCGCGAACAACCTGTATCGGTATCAATCCGAGCGCCCTGTGTACCGTTTCGAGATCTATCTTTCCTTCCGAGAACTTCCACACCTGTTCAAGCATGGTGAGCGCGTCTCTCAAGCCTCCAGAGGCCCTTTTTGCAATGAAGCTTAGGGCTTCCCTGTCTATCTCTATTCCTTCCAATTCCGCAACTTCCTGGAGCCTCTTTTCGATGAGCTCGTCGGGAATGTTTCTGAACTCGAAAACCTGACATCTTGAGATGATCGTGGGAGGAACCTTCTCAAGGTTTGTCGTTGCCAGCACGAACACAACGTGGGAGGGAGGTTCTTCAAGCGTTTTGAGGAGTGCGTTGAAAGCTTCTTTCGTGAGCATGTGAACTTCGTCTATTATGTAAACTTTGTATTTGCCTTCCATCGGCCTGTATCCAACAGCGTCTCTAATTCTTCTGATCTCATCTATTCCTCTGTTGGAAGCTGCGTCGAGTTCTATCACGTCCATGAAGGTTCCCTCATCTATCTCTCTACAGGCCTTGCAAGAATTACAGGGTTCAACTCCTTTTCTGTTTTCACAGTTCAGTGATTTTGCGAGAATCCTGGCAAGAGTTGTCTTCCCCGTTCCCCTCGGACCGGCGAATATGTATCCATGGGCCACGCTGTCTTTTTGAATCGCACCGATTATTGCCTTTTTCACATGATCCTGATTGACAACCTCAGAAAAAGCCTTTGGTCTGTACTTCCTGTAAAGAACTTCCACAGAATCCCCCCGTGTTATAATCGAATTGCATCCCGCTTTTATTATACCAGAGGAGACATTAAGAATGATTGAACAGAGGAGGAAAATCGTGAAAAAAATAACTATCCTGATCCTGGTGCTCGTGGTGGTCCCTGTTTTTCTGAGCACCATTCCTTCTGAGAACAATACTTCCTTTCGCGAGATCAACTCCATCGCGGTGAAGGAATGGTTCAAAGAGCTGGTCAGATCAAGAAGAACCTCCTACAAACTGAAAAGCGATGAAGAATTCCTCGAAGACCTGTGGAAAACAATAAACAACGTGGCGAAAGAGACGAATTTCGATCCTATTCTCATAATATCTGTCATAGATGTGGAAAGCGACTTCAGAAATGTTGTGGGTTTGTACGGAGAACTCGGCATGATGCAGATAAAGAAAGAGACGGCGGAGATGGTGGCGAACCTGTACGGTTTGGAAATCCCAGAGTCAGGTTGGACAGAACTCGTGTGGAACTACCGGTTGAACATAAAGTACGGGGCCCATTATTTGAAGTATCTCTTCGACAAGTTCAACAGTTTGAGGCTAGCACTCGAGTACTACAACGGTGGAAACAGCAGAAAGTCCTACGCACGAAAGATACTGGAAACGTACGAAGAGTTCAAGAAAGAACTGGGGATTTAAACCTTCGAGCATACCTTGCCAGAAGAGTCCTGCATCACACGGAGAACCAGTCTCTCCACTTCCAGTTCTTCGAGTATCTTGTTGTCCGGAGTTTTATAGATCACTCTCCTCGTCCCCCTGACTTTCTCGAGAGGCTCGAATAACACCCTGGAAAACCTCTTCGTGGCAGAAAAAGGATGCGCTTTCTCCAGAATCACACCGTTTACTCCCAGAAGAAAGAGTTTTTCCAGGAGCTCTTCACTCATCTCTTGAAACTGAAGCTGGTTCTTCCTGAACGTTCCTAGCACTATTATTTCTCCCGTCAGATCGTAGAGCTTTGTTCCTTCGTACCTTTTGTATTTTTCAAGAACGTCCACAACACTTCTGTCCATAACAACGATCTTTCCTGTGTAGTAAACCACATCCCCTGTCTTCAACTTTCTTATAATGTTCAGAGACACGGGATATCTGAGTACGATCAAAAGAATCACCTCACGATCATCCAAACAAAACCATCAATGAACCTCACGAAGGGATTCATGACGAGCGGTATTATCCAGAGCACGAGCAGAGCGATCATGAAAAGAACCCCGTACACCTCGTATTTTACCAGCCACTCCATGTATCTGTCAGGAAGAAGAGAAGCAAGAATCTTGCTTCCATCGAGAGGGGGTATTGGAAAAAGAGAAAAGAGCGCATACGTGAGGTTGTATTTGGCGGCCTTCACCATGAGAAACCACCAGAAATCCTCTTCGGGAAGATGCGAAGCGATCAATCCACAAAGAAAGAAGAGGACGAAGCTAACGGCAGGACCGAGCAGCGAGATCTTCAAAAGATCCTTCTTCTTGTTTTTGAGCTTCCAGTAACGAATGGGCACGGACCTCGTCCACCCGAACTCGAAGAGTATGAAAGAGATCGTTCCCAGTGGATCGAGATGAACGAAAGGGTTCAGAGAAAGCCTTCCTGCTTGCTTCGGTGTGGTATCGCCGAGTTTGTAGGCTGCAAACCCCTTGATGTACTCTCTGGGAGTAGCAACTATGAGCACTGCGAGAAACCCCGTGAGTATGTTACCCAGTGTGGGAACGATTATCCTCATGTTCACCATCCCTTCAAAATTTCCTTCAGCATCTCTTTCATTTCGATAGCGTCGTTTCTCATTTTCTCTTTCAGTTGTAATTTCTTTTTCAACACAACGGGAACCTTCAAAGAGATTTCCATAGGGTCTCTCTTTGAAAAGAAATGATCCTCTTTCGTGTATCTTGCGAAGAATCTTCTCGCTTTCTGACAATCGATGATAATGAACGGTACTTCGAAATACGATGCTACAAGCGCCGGGTGGAACCTCTCCGTTATCACAATAGACGAGCTCACTATCTCTTCGAGTAAGTTCTCTCCATTTCTGAGAGGTGGAAGATAGGAGTGATCCCCTGGAAAAGCCGTCGATATGACAAAATCGTTTATTCCCTGACCTCTGAGGCTCTTCAATATATATGATACATCCATCGGAGATTTCAGGAAAAACACCGCTTTCTTTTCGGCATTCTTTTCCATATCAAACTCTATGAGGTGGATTATGGCCGGGTCTGTTCCAAGCATCGCGTTTCCGCCAACCATTCTGACGTACCTGTAAGAAGCGGGATCGCGTGCTATGAAAACAGTTCTTTTATCTTTGAAAACGTCCCACACGAGTTTTTTTGAAAGCTTTCTTCTCAACGGCCCCACGCTGTTTCCAAAGAATATGAGGGGTTTGTCCATGAGAAGCGAAGCTTTCGAGAGTGAATAGTAGTAGAGAAGACTCCGGAGACTGGTCACGTCCTGAAACAATCCTCCTCCACCCGCTATGGAAACCTGAGATTTTTTCAAAAGAGAGAGTATCTTGAATGAATATCTATTGACAGAGGTTACCCCCATAGATTTTTTTCCCTTCGGCAGAGGTGTGTATATAGTCCCGAATCCCAGCTCTTTCAGAAGATTCACACACGCTTTGAACATCAGTTCATCCCCGAAGTTGTCGAAACCGTAGTATCCCCAGAGAAAGGCCGTTGCCAAGGAAAATCACCTCATTGTGTAGAAGAATACTCTTGGAGAATTATACTACACGAGGTGAAAAGATGATCACGAATCTTTCCGACAGAGTGTTCGTGATAGGAACAGGAACATCGGCAAACAGTGTGCTTGTCTGTGGAAAAAAATTTTGTGTGCTCTTCGATTCAACGCTTTTTCCTGAAAAGGCAAGGAAGATAAAAGAGTTCGCTACAGAAATTCTGGGCAAAGACATCGTTGTCGTTTTCAACACGCATTACCATCCCGACCACACCTTCGGAAACACGGTTTTTGACAGGATCATATCCCACAGTTTAACCAGAAAAGCTCTGGAAGAAATGGATGAAGAGTATATAAAAAAGATCGGCGTGGAGGTTTCTCTTAAGTTTCCAGATAAGACCTTCACCGAGAGAGAAAATTACAGATTTGGGGACATTGTGGTGGAGGCAGTTCACTTAGGAGGACACACCCCGGATTCTTCGATCTTCGTTTTGAAGAACGAAAAAATCGCCATCTGTGGGGATCTTCTGACAACCGGCATCCATGCCGAAATAGTCACGGACAGTGACCTCTCTGAATGGATAAGAGCTCTCAGCGAGATCGAAAAAGTACAGGCGGATTACTTCGTACCGGGCCACGGAAAAGTTGGAACCATCGAAGATGTCAGAAACATGAAAGACTACATCTCAAAAGTCCTGCGTTTCAGAGAAGGAAGTGTGAGACACTCAGAACTCCTGGAAGACCCGAATTTCATTAACAGGGAACACCCAGAACTCCTGACCTGGGGATTGGAAAACATCATTCGTTGAGAAGTTCGAGCCTCTCTTTTGGACTCACGATTTCTGTTATCCTCACCCCAAAGTTCTCATCTATCACGACAACTTCTCCGCGGGCGATGAGCTTTCCGTTCACAAGAATGTCCACAGGCTCTCCCGTGAGTTTGTCCAGCTCTATTATGGAGCCGGGGATCATTTCCAGAACCCGTTTCAGAGTCATTCGAGTTCTTCCAAGTTCCACTGTGACTCTGAGAGGTATATCGAGAAGCAGTTCCAGCTTTTCATTTGGCACTTCCGTTTTTCTGGTTTCAGAAGGTTTCAGCTCGGCGAATTCTACCGGTTCAACCTTCACTTTTTTCTCCTCTTTCTTTTCTTCTTTTTTCTCACCGCCTTTAATTTCGGATTGTTTCTTTGTGAAGTACTCGTACATCTTCTTCACCAAATCGGCGCTTATCACTTGATAGAACTTCGACTTCGGAAGTCCCTCTATCTCCATTTCAAATTCGACAACGGCGACATCCTTCTCTGGATTGTTGGTCACCGGTGGAAACTGAGTGCTTGGATCATCGAAATTCAACATCTCCACCTTTGGCGGAGAGATATTGATGGTTATTCCCAGAAGTTCAGAAAGCGACGTTGAAGCGCTTCCCATCATTTGGTTCATCGCTTCTCCAACCGCGCTGAGTTTGATTTCGTCCAGTTCCTCGGTTTCCACCTCTCCACTTCCCCCCATCATGAGGTCAGCTATCACCGCCACGAGCTTTTTATCGAGGACAAGGACGTTCAAACCTTCAAGCCCCTCCGTGTATTCCACACTCACCACTACCTGTTCACCGCTGAAATCGCTCTTGACATTCTTCATTTTCTCTTCTCGAACAGTTGGAACGGTGATATTGATGTCCCTTCCGAGTATCATCGAGAGAGTCGTGGCAGCACTCCCCATCGCGATGTTTCCTATCTCGCCTATCATGTCTTTCTCTTCGGGAGTGAGGACACCACCGGTATCAGAACCACTTAGGAGTTTGTCTATCTCTTCCTGAGAAAGGAATTCATTTTCCGTCATTCGTATTCACCTCCGTTGGTGAATTCACCGGTCACCTTCACCGCGTACTTTCCCTTGTACGTTCCGGGAATCCCCCTGAACTTGGGCCTCCCCTCAACGTCTATTCTTATCTCATCTTTGTAGTGAGTGCCGAGCCTTATGACGTCTCCCACTTCCAGATCCAGAATTTCTTTCAATCTCAACTCGGTCTCTCCAATCACCGCTTGGACGGTCACAGGTACTTTTTGAGAAACTTTTTTGAGCTCTTCCATTCGCTCTTCGACTCTTTCGGGTTTTCTTCCCATCATCCAGAAGCGATCCGAAAGCTTCACGAGCAAGGGTTCGAGAAGCGAAAACGGCCAGCACACGTTGATGAAGCTCGTGAACTCGCCCCAGGAGACGGAAGCAGTTACGAGAAGAACGATCTCATTGGGCGGAACGATCTGGACGAATTGAGGATTCGTCTCCACGTTCTCTATCGAAGGAATGAAGTACTGAAAATCACTCCAGGCTTGAGCAAGAAGGGTTAACATGTTGGTCACTTCTTTTCTCATTATGGAGGTTTCTATCTCCGTGGGAGGTCTGTTTGGAGGATTGTCACCGGGACCTCCCATTATGATGTCGAGCATGGTATAGAAGAGATCCAGCCTCATCTCGAAGATGGCGCTTCCCTCAAAAACGTCTCCGGTGAAGATAACTATGAACGATGGGATCATCACGGATCTTATGAATTCCTCATAAGTAAGCTGATCTATGCTGATTTCAACATCCACAAAAGTTCTCAGCCTTCCTGAGAAATACGTAGAAAGGGCCCTCCCGAAGTTTTCGTGTATCATCTGAAAGGTTCGAAGCTGTTCTTTGGAAAACTTGCTCGGTCTCTTGAAATCGTAAGGCTTAACTTTTTTCTCCTCTTTTTCCTTCAGGAGGTCCTCTTCCTTCAATTCACCTTTCATCAATGCCTCGATCAACTGATTTATTTCTTCCTGGCTGAGAACATCAGACACGTTACCACCTCACTCGGTGGTCGCGAACGCTTTGATGTACAGGTACACATCCAGAACTCCGTATTTCTCTTTATCACCAACGAATCCAGTGATCGTGTTCACCGCGTCTCTTATTTGACGTTTCAACAGTTCCAGACCCGGAACGGTACTCAGTTCACTCTTATCTTTGCTAAGAAAGATCATCATGAGCGCATCCATGATCTCGTCTTTCCTCTCGGCTACAGCTGCCCTGCAGGCATCGCTCCCCACACTGAAAGAAAGAGAATCTATCACAACCACGTCCCTTCCACCTTTGAGGAGAAAGGTTTGGTTTTCTCCCTGCTGAATGAGAACCGCCTTTATCCTGACGGGGGTCGAAGGTACGTTTTCACTTTGTCCTCCTTGATTTGAACCAAGGAACATGGGCAGCAAAAAATACACTGCCACGGAAACCACAAGCGGAACAACGATGCTCATGATCAAAGACGCACCCATTCGACGTTTCGGTTGTTCTTCTTCTCTTCTTTCTTCTTCTGCCATCTTCTCACCTCACAGCTTCTCTCGTTTTATGAGGATATCTATTCTTCTGAACTCTTTTCTCAATCTATCTAATTCCTGCTGATACTTTTCTTCCAATTTTTTCAGTTCCGATTCGTATTCCGTTTGAGAAATCTCCCCGTTTCTGAATTTCTCATTGAGAAGGGCTTTCTCGACGTTGGTCCGGTTTTCGAAATCTTGGATCTTTTTCTTTATCTCCCTGTCTCCAAGTCCTATTGGGTAGAATCTGTCGGGATTGTAGAAAAGCTCGATGTTGAAACGCCCAAGCTTTATGTCCGCAACCCTTTCGATCATTCTCTTTTCTTTCAACTCGGTGAGGAAAAAATTCACAACACTCGCCGCTCGAGCACTTGAAAGATGCCAGTTTGAGACATAAATCGAATTTGGAAGAGGCAATCTGTCGTCCGCATAACCGTAGATCTCGAGTACGTTCGTGGTGTGCTCTATGACTATCTGTCCCACCTTGGCCAGCAGTTCTTTGGCTTCCGCTGTGAGCTTAGCACTTCCTGCCTCAAAAAATACCATGTCTTTCAACACTATCAGCGTTCCTTCGTCTCTCTCTTCAACCGTGATCTTTCCCTTATATTCTTCGGACAATCTCATAAGTTCTTGATATATTCCTCTCTTTGATGTGATCAGAGGTTCCTCGTTTATGCTCTTCCCCCCTATGAGAACACTTGGCGGATTTCCACTCAATGCGATTCTGAGTCCCACCGCTACCTGCTGGAACTTTCCGGGACTGATAGTGGACATCGAGATCAAAGCCACAAAGAACGTGAGAAGCAGTGTCACCATATCTGAATAGGTCGTCATCCATTGAGGACTGCCTTTTTGTTCTTCTTTTTTCTTAGCCATCACGCAGTTGCCTCCTGAGAAGCGGTCTCGTAGGCCTGTCTTTCTTTCTCAGGGAGGAACGATTTGAGCTTTTCTTCGAGGATCCTTGGGTTCTCTCCCGCCTGTATAGAAAGAACGGCCTCCAGTATCATCCTTTTTTCTAAAACCAGAATATCCCTTCTCTTTTTGATTTTTTCAGCCATGGGAAGAAAGACACCGTTGGCCAGAACAGCACCGTAGAGTGTTGTTATCAGCGCAACCGCCATAGAGGGACCGAGGGTTTCTGGATCGTTCAAAGATTTGAGCATTTGAATGAGCCCAATCAACGTTCCAATCATACCAAACGCAGGAGCGTACGCCCCTGCAGATTCCAGAACCGCCCTTTCTCCGTCGAGTTCCTCTTCGAAGAGTTCCATTTCCGTTTCCATCATGTTCCTCAGAAGATCCGGATCCGTTCCGTCAACCACGAGCTGGAGCGCTTTTTTCATGAATGGATCTTCTATACTCTCCAGATTCTCTTCCAGAGAAAGCAAACCTTCCCTTCGTGCCTTTTCGGAAAAAGAGACCATTGTTTGAATCAGGGAAACGTGATCAAGCTTTGGCTCTTTCAGAGTTGAAAGCATGATGTTCACGATCCTGAAGGCTTTATCCTTCGGATGAGCTACCATGGTTGCTGCAATGGAACCAACGACGGTTATGAAGAGTGAAGGGATGTTTATGAACGCCGCGAAATCTCCTCCACCTGTCAGGATTCCTATGAAAAGAGCCGCTATCACAAGAACAAGACCCATCAGGGTCGCAAGGTCCATAAAATCACCTTCCTTGTTCTTTCCACCAGTTGAAGATCTTTCTCTTGTATTCTATCACCCTTTGAACGACCTCCTCTGCGGATTCTTTCACGATGTATTTTTTACCGTTTATGAGGGTGATCGTTGTGTCGGGCAGTGCTTCTACGGCTTCTATCAAATCGGCGTTCAGAAAGAACCATCTACCATCTATTTTGGTCAGCCTGATCATCTTTCATCATCTCTTGATGTTCACAAGCTCGTTCAGAATCTGATCGGCTGTCGTGATGACACGAGCGTTCGCCTGGAAACCTCTCTGTGCGACGATCATCTTGGTGAACTCTTCTGCAAGATCCACGTTGGACATCTCAAGGGCACCGGGAATCAAGACACCCCTTCCACCATTGCCGGGAGCTCCTATCTTTGGAACACCGCTGTTGGCAGACATAGCGTAGAGCGAATTACCAACCTCTGAAAGTCCCGAAGGATTGTTGAACACCGCGAGGGCGATCTGCCCAAGAACATCTGTGAGCCCGTTGCTGAAGGTTCCTATGATCTCTCCCTGCTCGTTTATGGCGAAGGATTCCAGAACACCCATCGGATTTCCATCCTGCCATGGGATGTTCAGAGTGCTGTCACCGGAGAACTGGGTGATGTTGGAAAAATCAGCCGTTATTGTTACCTTCCCGTCCCCTTTCTGACCTGTGTCAAACTGGATTGTTCTCATCTCTTTGGAACTAAGGTTATATGAAGAGTCCAGTCCTCTGTATTGAACAGGTCTTCCTGATTCATCGAAATCTATCAGCCCCGCCACATAACCACCGTTGCTGTCTTCATCGATCAGTGAGACCGGTTCTCCACTATCAGTGTACGCTCTCCAAATCCAGGCGTTCTTGAAACTTTCCGAACCAATCGTGGTGTTTCCAAGCCTGATGAATTCATAGTAAACGGTGTACGCGTTTCCAAGAGAATCGTACACCTGAACAGCGGTGGTGTACCTCGGAGAGGAGTAGTCGACTTGAACGAAATTCGTTGGATTGTCCGATTCGTAGAACCTGGGCTCACCGGAGGTGGGAACTACAAGCTCAGCACCATTTGCTATAGGAAGGGACGTTATAGTAGAAGAAGTAGGAGTCGGTGGAAATAGCATCACAGTGTAGTCATTTCCAGCAGTGATGTCAGAATCGTTAATTGTAAAACTACCACCAGAAACGTTCGTGGTATCGTTGTATATCACATTTCCGGAAGAATCCATGACAATGGCTTGGTAAGAACCGTCTGGCAGAGACGTGCTTCCAGAAACACTTCCATCGGTGGTTGCTGTTACGACCTGAGACTCAGCATATATTCCCGCTTCTTCCACTCTTCCAAATTCGTTGAACACCATGTAACCATTCACATCGGCTGTTCCATCGTTGTCGATGTCGATCTTCATTGTGTACCTCTGAGAAGAGCCGAACGGATCTGTTCCCAGATCGTTTTGTGTTTTTTCAAACCACACTCTCACATCGTGATCGATGCCGTTTTCATCCGTTAATGTGATAACGAATGAACCAGGTCCTACTTTGGAGTTTAAATTCCCCTCAAAACGAACGTTTGAGGTTTTCTTCGCCGGCATCGTCATACCTGCGCTGATAACCAGATCCCCTATGGGTTTGTTGGTGTCGATGTACCTCTCACCGGTATCCGGATCCTGAACGGCTGTCCATCCCTGAACTTTGTAACCCGTAGAAGTCTGAATCAAGTTTCCATTGCTGTCCAGAGTGAACGCACCGGCTCTTGTGTAATAATAAGAATTGCCATCTGAAACGATGAAGAACCCATCTCCCTGAATGGCAAGGTCGGTTTTCACACCCGTGTTCTGGAACGAGCCCTGCGTCATGATCTTGTCGATACTCGACACCTGAGAACCAAGACCTATCTGCATGGGATTTGTACCGCCCACATTTTCCTGAGGAGATCTTCCCGCCTTGATCGTCTGTGCGAGCATCGTCTCGAAGTTCACCCTCGATGCCTTGAACCCCACCGTGTTCACGTTGGAGATGTTGTTTCCAACAACATCCATCGCCACCTGGAAGTTTTTAAGACCCGTTATGCCGCTGTAGAGTGATCTCATCATCACGCATCACCCTCCTGAGAGATCTCCAGGATGGAATCGACAGGATAGAGCGAACCGTTCACTAAAACGTATCCCTCTCCATTCTTTATCTGAACGGCCTCCACTACTCCGCCTTCCATTCCCCCTATTTCTTCCAACCCGTCTGAAGTGAGTTTGTAAACGTGGTAAGTGTAACTGCCATCCTCAACACTGATCCCGTTGTCATCCCTTCCATCCCACTGCCAGGCGTGAACTCCCGCCTGGACAGTTCCAAGATCCTCCGTTCTCACCACTTTTCCGTTTTCATCGAGTATTTGAAGCACGATATGCGCATCTTCATCCACGTTGAATATGATGCTGTCCGCTTGGCCATCTACAAGATTCACCGTGTTGTTTCTCACCACGACGTACTTTCCTATCAGAGAAGCGAGCTGGGCTGGACTCACACTCGTCTGGGCTTCGACGAAATCCTTCACCGCGCTGGTGAGGTTCGTGATCTGTTCAAGGCTTGTGAGCTGAGAGAGTTGAGATATCATGTCCTTCGTTTCCATGGGCTCCAGTGGATCCTGCATTTCCAGTTCTTGAAGAAGGAGTCTGAGAAAAGCCTCTTTGTCGAGAGAGTTATTCGAAGAGCTGGAATTGTTTCTGATTCCTGTGAGAGAGGAGAGGTATATACCGCTCATATCGTAGATCACGTTTTCACCTCCTGGATGAACTCCTCAAATAGACTGCCCAGAGTTTCACGTTTGTGATCCTTCTGGTTTTCTCTTTGTTGTCTTTGATTTTCCTCCTTGTTCTGATTCTCCTGATACAAGTAGTCTTCCTCCTGTTTTTCAACGTAGATCTGCACATCGAATCCCTTTTCGTTGAATCTTCCAATCAGTCGCGGTATATCGTGCTCTAAAACGTGCTTGGCTTCTTCTGTCTGAACTTTGAAGACTATCTTCAACTGGTTCTCTTCCTTTGTTATGGTTATCTCCAGTTTTCCCAACTCCGGTGGCTCAAGGTCTATGACGGCCCTTTCTGTTTTGTGAAAATACATCTGTTCCACAAACCTTGGCAGATGAACAGTCTCTGCTCTTTTCAATTCGGGGAGCGAATAAACCTGCTTCGCCCTCTCCTGAGACAGAAACTCCAGCGCCTCCCTGTTTGTTACTTCTCTGTAACTCTCGATTTTTCCTTTTTCTTCGTATCTCATTTCCATCTCCATTGGCTGATTCTTCTCTCGGTTTTGTGAAAGAGATTTCTCGAAAGTTTTTTCCTGAGATATACGTATTTCGTTTTCAACAGCCTTCTGACCATAGAACTTGTTCACGGGTGTTGCCCTCTTTATCGAAGGCTCTTCACCATAGCCGTTCAAAACGTTTCTGGTGTTCTTTTCTAAAGAAGAACCATCATTTCTCAATGGCAACCCGGTTTCTTTCACTTTCTCTGATTGTTTTTCTGTGTGAGTATCTTCCTTCCTTGTGTGAGAGTAGACTTTCGGATTTTCTTTGAGATTTATAGAACCTTCATTCACAAAAAGCGATTCATTCAAACCATAGTTTTCAAAGTTTTTCTGTGAAATTCTTTGAACGCTGACTTCCCAAACCCTTTCACCATCACCGTTCACTGATCGCTGTTCTCCATTTGTCAGGAGAAGTGGAACAACATTGAGATTGGATATTTTTATTTCATTCCCGGTATCTTTCGTAATTCCTTCTTCGGAGAGTCTGTTTTCGATAACTACCGTCTTTCCAAGGTCTCTTGATAATTTCTCCGTATCGGTATTTTGAGGAAGAAATCTTGTCTCGACGAAGATCGGCTGTTTTGCTGTGTGCTCTTTATCCTGAGCAGAAGTGGGAGGTTCCTTGAAAACCTTCGTAGATTCCGATTTCAAAGAAGACTCAGAACCTGTTCGAAGAACTTCAACAGGTGTTTTAAAAGAACTCGAAAGCTTTTTGTTCGATTCACTCCGCGAAATCTCTGATTCCGAATGCAAAACAGAACGATGTTTCTTTTCGAACGAAATCTGTTCTGCACTCTCTTTATTCTCTAGACCATTTTCTTTCACTTTTTCACGTCCAATGAAAAACCACAGTTTTTCAGTTGAAACATCATGTGTTTTGGATTTGAAAATTCCTCCCTCATTTTCTCCTTGCTCATCACCGTGATTTTCATCAATATTTTCAAAAAGGTGTTCTGGTTTTTCATTTCTTTTAGATATTTCTCGCAAAACATGCTTCTCGCTGGACTCATCATGAGTTTCTTTAATCTCCTTGTCCAACGTACTCAAAGATGAACGCACAGCTTCTTCTATCAGTCCTTTTTGATCCTCAGAATCGTTTTGAAATCTTTTCAAAAGTTGTTTGTCCAGTGTCTCTTCCAGTCTACCGTTTTTCCCAACCGGCAACGAAAGATGCTGGGCGCTGGTACCATCGAGATCGTCTAACACGTTTCTTTTTGTCTTTTTGAGGGCTTCAGCATGATTTTCAGATGACCCCGACTTTGCCTTTTCCTGAACATTCAGAAAGTTACCATCAGCATTGTTCAGGTATCCAATTTTCTTTTCAATGATCTCTTTTTTCTTCCCAGATGTAGAATCGATTATTTTTTCTTTGCCCTTTAAAGATTTCATCAGGTCCTTCACGGATTGAGAAAACAGACCCGCCGCTGATTTCTTTTTTAATTCACCTTTTTCCTCTGCCGTCTTGATCATCGCAAAAAGAGAAAATTGTCCTACCTTCACTTTCTCTCCTCCAGAAGATCCGGAGCGTTCTGAACTATGTACTGAACCAGAACAGAAGCGTGTTCCCTATCCATCATGGAAAGAACCGTTCTCAAAGTTTCTGGATCCACATTCTCCCTTCTCAGGAAATCGACGGCTACCTCTGGTGTGATGTTGTTCAAAGCGTCCGCCACCGATTTCAAATAGGCTTCTTTCTGGAAAAGCTGAGATTCTTTTTCTGTCATCTGTTTCACCACTTCCTGAGCTTGTTTAACCAGCATTTCGAGCCTTTCAATGGTGCTTTCCACACCCACCATGAGTTCCATCACCCGTGCGGTTTTCTGTGGGTTGACACCGGAGAGCGCCTCGAGAAACTCTCCAGCGTACTCTGGATCGGTTCTTTTAAAGATCACAGCGAGCGTCTCATCGTCCACCTCATTGAGTGCGCTCGCAAGATTTCTCGGATCAGCGTTCAAAAGCACGTTGATAAGCTCGTCTACCTGCTTCTTGTAGGATTCCAGCCTGTTTTTCTCCTCGAACAATTGATTCTTGAGGGATTGAATATCTTCGATCATTTTCTCAACAACGTTTCTTTGCGCTTCCAGCACCTTCGCCTGCTCTTCGAGTTCTTTTTCTTTGCTGATCAATTCGTCTATCTTCTGGTTGTATATCTCTATGTATTTCTGATAAATTCTAGAGTAGTACTCAGCGGGACTTTCCGCTTTGAGAGGCTGATAGTTGATTCTGTCTTTCAAAAACGGAACCTTGGAAGCAAGAAAAGCGATATAACTCCTCCAGTCTTCAAAAGGAGAAACTCTTCCACCGTACAGCCTGTTTATTTCAAAGGAGATGTAGCCGTACATGAACAGAATCAAGAGTATCAGAAACGTTATTAAAAAAACAACGAAAAAACCTCTTCGTTTTCCAGGCAAGGTCCATCTACCTCCCTCGGTTTCATACTTCTACGGGAGATCTATCTTTTCCTAAAGGATGGTAAAGTATGGTAAAACAAAAGAGGGAAACAAATATGGGCAGAATACTCGTGATAAAACGAAGCAGGGAAGTATTTTATATCGATAGAAAATCGATCAAATCCTATTTGAAAATCTCCTCTTCCGGAAAGAAATACCGTGTGAAGATCGTTCTGAGAGATCCTCGTGGTAAGATCTTTTCTGATGAGAGTGAAGGGCCCAGAACATCCCGGAACCTTCTCAAACTCATCGGAGAAGCGGTAACAGAAGCTTTCATTAGACGACATCAAAGAAGTCGCTCTCGCAGAAAGAAGGTTCGTTTTTGCTCATCTCACACTCTCGAAGAATGGAAAAGAAAACTGGCGAATCGGTGCGGCTCCTCTGGAAAAAGATCTTCTCCAGAGCGTTGTTTTCGTGGTAATAGATGCTCTGGTAAAATAGTAAAAAACAGTGCGTGGGGGGTATTTGGATGAGCAGCGCAAAGACACTGGAAGAAGTCATATCGAAGATATCCGGGGTCATCTCCGCCAAGGTGATAGAGGAAGACGGTCAACCCAGAGAAATCCACGTCATAGCAGATCCTTCCAGGAATCCAAAACAGATCGTTCGCGATATCGAAACTGTTGCCCTCGCGTCTCTTGGAATGAAGATAGACAGAAGGATCATCAGCATTGCCCAACTGAGTCAGGGAAGGTTCTCTCCTTCGCAGACTTATGAGATCACCTCCATAGAGGTAAAAAACCTCGACAGGAAAAAGCAGGTGAAAGTCACAATACGCAACCCTCTCGAAGACGAAGACATGGTGGGTGAAAGTGCGGGGCCTGGAACATCCACGAACCTTCCAAGGCTCGTTGGAGAAGCGGTGATAGAGGCTTTCAATCCTGAATATTCCGTCTCGGTGGACGACGTTCAGAAGGTCTTTCTGGCTGGAAGAGAGTTCGTGCTCGTCCACCTCACGATCCAGGACGAAGATCGAGAAAGAACGGAAGTTGGGGTTGCACCCCTCGAAGGAGACTTTTTGAAATCAGTGGCCACGGCCACGCTCAAGGTGGTAAAAGATCTCACCTAAAAAAAGAGCGCTATCGTGTCAACGACTTCTTTTATTTCGTCGTCCCTCAGTTCTGGAAACATGGGAAGCGCAAGACTTCTTTTTGAAAGTGATTCGGCCACTGGGAAATCCCCTTCTCGATATCCCAGATCTTTGAAGCACTTTTGAAGGTGGAGAGGTAGGGGGTAATAAACCGCCGTCTGAATACCTCTCTCTTTCAATCCTTCTCTGACTCTCTCCCTCACCTCTTCACTTTCGAAGATCACCACATATTGATGGAAAACGTGGTACCTGAAGCCTTTCTCCTCCACACGGGGAAAGACCATCGGCAGTTTTTTCTCCTCGAACAGCTCCTGGTACGTCCTTGCCACCCGTATTCTCTCTTCTGTCCACCTTTCCAGATACCTGAGTTTCACCCTCAAAATCGCGGCGTGTATCTCGTCGAGTCTCGAGTTGTATCCCACCTCTTCGTGGAAGTATTTCTTTCTTGCACCGTGAACTCTCAAGATCCTGCTTTCTTCCGCTATCTCATCGCTGTTCGTCACGATCATTCCGCCGTCGCCGTAAGTCCCCAGATTCTTCGTGGGAAAGAAAGAGAAAATCGCCGCATCCCCTACAGACCCACTTTTTCTGATCTCACCACTCGAGAACTTCCACTCCGATCCCATCGACTGAGCACAGTCTTCGAGGAGCATCACTCCGTATTTCTCCCTCAAAAAGCTCAGCGCCTCAAGATCCACGGTTCTACCGAAGAGGTGAACGGGAATGACAGCCTTCACTTTCTCTTTTTTCAGAACGTGTTCGAGCTGGTTCAGATCTATGTTGAAGGTGTTCTCGTCCACGTCGACGAAGATCACCCTGGCACCGAGTCTGTAGGGTGCGCTCGCCGTGGCAAAGAAGGTGTAGGGTGTTGTGACCACCGTATCTCCCTTTTCCACTCCCATCGCCCTCAGTGCTATGAGAAGCGCATCGCTTCCGCTCGCAACGCCAACACCGTGCTTCACGCCGATAAAACTGGCGATTTCTTCCTCGAGTCTTCTCACGTTCTCTCCGAGAATCACCCTTCCCGAAGAGATCACCTTGTCTATCGCGTTCAAGATTTCTCCCCTGATTCTCTCGTACTGCCTTGTGAGATCAAAAAGGTGGATCATTCCTTCACCTCCAGAAAGATCCTTCTGGCGTTCTCTGTGGTCACTTCATCCACTTTCGCTTCAGGCACATCCAGCACCTGCGAGATCGTTTCCACGACGTACTTCAGGTACTTCGGCTCGTTCCTTTTTCCCCTGAACGGCTGTGGTGGAAGAAAAGGACAGTCCGTCTCCAGAACGATGTGTTCAAGGCCCACTCTTTTAACCACTTCTCTCAGAGCCTCGCTCTTCGGATACGTCACAGGGCCTCCTATTCCAAGCATAAAGCCGAGGTCTATAAACTTCTTCGCCCACTCGTAGTTCGAAGAAAAAGCGTGAATCACACCCCGCTTCTCTGGAAGCGGTTCTGATCTGAGTATCTCGTACGCCTCGCTGTACGCGTCTCTGATGTGAACAACGAGGGGAAGGTTCAACTTTCTTGCGAGTTCGATCTGTTCAACGAAGACCTTTTTTTGGACTTCGGCTGGAGAGATGTTCCTGAAGAAATCGAGTCCGGTCTCACCTATAGCGACCACCTTTTCATCTTTCGCGAGTTTTTCGAGCTGTTCTATGAAATCTTCGGGAACTTCCTTCGCGTCGTGTGGATGCACACCTAAAGAACAGAAGATGCGATCACTTGTCTTTGAAAGATCGAGTGATTTCTTCGAATCTTCGAGGTTCACACCCACGTTCACCACAAATTCAATGCTGTTCTCTTCAAAGCTGTAGATGATAGCGTTTCTGTCGTTGTTGAACTGGTGAAAATGAAGATGTGTGTGCGTGTCCACCATTGAAATATCCCTCCTCCTGTGTTAATATACTACACAAAGATCTTTGTGAAAAAAGTGAAGAGGTTCACCTTTCTGTGATGAAGAGGTTTCTTTGGTTTTAACAATTAGGCTGATATAATTCTAATGAACCAAACGATTTGGAGGTGGTGGATATGGTATCGGGATGCGGTTGTTGTTCAGAAAGGTTGGTGAGTTCTTCAGGGATTTCGTGAGTATTTTCAAGCACATATCAGAGGATCTTGAGATGTACCTCAAGCTCGATCCCGCCGCAGAGAGTAAGCTTCAGGTGTTTTTCTTCTACGCTTCCTTCCAGGGTCTTATGTGGTACAGATTCGCTCATTTCTTCTACAAGTGGAAATTGAAAGTCCTCGCCTACCTCATTTATTACTTTGTGCGTGTTGTGTTCTCCATGGACATCCATCCAGCGGCAAGAATCGCTCCGGGAGTGGTGATAGACCACGGTATCGGTGTGGTCATCGGAAGCACCGCCTCGGTGGGAAGGGGAACGCTCATCTACCACGGAGTCACTCTCGGGACGAGAAAGCCGTGCTCCGGAAAAAGACACCCTGACGTGGGTGAGAACGTGATGATTGGAACGGGAGCGAAGATCCTCGGCCCGATAAGAGTTGGAAACAACGCCGTTGTGGGTGCGAACGCGGTCGTCCTCGAAGACGTTCCAGACGGAGCCGTTGTCGTAGGTGTTCCTGCAAGAATAGTCAAGTGGAGGAGGGATTTCTGCGATGATGGAAAGACTGATAGGGAGCACTCCTATAGTGAGGCTCGATTCGATAGACTCGAGAATATTCTTGAAACTGGAAAAGAATAATCCCGGTGGCAGTGTAAAGGACAGGCCCGCCCTCTTCATGATTCTCGATGCGGAAAGAAGAGACCTTCTCAGGAACGGCATCGTGGAGCCAACGAGCGGCAACATGGGAATCGCCATAGCGATGATTGGAGCAAAGAGAGGACACAGAGTGATCCTCACGATGCCCGAGACCATGAGTGTTGAGAGAAGAAAGGTCCTGAAAATGCTCGGGGCGGAACTCGTTCTCACACCAGGGGAACTGGGAATGAAGGGTGCCGTGGAAAAAGCGATAGAGATATCCAAAGAAACCGGTGCACACATGCTCAACCAGTTCGAAAACCCCTACAACGTCTACTCTCACCAGTTCACCACAGGTCCGGAGATCCTCAAACAGATGGACTATCGGATAGACGCCTTCGTTGCGGGAGTGGGAACGGGAGGTACGATCAGCGGAGTGGGAAGGGTTTTGAAAGGCTTTTTTGGAAACGAAGTGAAGATAGTAGCGGTGGAACCAGCGAAATCTCCCGTTCTCTCTGGAGGCCAGCCGGGAAAACACGCCATCCAGGGCATAGGAGCGGGCTTTGTTCCGAAGATCCTGGACAGATCCGTGATTGACGAAGTGATCACCGTGGAGGACGAAGAGGCCTACGAGATGGCAAAGTACCTCGCAAAGAAAGAGGGAATCCTTGTGGGAATCTCCTCCGGTGCCAACGTCGCAGCCGCTCTGAAGGTAGCCCAGAAACTCGGGCCAGACGCGAGGGTCGTGACCGTTGCACCGGACCACGCGGAAAGATACCTGAGTATCCTATGAAGGGAACTTACATTCTGCTTTTGAAACTCGAAGAGAGTGTTGCTTTGAGGTATGGAAAGAAAACATCTCATCTGGAACCAGGTTACTACGCCTACGTAGGATCCGCGATGGGGGGATTCTTCAAGAGGATCCCCCGTTATTTTCTCGGTCCTAAAAAGAAACACTGGCACATCGACTACCTGCTGGATCACGCACAGATCGCCGGGTTGATAATGTTCAGCGGAAGAAATATCGAAGAGGAGATCTCGAATGTGTTATCATATCATTTTGAAGGAATAGAGAGCTTCGGTGCGAGTGACCTCAGGGTGAAAACCAACCTCTACCGCGTTGATCCCGACAAACTCTTTTCTCTTCTGGGGGGGTTCCGTGAGAATAGAGATACTCGACGGGCACAGAAACATAGGGGGAAACAAGATCAGAGTGGTTGATTCTGAAAACGACGGTTTTCTGCTGGACTTCGGGTTGAACTTTTCCAGATGGGGAGAGTTCTTCGAGGAGTTTTTGAACCCCAGAACAGGTAAGATCCTTCATGACCTGCTGAAGCTCGAAATGGTTCCCCGGCTCAACATTTACAGGGACGACCTCTTCGATGGAAAGTTCGAAGATCCTGTGAACCACGCCTTTCTTTTTTTGAGCCATGCGCACGCGGATCACACCGGAATGGTGGGCCTCATAGACGAAAAGATCCCCCTCCTCATGACCGGCGAAACCTTCGCTGTGATGAGAGCCAGTGTGTACACGAGCAACTCAAACGTTCTGACTCAGCTCGGTGGAAAGAAAAGAAGAAGGGTCTCAGATAAAGATCTGGAAAACGGAATCCGCGAAGACCTCACGGTGAGCCCGGGAAATTCGAAGAGCGCGGAAAGATTGACAAGACGCGTTTCTTTTCCTAAAGAGGTCGAACTCAACGACGATTCAACTGTTGTCGATATGAACTCCCTGTGGAAGAACGAGCTGTTCGTTGAACCTGTGTACCACTCCGTCATAGGAGCCGCGGGCCTTGCGGCAAGGGTGGACGATCTCTGGCTCGCTTACACCGGAGACTTCAGAACGGGTCCCGAGACAGCAGAAGAAGAGCGCTACTGGCTGGACACTCTCGGTGAAAAGAGACTCGCGCTTTCTCTCAGGACCTCGAGATTTTTTGAGAATCTGAAAGACAAGCGCCCGCTCGTTCTCATCGTTGAGGGAACCAGAGTCACGAGGGAAGAGAACGTGGAGAACACGGAAAAGGACGTCTTCGAAAACGCGATGAGAGTTTTCAGGGGGACGAAGAATCTGATACTCGTAGATTTTCCCATCAGACACCTGGAGAGGCTCTTCACCTTCCTTAAGGTCTGCATGGAAAACGACAGAAGACTCGTTCTCATGCCAAAAGACTACGCCTATCTTCTCGAGATGGAACGAGTGGAACCACTCTGGAAGCTGACGGATGAGGAAAGGTCCTTCGTTCGTGTGTACCACCCCGGGAAGGTCACCTACATAAACCTCGAAAAAGACGCACTGCTTCGAGCCAAAGAGGAAGGGATCCTTCTCTCACCAGAGGAGATAAACCTGCATCCAGAAAAACACACCATGGTTGCGGGATACTGGGACTTCCCGCACATCCTCGATCTCGACGAAAGAGTTCTGAACGGCGCCGTCTATATCCACTCAACGAGCGAAGCCTACACGGAAGAGCAGGAGATCGACGCAAGGCGCTTCATGAACTGGCTCAGGTACTTCAACATAGTTCCTTTCGGTATAAGAGAAGTGAACGGAAACATCGTCTTCACGAAAGAGTTCCACGCCTCGGGCCACGTTTCTCCTCAGGGCCTGGAAAAGATTTTGAACGAACTGAACCCGGATTACATAGTGCCCGTTCACACCCTGAATCCGGGCTGGTTCGTCGAGCGCTGGGATGAAAGGGTCTTACTTGAGAATGTGATTGTGTTATAATTTTTTTCGACACTTCTAAGAGGAGGTGGAAAAGTGGCGAGCAGAGAGGAGATCTTTTCAAAGGTGAAGAGCATAATCTCTGAAAAACTCGGAGTGGATGAGTCACAGGTCACAGAGGAGGCAAAACTCATAGACGATCTCGGTGCGGATTCCCTCGACCTTGTCGATCTCGTGATGGATTTTGAAAGCGAGTTCGGTGTAAAGGTGGATGACGCCGATCTTGAAAAGATCTCAACGGTCGGCGACATCGTCAGCTACATTGAAAAGAAATTGGGGTGAGCTCGCTCACCCCTTTTCTATCTCCTCCGGTGTTAGGACCCTAACCCTCCTGGGAAGACCGTGATCTCTGAACCTGTCACCGCTCAGAACCACCGCGTCCATGGTGTTTGCAAGGGAGATGATGAGGCCATCCGCTGGAGATTCGAAGAGAACGTTCGGAGAGTTTTTCCACCTTTCGAATCCCTTCCTCTCGTGAACTGGCAGCACGAACTCCGCGTTCCTGTCGAAAACGATCCTGTAGGGAAAGAAGAACTCCCGGAAAACAGCGAGCCTCTCAAACACCTCGTAGATGTAAGAGACAGAGAGCCCTCCACGCCAGAGCAGGTTGCTTCCATCGATGACGATCGGTGCAGAAGGGTTTCTGATGATGGCAGAAAGAATGTACGGATGAATGTTCAGCGTTCTCACGGATTCCTTTCCTCGAAGATCGAGCAAGGAGTAGAAGTATCTCAACTCCTCAATCTCACTCTCTGATAGTTTCTCAATCGAAAGGTTTCGAACTCTCTCCAGAAGATCCGTGTTCTCTCTTTTTTCTTCCTCTTCTTCCGCTTCTTCGAGATGAAGGTAGAGCTCCATGAAATCCTTCTTTCCAAGTTTCACCCTAAGTCTGTTGGCTTCTTCGATGAACTCTTTCACGCTTCTGGCTTTCAGCCTCTTTTTGAGCCTCTCTGAAGGAAGGGGATACTTCTTCGGCAGGTACCAGAAGAGGATCTCAAGAGTGTCTATCTCACTCACTCCAAGGAGTTTCGAAGAAAGCTTCAAGTTCCCCTTCACGGCCTCCTTGATAGCAAGCTCAAAGATGTCAGCCGGCACGTCCACCCTGGAAAGCTCTCCAAGGAAGATTCCTCTCAGTATATTCAGGTCTTTCTCCTTCCAGCCTCTTCTTTTGAGAAGACTCAGAAAATCCTGCCTTGCCTCAAGAAGAACCTGTTTCATCTGCATATCTCGATCTCGTCTCCTTCTTTAACCGAAAGCACCTGACTCGCGTCTCCCAGATTCACGGCGATTTCGAGGAAACCTGCGCTGTCTGGATGAACGAGCAGTTCTCCCGTGTCCACATCTCCGAAGGCCTTCGCGACAGCCGCTTTGAACTCTTTTCTTCCCACTCTCACTCTCACCACGTCGTCGAAATCCACACTGAGCTTCAAAAAGAGATCGAAGGGAATGTTCGTCGACACGTTTCCGAAGGTGTCAACTATCGCCACTTCTCCGATGACTTTCTCGTTCTCGACAACAGGCTTTCTCATCTTGAGAACCTCGTACGAGAGCAGTCTGTCTCCCACTCTCTCCAGCGGAAGTCCCATGTCGAGGTGGGCGGCAACCGGTGCGAAGATGTCCCTTCCGTGGAAAGTGAAGGAAGGATTCTTCTTGTAGAAGAGCTCTCTGTTCTCTATCTCTCTGATCTCGGCAACTCCGTATTCTTCAGCTACAACCGTGAGAACTCCGTTGTCGGGTGCCACGAAGTACTGGTCGTTCTTGGTCTTCATCACGATCGCCTTTCTTGAAGTTCCAACGCCGTAGTCGACAACCACAAGAAAGACGGTGGAAGGAGGAAAATCGAGGGAGGCTCTGTAGAGAACGTGACTCGCCTTTCTCACGTTGAAAGGTTCTACTTCGTGCGTGATGTCGATGATCTCCGCGGAGGGGTTTATCCTCTTGATCACCGCCTTCGCGACTCCCACGTAGTGACTCTTCAAGCCCCAGTCTGTGAGAAATCCGATCATCTTTCTCCCCCCAGATTTTTTGTTTGTTTATCTACTTTATGGTATTATTATAACGAGAGTTATCATTTTCTTTTCGGATCCCGCCCGAGCCCGCCGGGTCGTGGGGAAAGAGAAAGGGGAGGGCCAGCCTCCCCTTTCTCTGACGGTAAGACTTCCAGATCACTCAACCGGTTCAAAATCCTCCTTCGAAGCTCCACAGAGCGGACAGACCCAGTCGTCTGGAAGATCCTCGAAGGGTGTCCCCGGTTCGATTCCGCTGTCGGGATCTCCTTGTTCAGGATCGTAGATGTAACCACAGAGTTTGCACCTGTACTTCTTCACAGAACTCACCTCACTCTTCAACAGTGATCTTTTGACTGCTTTCCCAGAGGCCGTGTATGTTGCAGTAGGAGAGGGCTATGATCGTTCCCGATCTGTTCAATTTTACCACGGTTGTGACAGTAGGCTCTGTGTAAACAGCGCCGATGTTCGGCCCCTGAACGGACTCTCCGTGCGCGTTGAACTCGTACCTTCCCACCTCGTAAACGTATGGATCACCATCAGGTTGGAAGAAAACTTTGATCCACCTGATGTGGTGTTCTGTTGTGTTCGGGTGCGGGATCTCCTTTCCCACGGTAACCACGATTTGAACTTTTTCGTCTTTTTTCACCTTCTCGGGTGCTTCTATGACCGGAACGTGCTTTTCCTTCTTGAAATCTTCCGTCTTGATGAAATCAGAAAGTTTCATGCTATCCCTCCTTTAAATTGAAAATTCCCTGTAAGCGCTCTTCGGTGCTCCGCAAACCGGACACTTCTCTGGTGGCTCTCCTTCAACGGTGTGACCACAGACGGGACAGATGTAGATCTTCTCCGCTGTGTAGTCTTCTCCCTTTTCCACGAGTTCTTTGGCCTTTTTGTACATCTCCGCGTGGATCTTTTCGGCTTCCCAGGCGAACTTGGTGCTTCTTTCCGCTCCTTTTTCTTCCTGGAACTGTGCGACGGTGTTGTAAACCGGGTACATCTCATCGATTTCGAAGGTTTCACCGTCGATGCACTGCTGGACGTTTTCGGCCATCTCTTTGTAGATCTTTCCGAGTTCTCTGTAGTGGTTCCTCGCGTGGACGTACTCCGCGTACGCGATCGCCCTGAAGAGATTCGCGAGTTTCTTCAGTCCCCTCTGCTCTGCTTCATCCGCGAAGATCAGATACTTCATGTGCGCCATGCTCTCCCCTGCGAAAGCGTCCTCAAGGAACTTCTTCGTCATCTCTCTCATACTCTGCACCTCCCTATTTCCATGGTATTTCCTGGATTTATTTTACCACATAATTATAAACTGTAATGATTTTGAATAGTTACATTAAACGATGAGGCTGTTCTAATTGAACTGAGAAAAGATTGCGATCTGCTTTTAGATCATTCCTCCAAGATAAGTTACCTTAATGTAACTTAAGTAACACAAAATTAACCTTGACAACGAAAGGGGGGTGGGTATAATAATGTCTGTGATACTGAACAAGTTTGTCAACTATAGTGGACAAAGGAGTTGGGAACTTTGTGAGGATCGGAGAAAAACTCAGGAAATTAAGGCTCTCAAAAGGGCTCACACAAGAAGAACTCGCGGAGCGTACTGACCTTTCAAGAAGTTTCATTTCACAGCTCGAATCGGATAAGACATCTCCATCCATAGATACTCTTGAAAGGATCTTAGAAGCACTGGGTACAGATTTGAAGCACTTTTTCTCCGACGTGGAAGAAGAGAGGGTTGTGTTCAAAAAAGAAGAGAGGGTTCCGGTCTACGACGAGCCAGAGGGTGTGAAGAGTGAGATTCTGATGAGCGGTGTGGAAGACAAAGAGATCGATCCGATTCTTGTGACACTGGAACCCGGTGCGCAGACAGAAGAAGAATCGTACCACGAAGGTTCAGAGTTCGGTTTCGTGATTCAGGGAAAGATAGATCTTTACCTTGACGACAAACGTTACAGATTGAAAGAGGGAGACTGTTTCTACTACAGAGCGGATAAGAAACATTACGTGAAGAATCCGGGAAAGAAGAAGGCGGTGTTACTCTGGATCATGATTGACTAAAAATTTCAGAGGGGAGGGATTAACATGAAGAGTCTGGGAAGACACCTGGTGGCGGAATTTTACGAATGTGACAAAGAGGTTCTCGACAACGTGCAGTTGATAGAACAGGAAATGAAACAGGCAGCCTATGAAAGTGGAGCAACAATAGTCACGTCAACGTTTCACAGGTTCCTCCCCTATGGGGTGAGTGGTGTGGTGGTGATATCCGAATCCCACCTAACCATTCACACCTGGCCAGAGTACGGGTACGCTGCTATCGATCTCTTCACCTGCGGAGAGGATGTCGATCCCTGGAAAGCCTTCGAACATCTGAAAAAAGCGCTGAAGGCAAAGAGAGTTCACGTGGTGGAGCATGAAAGAGGCAGGTACGACGAGATAGGAATACCCGAGGACTCGCCACACAAAGTCACCGTTTGAGGAGGTGTGAAAGTTGAAAGAATTCGAAAGAGAACTCCAGCCGAGACAGCACCTGTGGTACTTCGAGTACTACACGGGAAACAACGTGGGGCTCTTCATGAGAATAAACCGCATGATTTACTCCGGACAGAGCGACATTCAGAGGATAGATATCTTCGAGAATCCCGATCTTGGCGTGGTTTTTTCGCTCGACGGCATCACGATGACCACGGAAAAGGACGAGTTCATGTACCACGAAATGCTCGCACACGTTCCCATGTTCCTCCATCCGAACCCGAAGAAGGTGCTCATCATCGGCGGTGGAGACGGCGGAACGCTCAGAGAAGTCCTGAAACACGACAGCGTGGAGAAGGCGGTTCTCTGCGAAGTGGACGGACTCGTCATAGAAGCCGCAAGGAAGTATTTGAAGCAGACTTCGTGCGGTTTCGACGATCCAAGGACAGAGATCGTGATCGCAAACGGTGCCGAATACGTGAGGAAGTTCAAGAACGAGTTCGACGTCATCATCATAGACTCCACGGACCCGACGGCGGGCCAGGGTGGGCACCTCTTCACCGAAGAGTTCTACCAGGCCTGTTACGATGCCCTCAAGGAAGACGGAGTCTTCTCCGCCGAGACGGAAGACCCGTTCTACGACATCGGATGGTTCAAGCTCGCTTACAAGAGGATCAGCAAGGTCTTTCCAATAGCCAAGGTTTACCTTGGATTCATGACCACCTATCCCTCCGGCATGTGGTCCTACACCTTCGCCTCCAAGGGAATAGACCCGATAAAAGACTTCAACCCCGAAAAGGTGAAAAACTTCAACAAAGAGCTGAAGTACTACAACGAAGAAGTTCACGTCGCGTCCTTCGCCCTTCCGAACTTCGTGAAGAAAGAACTCGGACTGATGTGAATCGACCCCGCTCCGGCGGGGTTTTTCCTTTCTGGTATAATCTAATTAGCCTGAACGAACTGGGAGGTCGAACATGAGATTTTACATCAAGACCTTCGGCTGTCAGATGAACGAGAACGACTCGGAAACGATGGCCGGTCTTCTAATGAAGGAAGGGTTCACCCCCGCCTCGGCTCCCGAAGAGGCGGATGTGGTCATCATAAACACCTGTGCAGTGAGAAGAAAGTCTGAGGAGAAGGCCTACAGCGAGCTCGGTCAGATGCTGAAGATCAAAAGGAAAAGAAAGCTCGTTGTGGGAGTTGCGGGTTGTGTCGCCGAAAAGGAAAGAGAAAAACTCCTGGATAGAGGAGCAGATTTTGTTCTTGGAACCCGTGCGGTTCCGAAGGTGACAGAAGCAGTGAAAAGGGCGCTTCAGGGGGAGAAGGTGGCGCTCTTCGAAGACCATCTCGACGAGTACACACATGAGCTTCCACGTATCAGATCCAGCAAGCATCACGCCTGGGTCACGATCATATTCGGCTGTGACAGATTCTGCACCTACTGTATCGTTCCGTACACGCGCGGCAGGGAAAAGAGCAGACCGATGGAGGATATTCTGGAAGAGGTGAGAGAGCTCGCGAAACAGGGCTACCGCGAGGTGACCTTCCTCGGTCAGAACGTAGACGCCTACGGAAAAGACCTGAAGGACGGCTCTTCCCTCGCCAAACTCCTCGAAGAGGCCTCAAAGATAGAGGGAATTGAAAGAATCTGGTTTCTCACTTCCTATCCGACGGACTTCTCCGACGAACTCATAGAGGTGATCGCCAGAAATCCGAAGGTGGCAAAGTCCGTCCACCTCCCCGTGCAGTCCGGAAGCAACAGGATACTGAAGCTCATGAACAGAAGTTACACGAAGGAAGAGTACCTCGCCCTTCTTGAGAGGATCAGATCGAAGGTGCCGGACGTTGCCATAAGCAGCGACATCATCGTCGGTTTTCCAACGGAGACGGAAGAAGACTTCATGGAGACGATCGATCTTGTGGAGAAGGCGCAGTTCGAACGCCTCAACCTCGCAATCTATTCTCCACGCGAAGGCACGATGGCCTGGAAGTACTACAAAGACGACGTGCCCTACGAAGAGAAAGTGAGGCGCATGCAGTTTCTCATGAACCTCCAAAAGAGGATCAACAGGAAACTGAACGAGCGCTACAAGGGAAAGACGGTGCGCGTCATCGTGGAGGCTCAGGCAAAGAACGGCCTCTTCTACGGCAGGGACATCAGAAACAAGATCATCGCCTTCGAGGGTGAGGAGTGGATGATCGGCCGATTCGCCGACGTGAAGATCGAAAAGATCACGGCCGGTCCGCTCTACGGAAAGGTGGTATGGGTTGAAGAAACTCCTTCTCCTGTTTCTACTGATAAATGAGATAATTTTCTCGCGGGTCTATTTCAGCACGTTGAACGATCTTTCACAGCTGGTTCTCTCACACCTGAACTCTGCAAGCGACATCACGATCGTTGCCTACTCGATCGACCCGGAGTATCTCGGATTGAAAACTGCGAAAATGGCTTCCGAGGTGCCCGTTCAGGGTGCTTTCGTTCACGTTTCAGAGGGTCTTCTTCACTCGAAATTCATCGTTCTCGACCACGAAACGGTGATCTTCGGTTCTGCGAACTTCAACCGCTCCAGCTTAGAAGAACATCTGAACAACCTCATCGTCTTTCACTCCAGAGAGATAGCGGACTTTTTCGAGGGAATTTACGACTGGCTCGTTCACGGGAAAAGGCCACAGGTTCGGCTCAAGACCGAAGAAGGTGAGTTCTTTTTGATTCCCGCGGTGGATGTCGAAGAGATCGTCTTGGATTCGCTCTGGAAAGCGAAAAGGTACGTTCTTCTCTGCAGCTACGCTTTCACAGATGAAGACGTCTTTGCCACGCTGAAATTCCTCTCATCTCAGGGTGTGGAGGTGTACATCATCACGGACGAATGGTTCGAGTCTTCAAGGCTCAGAGAACTTCCACTTGGAACCTTTCACGTTCTCGAGGTGAGAGAACCCTTGATGCACCACAAGTTTCTTGTCGTCGATGGAAAAACTCTGATCACGGGCTCTGCAAACTTCACGGAGAGTGGTTTTCACAAAAACGTGGAGGTTGTGTTCAAAACGAGTAACAGAGAGTACGTAGAATCTTTCGTAGAAGAGTTCAACAGGATCTGGAGGGGATACTTTGTACAGGGTGTTCGTTTTTGACCTGGACGGAACGCTCCTCAACGACAACCTGGAGATATCAGAAAAGGACAGAAAAGTGATCGAAAGGCTCTCGAGAAAGTGCCACGTCGTTTTTGCAAGCGGCAGGATGCTCGTCTCGACGTTGAACGTGGAGAAAAAGTACTTCGGCAGGACTTTTCCCACAATCGCATACAACGGCGCGATGGTGTACATTCCAGAAGAAGGTGTGATTTTGAACGAAAAAATTTCACCCGAAGTCGCAAAAGACATCGTGGAATACATAAAACCTTTCAACGTTCACTGGCAGGCATACATCGACGATGTGTTGTATTCCGAGAGAGACAACGAAGAGATAAGGGGCTACGCGAAACACTCGAGTGTGGAATACCGCGTTGAACCGAACCTTCTGGAACTCGTCTCGAAGGTAGGAACGACCAAGATCCTTCTCATTGATACCCCAGAAAGGCTCGACGAACTGAAGAAGATCCTTTCAGAGAAGTTCAACGATGTGGTGAAAGTCTTCAAGTCATTTCCGACGTACTTAGAGATTGTTCCAGAGAACGTGGACAAGGGAAAGGCACTGAGATTTCTCAGAGAGAGAATGGGCTGGAAGAAAGAAGAGATCGTCGTCTTTGGTGACAACGAGAACGACCTGTTCATGTTCGAGGAAGCGGGTCTGCGCGTGGCTATGGGTAACGCCATCGACAAAGTGAAGGAGGCGGCGGACGTTGTCACGCTCACTAACAACGATTCTGGTGTGTCTTACGTTCTTGAGCTCATTTCCACAGATTGTCTTGATGGATGAAATTCCAGAAAGCGCCAGCGGTTCTGTGGCGTTGAACGTTCCCCTTCAAAACGTTCTGAAGGACGTCTCCCTTCTTTGTCTTGGAAGTTCCGGGAACCTGAACTTCTCAAAGGACGTAGGAATCGCCGTGGGGAAGATCCTAAAAGAAAAGGGGGGTTCTTACTACATCTTTGGAAGTTTCGACGTTCTGAGAAGAACGGACCCTGACCCCCTCTCGAAAGTTTCCACCTCCCCATACATTACCGCTCAGGTTCTTTCTCTTCTTGCAGAGGGACTCTCAATAGCAGGAGTTGTGCCCGTGTTCAATGCGACAGGAGAAGTGAACGATCAGGTGATCGCTGCTCTTATAACAAGAAAGGCCACCTATCCTGTGATGGTGGAAAGCGCGGAAAAGTACGAACAACTGAAAAGACTCGGCTACACAACGACACTCGTTATCGACACGAAGGGGAACGTTCTTGTTGGAAAACCCTTGAAATTCTCCTGGAGCTATGAAAAGGAGATAGACTACGAATCTCTCAGAAGAGAAGTGCTGGAAAATTCCATCGTTCTTCTGGACAGAAATATCAGAAAAATCAGTGTGAACGATCCGTGGAGCGGTGGGGTGCTTGTTTTCTCGAATGAGGAGTGGCTTCTGAAAATCGCTCAGGACGTGCTCAATGGGAGAAGATCTCCCACAGGAAGGGCACCTTGATTCACATTTTTTCTGCAAGCTCTTTAAGAAAATCTTTGAATTTCCCTATCTCCTTTCTGAAACGTTCATAAACAGTCCACGCTCTTTCCAAAAGGGGTTTCATTCTCGTCCATTCTAGAAGATAACCGTACACGTCCCTGAAAACATGTTTGAATCTCAGATATTCATCAAGAGTTTCCCTGAGTTCTTTTGAAATCACAGCGGGACGAACTTCCGGGATCTCAATTCAGCAGTCTCTTGTACCAGTCGTAACTGTCCTACCTCACTCCGTTCATCTCATAAGATATCAGTTCGAAAATATCTTCTATGATCGTGTAAAAATCGTGAAAAAGGCTGTCGAGCGCTCTCAAAATGAACAGGTCCGGCTCTTTATCAGACTCTTCTCTTCTATTTCTTTCACAACCACATCAAGGTATCTCCGTTATCAGTGAGAGGATCTGTTCTTTCTTCAATCTCTATCCCCTCTCTTTCAATCAATCTTTTGAGAAATTCAGGACATCCTTCAAGATCGCTCAGATCTATCTCGAACTCGGAAAGCCTGTTGATCTCAGAGAGCACTTTGAAGTACTTCTCTTTCAGAAGCCCTTCCACCGCAAGATCGATGTCGGCCCTTTCTGTGAACTTACCTGTTCTTCTCAGGTACTTTGCGAGTGAATCAAAAAGAACTACTCTCCTCACACCGTACCTTTCCCTCAACACTTCTGCGACCCTTTTTGCCTCTTTGAGAATCTTCTGAGCTAGTAATTTCATCTTTTCTTCTTCATTTCTTTTTTCTCTCTACCCAGGCCCTTATGTACTCTTCGTACATTTTTTCTTCTCCACAAGACACACCGCATAAGCTGAAATGCCTCTACCCTCCCCTTCGAACCCCAACGTGTTTCCGCTCTTGAACTTCACGTTCACACGGGATGTTTTAAGTGCACTCTTGAGATTTTCCACGATCCTTTCCCTGTAGGGGAAAAGTTTCACAATGGAGGTCACAACCGTTGCATCCACATTGACCACACTGAATCCCTTTTCCTCCAACATCTTCACCGTTTCTTTCAGAAGCTCAAGACTGTTCGCGTTTCTGTACTCTTCTGTCTCCGGGAACCACGTTCCTATGTCGCTAAGACCAACGGCTCCAAGCAGGGCGTCTATGATCGCGTGTGAGAGAACATCTCCGTCGGAATGCCCAAGACTTCCCACAGAAGACTCTATCTCCACCCCGACAAAGACCAGCTTTCTTCCCTCAACGAGCGGATGTCTGTCGTATCCAAAGCCGATGAACATGGGATCATTCCCCTTTCCTCTCCACCATATCTCTCACCTGTCTTTCTCTGGTGGTTAGATTCCCTGTTTTTCCCGTTTTAACTTCCACGAACACTATCTTCTTAACGTTTCCTTCACTCAGACCACCGAAGACCACAAAATCTTCTGGGGTTCCTATAAATCTTGTAAATCTTGTATCTTTTGGATTGTATCTGAATTCCGGGAAGAAAGGTATCAGGTGCTCTGGGATCGGACCCATTATCACACTTTTACTTTTGTCAATGGCATCCTTTCTAATCCTTTTCTCCTCTTTCATCTTCCACTCCTGAGACTTCACTTCGTATTCTCTTTTCAAATCTGCTTCAAGAACTCTTCTCTGGTGTTTTCTCTTGCTCTTCTTCCATTTTTTGAACATTTTTATAGCATTGCTCTCAATTTTTCCCATGAGTTCCTGGATCTCGTGTGACATTTTCAGAAGGTTCCTTGATAAAAACAATTTATGATAATCAAAACTGCCATGTAAATCCTCTTCCCTACATAATTCTATATAATTCTACATGTTAAAATCCCATAGGGTGACCACAATGAAAGAAAGTCTCATCAGTTTCATAAAAGAAAAGATAGAAGAGTACAACTACAAAGGAGCGGTCATCGGTGTGAGCGGTGGAATCGATTCCGCCGTTGTTCTCTCGTTGTGTGTTCAGGCACTCAGAAAAGACAATGTCTTTGCACTTATCCTACCCGAGCGCGACTCTTCGAAAGACTCGGTGAAAGACGCCATTGAACTCTGCGAAAGCCTGAATGTGGAGTACAGAGTGAGATCCATCACTCCCATCTTGAGAAAAATCGGTGTTTACAGACTCTTTCCTCCAAGACTTTTCCTCCCAGACTCGATCGTGAAAAGATACGTCCTCAACAAGTGGAACTCTCTTTCAAAGGATCCTTTCCTGGACGATCTTAGAAACTCCGGCCCCGACGAATTTCTGAAGGGACTTGTCTACTACAGAGTAAAGCATAGAGTTAGAATGTGCCTTCTCTACTTCGAGGCAGAAAAAAGAGGATACGCCGTTATAGGAACAACAAACAGAACGGAGTATCTGACAGGACTTTACGTGAAGTGGGGTGACGAGGCGGTCGACATAGAGCCCATCATTCACTTGTACAAGACACAGGTTTTTGAACTCGCAAAAGAGCTGAACGTTCCGGAGAAGATTCAGAGGAAGCCGCCATCTCCAGATCTCATTCCCGGTGTCACAGACGAGATGGCCTTCGGCATGAGCTACATGGAACTCGACCGCATATTAATGAAGATTGACAGAGGAGAGAGCCTGAAAGGTGAGAACCCAGAAAAAGTAGAGAGAGTGAAGAAGATCCTCGAGCTTGCAGAAAAGCACCGCCGTGGAACTCCCATCACCTTTGATAGAATATAAACAGAACAAACCAAGGAGGGAAAGACGTGGAAGAAAGAGAACTAACACTCGGTGACATCTTTTTGATGTTCAAGAGAAGGTCCAAACTTTTCTGGCTCGTTCTTGTTCTGACGGTCTTTGTGACAGGGATCTATCTTTTCCTTGCGACACCCCAGTACGAAGCCTCCGCGAAAGTGAAGGTCCCTACACAGAAGGGTATGAGCCTTGGACTTTCCATTGAAAGTCTTCTTGGTGGTCTATCCAGTTTTCTCGAAGGTGGAGGAAGTCTCGAAGACGAGGTACAGATCATACTCTCTCGAAGAAACATCATAGCTGTGATAGACGATCTCGATCTCGTTCACAAACTCCTCGACGAGAAAGATATAAAAAAAGCTATGGAAAACGGTCTCACAGAAAACGATTTGAAACTCTCTCTCTACAGCTACATGGTGAAAAAGCTCATAACCGTCGAATCTGTGAAAAATTCAAACATACTGGAAGTTAAATTCACCTGGCAGGATCCAAAACTCGCCGCCGAGGTGGTGAACAAGATCGTAGAAAACTACGTCAAGATCAGCGAGAGCATCGCCAAAACCCAGTTCAGAGCGAAAAAAGAATTTCTCGAAGAACAGATCCCGAAGGTGGAGCAGGAACTCAAAGAAGCGGAGAATAGACTCAAGGTCTTCAAAGAACAGAACAAAATCTATTCTGTTGAAGTCCAATATCAAACGCTTATAGAACATTATGCTTCTCTTCTTCAAAAAATGGAAGAATCTCAAATCGCCATGGAAGCAGCTCAGAAACAGGCTGAATTCTTCTCAAATGAACTCAAAGACCTCGATATTGAGATAGAACAGCTCAGAGACAGCATCACGTTCGACCCGATCATTTCCCAGCTCAAAAACAGGCTGATCAACATTCAAATAGAACTCGCTGGGCTCATGGAGCGCTATACTGAATCAAACCCTGCAGTGGTACAGAAAAAAGCGGAATTCGAAGAAACCCAGAAACAGCTCAAAGTGGAACTCGAAAGACTCCTCACATCCCAGGTAAAGAAAACAGGCTACACCATCTACGGAGAAGCACTCAGCAGTCTCATAAAGGCAGAATCCGAAAAAATCCTCTACCAGACACAGTACGAAGCTTTCAAAAAGCTTTACGGAGACCTCGAAAAAGAACTCTCAAAACTTCCCGAACTCGAACAGAAACTGATAGAACTTGAAAGAGACTACAAAGTGAAAGAAACGATCTATACCACATTGCTTCAGGCAAAGTACGAGTCTCTCATCTCTGAAGCGGCGATCACGGCCAACGTTAACGTCATAGACTGGGCTGTTCCTCCTCTTTCACCCTCGAAGCCGAACAAAAAACTCACCCTTGCAATTGGAGGTGTTCTGGGGATATTCCTTGGTATCCTCGCTGTTTTCTTCGCAGAGTTCTCCGACAGAAGGATCAAGTCTGAAAGCGAAGCAGAGTATCTCCTTGGCCTGGAAAAAATCATCGCAAGAGTTCCACTAACACAGAGTGAACAGGTGATAGAAAAAGCCCTGGGAATTCCCGCCGTGAAATCAGGAAAAGTTACCTTCATCACTTCACTTGAAGACGGAGCGGGAGTGAGCACAATCGCAAAACACATGGCAAATCTTGCTTCGAAGAAAGAGAGAGTGCTTCTCTTCACCGAGGAAAATGTGGAAGGCTCTTTCGACAAAAGAGACGTGTTCGAACTTTTGAAAGATCCAGAGATCTTAGAGAATCTCAAACATAGCTACGACAGAATCATCATCGATGCGCCCTCGCTGAAGAGAACACCAGAGTTCCTTCCGGTAGCTGAAAAAAGCGATACTGTCTACATCGTGATCAGGCTCGAACACACCTACTCGGAGGATTTGAAGATGCTTCACTCTCTGAAGAAGATAGACGGCTTCATTCTGAACGGTCTGACGAAGAGAAACTCAGCGTACGTGGAAGAAAAATGAGGAGGGGAATCCCCTCCTTTTGTTTTTCTCACAGTTGCGATAGCCAGTATTCTAAAAACTCATCCCACAGTGTGTCGCTGGGGAAGGAGAGAGTCATGTAGTCATTCTTATAAGTTTGATAAATATCTAGATTCTCAGGCATAAAGATACTGACAGGAGTGGAGAGTTCTTGATCACCTTTTTTACCGTAGGAATAAACAACAAACGAGGATAGATCAGGAACTATAGAGAGTTTTGTCCCCCACTTATCTATAAGATCCCCAAGATCAACAAGAACAGTTTTTTTACCATTGTAATAATCAACAACGTAACTCTTCACGACGTCGATGTAGATCGAATTAACTTTGTTTAGGTCTGCTTTCAGATCATAAGTGAATGAATCTAAATCATAAACAAACTTCTCCACTTGTGAAGTGTCGTACACCGCAAGACTCAGTCCATCTTGACGGTAAGAATCGTAAGCGGGAGAAGAATAGTAATCCCTGTAACTGTCAACAATCATCTCTGCCACACTGAACTGTGTACTATCGGGAGTTATCTCATCCAAGAAACTGTAATTCCATCCATCCGCTGGTTCGTTGAAACTGGAAGCCACAATGTAATGAGCCGTGTTTCTGAGTTCGTATATCACCTCCAGAGAACCCATAAGGCACGCATCGAACCCGAGAATGTCGAGCTTCTGTCCGTCAAGAGCGCCGTTGATCACGTTTTCAAGCGCCACTCTCAGATCTCTCACCGCTATTGCGCTCTCAGAAGTCTCATCAAAACTGATCGCTTTCGAAGAAGCATATATCGAATCGTATATCCACGCGCTTCCGTGATCCCACATGATCAGAGCTCTGTAGGTTGAAGAGAAGTTTTCAAAGACATATTTCAACCAGTACTCGAGATCTTCGTAAGAACCGCTGTTGAAGTCTACCCCCGTTATTCCCATGATCGCCTTCCAGTTACCATCATCGTCGAGAACCAGAATTCCATCGCTCGTACCTCCTCCATCGTAAAACACCACCACAGAGACGCTTTTGTTGGTGTTCTCCATCTCTTCAAGGTCTTGATCACCGTATCCCCACAGATTGTTGTCTCCGCACATCCACACCACAAAGAGCCATTCAGGAGAGGTGAAATCGAGGGAAAAGCTCTCCATGATGAAAGGATTTCCCTTCACCTGAACGTAAAGATCGTACTTACCTTCTTTCGGAGAAAAGAACGAAAGTTCAGCCCATCCGGAGGAATTCGTTTCCGCTTCATCTTCTTTCACGTAGTAATAACCATTGGAATCTTTAATCTTCCTGTAGAGTTCCACCGTCACGTCAGAAACAGGATTTCCACTCTTATCGAGCACCTGAACATCGATCAGCGCGTACCTTCCCGCAACGTGTTTTCCTCCCGTGTTCACCACAAGAGAAGCGGGGGTCTGCAGACCGCCCGTCAAATCAGGCAGCGTACATCCAGCAGCAAGAATTACCACACCTGCTACAAGAAGAAACCACCTCATCTCTTCGCCTCCCTCAGAATTCCCATTTCATGCCGAGTCCCACACTCGCGCTTCCTTCAAACAGCTCTAAAGAAAAGAGAAAATTCTTCACACTCCCTCTTATTCTCAAACCGGGTACTTTTTTTGTTTCTCCCTCCTCTTCCTTCGGATACTCCGACTGCAGCGTGTTCGGACCTTTCACCAGGTAGAAAGCGTCCACTCCAAGGTTCAGATCTTTTCCGAACAGATCGAGCGAGGCGTTGAAGATCCTCGCGTCCGGCCCGAATGCAAACCCCACCGGATAGTCAACGATCGTTCTGGAGGAAGGAAAGTTCGTGAGATAGAGAAATCTGTTGTTGAACTTCAAGTAAGGAAGGAACGTGTTGTAGACGAACTTCGTCGCCAGAGCGTACTCGACACCCAGAACACCCCTCAAGTCTCCCACAGAAAACACCTTTCTTGCTCCCACGTTGAAGGCGTAGGCCGTTGGTTTCGACTCGTTCTCAGTTGTTCCCACAAGATCGTCGAGAGCGAACTCTCCGTGGATCTCCCAGCCCTTCGCAGGAACGTAAGAAAAGTCGAGCACTGCCATAGAATTCGTGTAGCCCTCGTTGTAGTTGTTGTGCCAGATCGCGAAGGGGCTCGCGGAGAAAAGATCGGGGTACTTTCCACCGATCATCGTGAGCTCTCCCACACCGAACCTGAAGTTCTCAAAGGGGTGAAAGTCGAGCCTGTGGGCCACCAGGGTTTTCACCTTCTCGGTATACGGAGAGAGGGGATCGGCGTTCACAGGCCTGAGAGTGCTCTGTTTTTCCCACTCTTCAGTCGTCAAAACGGGATTTATCGAAATCAGGTGGAACGTGTACCGTATCTGCGCCTTCGTCGAGAACGTGAAATGGCTGAAATAAGGGCTCACATCCGAGATCACAACGGGAAACTCGGAGCTTCCCCATCTGATCTTCGATCTTCCAACGGCTACGTAAAAATTCTCACCATCGTAAACACCGTAAGCGGTGTACGGAAAAGTCGAATCGGCGCTCGAAAGCTCTTTCCAAATTGGCGGAACGTTGCTGTGAAGGTCCAGATAAAAGTCGCTGTAGTTGTTTGTGAAGGGGATCTCTGTGTAAAACGAAATCTCTCCCACGAAGCCTTCGAAAGAAACGTTCAAAAAGTAAGGAGTGTTCTCGTACAGGTAGAAGTTCTCCCAGGGAGGATCAGAGAGGACGAACCATCCCGTTTTTGTCTTTCCCTGAAAATTCCCGAAATAAAAAAACGGTGAGACTTCAAGAGAAACTCTATTTTCTCTCTCACCAGAAGGCATGGGAAGAACACCGGGAAGCGCTTTTCCTTCGAGAACGTACTCGTAAACCATCTGAGGTGCGAGCTCTGTGATCAACGGCTCTGAAAACAAAACAGAAGAGACAATCACAGCAAAGAAAACCCACCACTTTCTCACGATCATCCCCTCACAATTCGATGTTCAGCTCTCTGATCAGAATCTCTTTCAATCTCGACGGCTCTTCGAGACGAACAGCCCGAAAGCCAATCTCTCTTGCGGCCTCGACGTTTTCCGGTGTGTCGTCTATGAAGAGGCTCTCTTCAGGCACGATCTTGTATCTTCTGATCAGCTCGAGGTATATCTCTTTCTCAGGTTTCAGGTAGCCCACGTGAGAGGAAATCACCATGCCGTCGAAGAATTCAAAGAAATCGTACCTTTCTCTCACCATCTCGAAGTAGATCCTCCCGTAGTTGGAAAGAGCGTAGAGTTTGAAGGTCCTTTTCAGCGCTGGAAGAAATTTCACGTTCTCTTCGATGGGTCTCAAAAGTTCTGGAACTTCCCTTTCGAGTCTTTCCACGTACTCTCTGAGTTCTGGAAGCTCCTTTTTTTTCTTTTCCCACAACTTGTTCTCAGGCAGAACGCCTCTGTCCATCAACTTCCAGTCCTCGTGCTTGAAGATCTCTTTCTCGAGAACCCTCGCCACCTCTTTTGGGAAAGACTCGATCAGGTACTCACACGGTCTCCAGTCGATCAGGACCCCTCCAAGATCGAAGACGATGTTCTTCACTTCAGAAGCCAACTTCGAACTTCACCTCCAGACCGAGCCCATCGAGACTGTTCCACCAGACATCCACGTTTCCTCCGTACTCTCCAAAGAAGGTGTTCAGAGACACCTTCACCGTGTGCTCTTTTGTGAGGTCGCCGATGAGCCACTTCGTGTCCGGCGGTATCTCCTCACCGTGCCAGGGCTCCTCCGGTGTTCTGTCTCCATAGACGAGGTAGTGGTACATAACACCGAGAGAACACCAGCCAAGGAAGCGTTCGGCACCGAGCTTCAAAGAGAAGGAATTTTCGCCGTATTTGTATCCGATCATCCTGTCTTCGATAGCTCCTTCGGAAAAGTACGTGTACTCGTAGGGAAAGTTTGAATTTGTCCTCTCGAAGGTGTACGCGCTCGCACCGGAGACCTCCCCGTAGAACTTCCAGGGACCCGTTCTGTACTCACCGCCAAGGAGAAGCGCTATCTTGTCCGGGTTCAGGTATCCTCCCGTCCCAAGGAGTCTGTTCAGGCTCATGTCGTCTATCAGCGCCTCGAAATAGACCCTTCCCGCACCGAAGTTCCACTCGACCCATCCACCCATGAGGGCGTTCGCGTTCTCTGAAGGATCCCTCCAGGGAGCCCCCTCTTGGTACTGCCAGATCTCCTGTACAGCGATCGTTGGAATGGGAACAAAGAAGTAGTAAGGATTGAACACCTCGTTCAGATAAACCACGGCGTCCTCGTAGGCGATCTTCAAGAGCCCGAGGTCGAACACCACCGTTCTGTAGTTGAAGCTCTTTTCGTCGTTTATACGAAGCCAGAGAGATTCAACGTGCCAGTTGTTTTGGGTGTACTTCAGAGAAAACCCGGGAAAGCCGTAAAAACGGGAGTTGTTGTCCAGAAAGAGTTTGTCGATCCCGGGTCCCCTCTCCTCGTTCAGAATCCCCGCTTTCAGCTCGAAAGGGCCTACCTTACCAGAAAGGTTCGCCTCCGGGATGTAGTAGAACTCAACAAACTTTTTGAGTTCATCGATGATACCGGTGTGAACTATCCCAAAGCCCTTGCCCACACCGGCTCTGCAGTTGAACTGCCAGTCCTCGTCGAGCCACACACTCCCGGACAGCTCTCCTGTCCATTTGAAGCCGTTCTCATAAGACAGATCCAGAGAAACGTTCGTGCCCGCGAAGATTAGAACCGGCAGAGCTATCAAAATTGAAACCAATTTCCTCACATTACCACCCCATGAAGTCTCTGACGTTGCTGATCGTGTTTATCACGGTGTTCACTATGGAGAGCGCTTCTGTAACCTGTATGAGAGGATTGTCGGGAACGAAGACCACATCACCCGGTGCGACGTTCGGATTTACACCTCCACCCTTTCCAGAAAGAACTCCTGAGAGATCGCAGACGGTGACCTCTCCCTGAGGTCCTCCTTTGAAGAGGAATATCCTGCTTGTGGCGGCTCTGTCCGTGAACCCACCGGCCCTCATCACCACATCGAACACCGTAGAGTACCTGTCCACCTTCACGATACCCGGTGTCCTCACGTTACCGAGCACGTACACGTAGTTCGTCTCAACGGGTGGTACGTACACCACGTCTCCCGGCTCTATCTTCACCTTCTGCACCTCGTCTATGTTCGTGAAGTCGTAGGTTGTCTCATTCTCCCCTCTTCTCAGGATCACCTTCGTCTTCAGGGCCCAGTTGCTCAGACCACCGGCCTGTGTTATGAGCTTCAGAAGTGTCACGTCTCCTTTGAGCTCGTACGCTCCCGGTCGAGCGACTTCTCCCACAACGTAGGCGAAGTTCTCCGTCTCAAGAGGCACGAAGACCACGCTTCCGCTCTCAAGAACAGGCCCACCCGTGTTGATCACGTCTTCATAATCCACTTCTTTCTTTTCTCCGTCTGGACTCACAACAACGATTCTGCTCGATCCCGTGCTCTTTATACCGCCCACCTTGCCCAGGACGTTCCTGAGCGTTGGTGTTTCCTCGTCTTTGAAGGTCACGAGCGTGTTCGTGATGCCTTCTCCGAAGACGTAAACGTGAGGTCTTTCGGTGTATTTCACGTACACAAGGTCGCCGTCCTTCAGCTCGAAAAAGCTGAGCTGGTTTTGAGAAACGGTGATCTCACTGCCGTTTCTCAGAACGACCACATTGCCCGCTTCGAAGAGAGCGTCTTCTTTGTACCCTCCCGCCTTCACAATGGCTCTGTCTAAGAGAGCCGACTCATCGGGCTCGAAGACAACCATCTGAGGTACTTTCACAAAGCCGTCCACGTACACTCTGACGGCTTCTTTCACATCCACCTCGACAACTGCGCCGTCTTCGAGTGGAAGATCGGTAATTTCCGCCAGCTCCTGCACCTTTCCGTTTGAGTGAACTTTCAATCCCGCTATGTACTTCTTCTGTATTTTTCCGAACCTCGCGAGGGCTTTCTCGAGTGTGATGTCTTCGTCTTTCGCAAAATCGACGTATCCGTACACGTCTCCGGTGAAATAGACCCTCTTCGTCTGTATCGTCTTCACAAGAATCGTGTCACCGGTCCTGAGAGGAACATCCTCCGTCAATATCTTCTCTGGATCGAAGCTCTTTTCTTCACCGTCTCTCAAGAGTGAAAGGCTTTTCACAAGAGAGAAATCCTCGACCCCGTACTTCTTCAGTGCCGTCGAGAGTGTGAACGGTTCGTCCTTAGCAAAGCTCATCCTTCCGTTCCTGACAGCGTTGTCTCCCACTATGTAAACGAACCTGTCCGTGTACTTCTCCACGTAGACAAACACACCGTCTTCGAGGGGAATGTCTTTTTCCACTATCTCCTCCGGGGAGTATTCCTTTCCAGACAGTTTCACGGAGACAACCTGGCTTTCATCGATGAACCCACCGGCCTTCGCTATGAGGTTTCTCAGCGTGAACGCTTCGCTCTTTCCAAAGGCGTAGAGCCCGGGACTTCTCACGTACCCGAGGATGTAAGCCTTCTTCGGGATGAACTCCTTCACGTTCACTATGTCGCCGGGTTTCACAGGAAAGTCCAGCTTGTCTGGTGAGATCTCCACAACGCTTCCGTCTCTTGTGATGACGATCGAATCGATTTCTTCAACACTTCCTCTGAACCCTCCTGCCATCGAGAGGAGCTTTTCCAGGGTCACCGATTCCTTCGGGGAGATCTCGTAAACACCGGGTCGTGTCACGTATCCTGATACATATACTCTTGTCTCTTCGTACTTCTTTATCTCAACGACATCTCCGACATTCAGCTGAACGTTCTCGTCCAGCACTTCCGGTGTGTACTCTGTGGTCTTTCCATCTCTTGTGATCAGAACCTTCTCTACATATCTGTTCTCAACAGAGATCCCGCCGGCCTTCGCCACGAGGTTCTTGAGCGTGAGAGACTCTTCTCTGGAGAAGGTGTACATTCCGGGTCTTGCCACCGCTCCCACAACGTAGGCGAACCTTTCGTCGATTTTTTGAACGTGGACCGTGTCTCCTGGTTTCAAAAGGAGGTTCTTTTGATAGAGATCCTTCTCTGATATCTCAACCGTTTTGTCTTTCGAGAGGACGATTATCTTTCCTGAGCTCTCCTGCGTGGTGCCGCCCGCTTCCGCGATGGCGTCGAGCAGAGTCATCTCCTTTCTGTAGGGATAGATGCCCGGCTTTGCCACGGCTCCAACGACCTTCACGAACTCCGTGTAGCTCTTTTCCGGGAGTATCACCTGATCGTTTTCCTGGAGCACCACGTCTTTCTCGGGAGCCTCACCCCAGAGAAGCGAAGAGAGATCCAGTTCAAAGACCCTTCCATCTCTCAAAACCTTCACCTTCGAAAGATCAACGGAGGAAAGATCCACAGAAAGAAGAGAGAGAAGCTCGGAAACGCTGAGATCTTCTATTCCCATGTTCACCACTCTGTTCACAACACCGGAGACGTAGACGTTCCTTGGAGCAATCTGCTGAAGAGACACGATCACCTCAGGTTCAGAAAAACTCTTGGAGAGCCTCTCTTTGAGAAACTCTGTCACCTGGTCCACACTGAGGCCTTCCACCTTCACACGTCCCACGTACGGAAAAGTGATCGCTCCTTCTATGTCCACCGCGCAATTTCTCGTCAGGTCCGGGTATCCCACCACTTCTACTCTCAGAACGTCTCCCTTTCTTATGGTGTAAGATAGAGAAAACACCGCAGCTAAGAGAAACAGAAAGATCAGCACTCTTTTCATGCCGAACCCTCCTCTTCGTTTTTTCTGTTGAAGATTATACCTTACGTCTGAAAAAAGACCGAACCAGAAATAATTCGCTTAGCGATTTTTATTCACTAATATGTTGAATATACAAAATTTTATATGTGATTTAACATCCCTGTCAGGACTTATTTATTGGAGGGGCTGCGCAGCCCACCAAAAAATTCACAGGAGGTGTTATCATGGAAAAGGCCCTCAGGATCGTGTGGGCAACAGGTGAAGTGGACGAAAACGGAAACCCTGTGACGAGAAGACAGACCATCTCCGTCAGTCCAAATGCGACAGCACAGGATCTTGCGAACGCGGTGAACGCCCTCGATTCTCTCTCGAGCTACACCTACGTTTCCGCCCAGCTCGTCACGTACGAAACCATATGAGGAGGTGAAGCGGCATGAAGAGATTGTACATGGATTTCTACAACGAGGCAGAGGGAAAGAGAAGGAGAATCATAGTGAACAGTCCAGCTGACGGTCTCACAGCTGATCAGGTTCAGGCAGCCATGCAGACGCTTCTGGACTCAAAAGTCCTGGAAGGCTACACGATCGACAGAGCAGTGATAGTTGAAACCAACTCCAACGAATTCTTCGATCTCATCCAGTGACGAAGGGAGGGCGTCTGTATGATGACAATACTTCCATTTCTCAAGGACGTCCTCCCGCTCGCCGTCTCCCTGGTCGAAAGGCCGGGGGACGGTGAGTCCAAGAAGGAGGAAGTGAAAGAGATCGTCTTCGGCCTTTTCGACAGCTTCGGAATCGACCTTCCCTTCGACGACGATATCCTGGATCACATCTTAGACTACGCCATAGACTTCGTGGTGGACTTCTTCAACGATCGGGTGTGGAACAATGCCTAAGAGAAATACGAAGAAACTGAAAGACGAAGAACTCACCATCGATGAACTCTACGAAAGATACCAGAACGAGATAAGAAAGAAAGCAGGATTCTTTTTCGAAAAGTTCAGGGAAAAGATTTCTTCCTTCGAAGATCTCTACCAGGCGATATGCTCTATCTTCTGCTATGCTCGTAAAACATGGAACAAGGACAAAGGAAGCTTCTCCGCTCATTTGAAATCCACCATAAACAGAAAAGTGATCGACCTCATTCAGGGGATCCCTCTCCCGGGATGCAGCGACGCTCCGTTCGACATTCTGAAAACAGAGTACAAATCTCGATGCAGGCTGGAAGACTTCGAAGAGAAAGATCGTTGAACAAAAGCGGGGTCATCCCCGCTTTCTCTCTTCTGGAGGTGATAAAATGAAGAAAGAGTTTCTCGAAAGATTCGGCGAGACGGCCTTTCTTCTCGGAAAGCTCACCGGGATGGATCCGAAGATACTCCTTGCCCAGTCCGCCCTCGAAACTGGCTGGGGAAGACACACGGTGGGAAACAACCTTTTTGGTATAAAGAAATTTTCCTGGCTCGAAGGAGGAATCGAAGCAGAAACAAAAGAATTCGATGGAGTGAAAACGATCGATATGTTTCAAACTTTTGTCAGTCCAGAAAACAGTATGATCGCCTACCTGATTCTTATAAAAGAGTGTTATAATAAGGCCTGGGAGTGTAGAAAAGAGCCAGAGAAATACTTCAGGCTTCTTCAAAGACATGGGTACGCGACAGATCCATCGTACGCGGAAAAGTGCATAGGAGTGTACAGGTGTTTCTAAAAACAGTGTTGAGGAGGAGGCAGATTGAACGGATTAATCCTCATAGATTTCCTGATGGTTTTCTCATTCAACCTCCTCTTTTTTAACTGGCTCTCAGCGCTTCTGTTCGCCACAAGTTTGACCCTCTCTTTTTTTGCCTTCAGGCTATACGACGCGGAAAGCCTTCAAAGTTACAACGAACAGCTGATAAGAACCGTAGTGGGAACGATAGCTGGTTTTATCATCGTTTTGATGTTCTACCCCTTGTTTGAAAACAAAATAAACAGATACCATTTCTTCGAGAACTTCCTGTTCTCCTCGGCAGGGGTTCCCGTTTTAAACGTTCTGGTGCACAGACTTATCAAAGAGAAACTGCCCGTGAAGAGATATCTCGTTCTGGGAAGAAGAGAAGAGATAGAACCCGTTCTGAAAGAGATCGAGGAAAAATCCCTTGGAAGATACAGATTCATTGAGTACATCAATCCTTCCGTCGAGACGGTGAAAGCAAAGCAAAAACTCTACGACGCCGTTCTCCTCGCAGATCCCCAGTTCGAACATATATTAGAGAAAGTCCACGTCGAGAATCTGGAATACCTTCCAAACCTGGTGGAAAAGACCCTCAAGAGAATTCCCCTCGTGGTCATGGAAAAGTTCAGAGAGTACTACGAAGTCGCGTTCAGCAACGTGAAAGGCGACTCACCCGCAAAGAGAATTCTCGATGTTGTTGTCTCGCTTGTCGCACTCGCCGTCTTCTCGCCGATCATGCTGATAGTTGCTATAATAATATGCCTGGAAGATGGACTGCCGGTGGTCTTCAAGCAAGAGAGGGTGGGGAAAGACGGGAAGATCTTCACGATGATAAAATTTCGAAGCATGAGAAAAGAGAAAAAAGGCTCACCAAAATTCGCTGATCAGGAAAAAGACAGAATACTGAAGGTTGGAAAATTCATCAGACCCTTCAGAGTTGATGAAGTGCTCCAATTTGTGAATGTCCTCAAAGGTGATATGAGTGTGGTGGGTCCGAGACCGGAGCAAGTGGAATTTGTTAAAATATTCGAAAAACAGATTCCTTTTTACCAGTTGAGACATAAAGTGAAACCCGGTATCACCGGCTGGGCACAACTCATGTACAAGTACTCTTCCAATTTGGATGAAGTCAAAAAGAAACTCAGCTACGACCTCTGGTACGTGAAGAACAGAAACATCTTTCTGGATATGAGAATAATTCTTCAAACACTGGAGGCTGTGCTATGGAGGAGAGGGGCGAAGTGAGAGATAAAACAAAAATCTTGCACTTGATCACACGCTCAGACTGGGCAGGAGGTCAAAAGGTTCTCTACACCATTGTCTATGGTCTTAAAGAGAACTACTCAACTCAGTTCGAAATTGAAGTTGCCTGTGGCCCAGAGAGCGGTCAATTGATAGAAGAATTGAAAAAAATAAATGTGAAAGTACATGTCATTCCTGATCTTGTAAGAGAGATTTCTCCAGTTAAGGATCTGAGGGCTTATTTTCAAATAAAAAAACTCATAAAAGATGGAAAATACGATGTTGTTCACTGTCACTCTTCGAAAGCCGGTTTTTTGGGAAGAATAGCCGCAAAAAGAACCGGAGTTAAAAATGTGATTTACACGGTTCACGGATGGTGGGGGATAGAGCAGTATAAAGGTTTAAAAAGAAAACTCCTTATCCTTGCTGAAAGGTTCGCCGCAAAGTTTTGTGATAAGATCGTTTTGTTGTGTCATAGAGATCTTTTAAAAGCAAAGAAGTGGAAGATAGGAAAAGATTCACAGTACGTTGTAATTCCAAACGCTTTGATCCCTCAACCACCTGCAGCTAGAGGAAAACTGAGAAAAGAACTCGGCATACTAGAAAACATAAAAATAGTAGGAAACGTGGCAAGACTCGATCCCCAAAAAAATCCTCTCAGGTTTCTCGAAATAGCCAAACTGGTCCTTGAAGAAAGAGACGACGTTGTCTTCGTATGGATCGGCGGAAGCATTGTTGATGATAGTTATGGAAAACTCGTCCAAAAATGGCTCGACGAACACCCAGATGTAGCAAAGAAAGTGCACTTTCTTCCATTCAGAAAGGATGCTGTGGAACTCATGGCTGATTTTGATGTGTTCCTGCTTACTTCTGATTCTGAAGGAATGCCACTTGTGGTACTTGAAGCATTAAACCAGGGTGTTCCCGTTGTGAGTACGGATGTGGGATGTGTGAACGAGATGATAGACACTGTTTATTCAAAAAAGGAAGATCTTGCATTAAATCTCCTCAAGATACTGAATGGAAACGACTATACGAGTCATGGGTATAAAGAACTATATGACAGGTTTATAGAAAATCATATATCGATCTATAGGAAGTGATCGATTAATGGAGGGTTTATCAATCAAGAGAAGATGCCTATCTCTATCAGTTGCTTGAACGACATTTTTGAAACAGGATTGGCTAAGGATGCCTCGGAGGTTATAAAATCATGCTAAATGTTCTACATGTACTATGGCCTGATAAGACAGTAAGCATGCATAGAGGGAGGAACTATAAAAAATGTTCTGGTACATTTTTATTTTTCTTGTCATAGCTTCAACATTATTCCTGAGCTATCAATATAAGTTTGATAGAAAAACGAGCGTAACTGTAAGATCGCTTCTCTTTATTCTTCTGGTTCTCTTTATAGGTTTGAGACATGAGGTTGGAGGTGACTGGTTTGGTTATTTAGATTGGTTCCGAAGGGTTTCTTCTGGTGGTTTGACATTGTCTTTTGAAGATATATTCCTCAAGGATTTTGGTTATAACCTTTTCAACTGGCTATCATCAAAAATTGGATGGGGAATCTACGGGGTTAATCTGCTCTGTGCTTCTATTTTCTTGATAGGTTTGTTTGCCTTCCTTGATTATCTGGGAAACGACCGAGGATTCTATCTGGGCCTTCTGGTTTCTTATCCATATCTGATAATGGTTGTGGCAAACGGGTACACAAGACAATCGGTGGCGCTTGGATTGATCATGCTGTCATATTCACTGTTTTTGAAAGAAAGGTATATGTCCTCCTTCCTCTGCCAAATGTTGGCTTTTTTCTTTCATAAGACATCTGCGATTGGCTTCATAATTTTTCTATTTCATAGAAAAACACTAAAATGGATTCTGCCACTAATTCTGGCGATTCTTGCAATTGCCTTCAGTTTTTTCGGGCAACTTTTCGTCAGGTACTATGCATTATATGTGGAAAATCCCATGTACTCAGAGGGCGGTACAATAAGGGCTGTAATGAACCTGGTACCGGCTTTGATTTTTATAGTCCTGTTTAGATACTTTGAAAGAAGATATCCCGACAGCAAGTTCTGGCTGATAATATCTGTTATAGTGTTGATACTATCCATACCAAGTATCCTGAAATTTACATTTGCCGATAGACTTTTACTGTATTTCTCCATGATACAGCCCCTTGTTTTTGTACGTCTAGAATACGTTTTAAAAGAGATTGAGGTTAAGGCTATGTTGTTTATCAGTATTATCTTTGTATACTGCCTGGCAATGACTGTATGGTTACTATTTGCTAAGCACGCTCCGTACTGGATACCTTATAAAAATCTTATTTTAAAGCTATTAGAATAAACCCAGAACCATTAAGGCAAGAGAGCATCTTGAAATACCGAATAGTTAAAATAGACATAACCTTGCGACAGATAAGAAGATGGGAGAGAACTTTATCAGTAAATAAAAAGCTACACTATAAAAGAACAGCATCTCAAGGAGGAAAAGATAGAAAGTCTGCTGAGTAATATTTACTTTACCATATTATACGACTGAGGTGAAATAAACTTATGATCTATATTTCCACATTCGAAGATCTGGAATTTACACCGGGAGTTCGAAAGAAAATTTACTCACAATCACGATGGTTTGCCCATTACACTGGCGAAAACACGCATATCATTCTCACGAAGAATCGAGCCACGTTCTGGCAGGTGCTGACGGCCGGTAAAGATATTCTGTTTTCAGAAAAGCTTTTCGATGTCAACGGCATCTTCGAAAAGAGCCGTTATTACAGAAAACTCCTCGGTGTTCTTCCGAGGTTAACCGCTGACAGTTCTTTGCGGTTCAAGGTTGCTTACACAAGGACAGTGGTTTACGATAAACACCTTCTCAATCTTCTGACAGCTTTGAAGAAGGAAGGCTTTAAGATCGTTCTGGAAATACCGACGCCAGCATTTGTAAAAGAGTACATCAACAGCTTTCCAAAAGGCTGGTACAAACTCTTCAATTTCCTGCTCTACCACAAAAAGATATACAGGCTTGCCGATTTAATAGTTTCAATAGGTGAAATGTCTCCCGTTTTGAAGGGATTAGAAGATAAGGTACTTGTGATAGGAAACGGTATTGATCTTAACGAAATTCCCGTGATCGATCCTCCAAAGTTTGAGAAAGAATTACATCTAATAGGTGTTGCCAACGTTGCATATTGGCACGGCTACGATCGAGTGATAAAAGGGCTTTGGGAGTATTACAGGAAAACCCCTGGAAAGAAGGTGTACTTTCACATCGTAGGTGACGGACCGGAACTTCCCAGGCTGAGAAAACTCACCAAAAAACTGGAACTGGAAGAGTACGTTGTTTTCCATGGACCAAAGCACGGTGAAGAATTAGATAAGATGTTCGAGAAAATGCATGTTGGTATTGGTGCTCTGGGAAACCATAGAAAAAAACTATTGACAACTTCAGAACTGAAAATTAGAGAATACTGTGCGAGAGGCATTCCATTCGTCTCTGCAAGTTACGATCCTGATTTTCCCGAAGATTTTCCATTCTTGCTGAGAATTCCTTCGGATGAGTCACCCGTTGATATCCAGAAAGTGATATCCTTCTACAAAGAGTTGAAAAAGACACATCCTGACTATCCTCTTTTGATGAGAAAATACGCGGAAGAGCACCTCAGTTGGGAAATCAAAATGAAACCACTTGTTGAAAGGATCATGGAGATGAGGTGATCGAATGAAAGTACTCTCACTGGTTGGTGCAAGGCCTCAGATCATAAAAGAGGCGGTGCTTCACAGAAGGTTCAAAGAAAAGGGGATCAAAGAAGTTCTTGTTCACTCCGGACAGCACTACGACTACAACATGTCTGACGTGTTCTTTGAGATCCTTCAAATCAGAAAGCCAGACTACAACCTCAACGTGGGATCCGGAACCCACGGTGAAATGACCGGAAAGATCATGATAGAGTTCGAAAAGGTCCTTTTGAAGGAAAGGCCAGATCTTGTTCTCGTGTACGGTGACACGAACACAACACTTGCTAGGGCTCTTGTTTCTGCAAAACTGAAGATACCCGTTGCCCACGTTGAGGCAGGTATCAGACAGAAACCAAAGGACATGCCAGAAGAGATCAACAGGGTGGTCACAGACCATGTCTCTCAGATCCTTTTCTGTCCCAGTGAACTTGCCGTGGAGAACCTGAGAAAAGAAGGCATTACAGAAGGTGTTTATTTCACCGGTGATGTGATGTATGACTTATTTTTGAAAATGAAGCCGCTGTTTAGATATGATTTGTTCAGAACGCTGGGTTTAAAAGAAAACGGGTACATTGTATGTACGATACATAGGGATTTCAACACAGATGTTCCAGAAAGATTGAGAGAAATACTTGAGCAGCTCAGAAGATTATCGAAGAGATATGAGGTAGTATTTCCAGTGCATCCTCGAACTGCAAAAAGAATAAGAGAATTTGGACTGGCTGAATTGCTAAATGAAATCCTTGTGATAGAACCTGCCGACTATCTCAACATGATGGGCCTGATAGAGAAAAGCAGATTTGTGATAACAGACTCTGGAGGACTGCAGAAAGAAGCCTACTGGTGTGGGAAAAGAGCGATAGTGGTGATGCCAGACACAGGCTGGAGAGAACTCGTCGAGGCAGGCTGGAACGTTTTGAGTGAACCAGATGAGATCACAGAAAAATCAGAGTATATTGACAATCATGTCAGTCTTCCAGAGAATGTCTATGGTGAGGGCAATGCCAGTGAAAAGCTCGCAGAAGTGATCCTTCAACTCTAGCCAGGGAGGATAGGAAGTTGATGGTTCTCATCCTGACAAATCTCTTCCCAACAAAAGACAACCCAAACTCAGGTATCTTCATAACAAAAAGGCTGAAGGAGCACGAAAAACTCGGCGTTGATTTTACGGCCGTTTCGCTGGCGTTCAGGGATAAGGGAAGACTTCTAAGTCTTCTAAGAAGCCTTCTACGCAAACCTTCTGAAGTTCCTCTTAAAGAACTGGAAGGAGTGTCTTTCAAGCCTGTTTTTGTTGAAAGAGGGCTTTTTGATGTAGTTGTTCAGAAGTTCTGGACAATGAAAAGAGCACTTGAAAACCTCACGGATCGATTTGCTGAACAGGTCGTTCAAAACTTTCCAAAACACACTGTCATCCACGCACACGGGATGTATCTTCCCGCACCAGCAGGTGTTGTTGCAAGGAAGGTCTCTGAGATCTGGAACGTTCCTTACGTTGTGACGCTTCATGGAAGCGATGTGAACCTGAACATGGCAAGACGTGATGTGAGAGATATATACCTGGAAACTCTAGAAAACGCCGCAAGATGTATCTTTGTAAGCAGAGCACTCCTTGAAAAGGCAAAATCTTTTGGATACTCTGGACAGAACGCAGTTGTGATACCAAATGGGTACGATCCAGATGTGTTCAAACCCATGGACAAAAATGCCGTGAGAAAAGAACTTGGAATATACAAAGAAAACACACACTACGTGGGCTTTGTTGGAAATCTTATCCCCATAAAAAGGGCAGATAAACTTCCTGAGATATTTGGGAAAATAGCGAAGGAACTTCCCAACACCAGATTTTTGATCGTTGGAGATGGAGTGTTGAAAGATAAAATACTAAAAGAGATGAAAGGACTCGATGTTGTCTTTACTGGAAGGGTGGTGCAGACAAAGGTTGCAAAATATATGAACGCAATGGACGTGATGGTGCTTCCAAGCAGAAATGAAGGCTGGCCCTGTGTCGTTCTTGAAGCCCAGGCCTGTGGTACATGTGTGATTGGAAGCAGTAACGGAGGGATACCAGAAGCGATAGGATTTCCAGAGTACGTTATTGAAGAAGGAGATCAATTCGAAGAGAGATTCGCAAAAAGAGTGATTGAGGTTTTAAAAGAAGGATACGATGTAAACAGACTTCTGGAAAGAGCGAAAGGATTCACATGGAGGAATATAGTAGAAAAGGAGATAGGTGTATACAAGCGAGTGGTGCAGAAACCATGAAGCAGTATTTGAGAGGCTTTCTATCTTTTTCGTTAGGTACCTGGTTTCGTGCGATAATTGGTTTCATTTCCACTCCCGTCATCAGCTACTTGATCGTGCCCGAAGAGTTCGGCCGTGCTTCGATGTTCACGTTAGTGTACAATGTAGCTCTGCTGTTTTCCCTTCTTGGACTTGATCAGAGTTTTGTAAGGTATTACTACGAAAAACAGGACAAGAGTGAAACCTTTTGGAACTGTCTAATACCCTCCGTTGTTTTCGGAATGGGAATTTCAGTAATTTTCATATTGTTTGAAAGACCCTTGAGTGTGCTTTTGTATGGAAAACATTACCGCTGGATCGGTTTACTTTTTGCCTTATCACTGCTCACTGGAATTCTACAGAGATACAATCAACTCTCCATTAGAATGCAAAAGAAAGGGATTTTATTTTCTACGCTGGATATCATTTCTTCTCTGGGTAATTTTGGAGGAACAGTATTGTTTGTGTTGATCGTTTCGGGAAGTTTCTATGCAATCGTATTTGGTCAAATGGTTGGAAATATCTCTGCCTTAATAGCTGGATTTCTTGCCGATAGATCCTCCCGCAAATTCGCAAGGTTGAATTTAAACCTTCTGAGAATTTTCCTGAAGTACGGCCTTCCTTTTGTACCTTCTTCTCTCCTGTACTGGCTTTTCTCGTCGATAGATAGAATCTCTCTGCGACAATATTCCACCTTTACAGAAATAGGTCTCTACAGCGCTGCGTTCAAGATTGTCTCGGTAATTCAGTTATTACAGAGTGGCTTCACTACCTTCTGGATACCCGTTGCCTATGAAAAATATGAGTTGAACAACGATTCGAAAGAGTTTTTCAAAAAGGCGAACACGATAGTCAGTGCTGTTTTGTTTGTAGCCGGCATTTTTGTTCTTGGATTCAAAGATCTCATATTTCTGCTGTTCGCCAAAAGCTACAGAGAAGCATCGTACATCGCACCGTTTTTGATACTCTATCCGATTATGTACACGATCTCTGAAACCACTGTTTTAGGCATCAACTTCTCCAAGAAGACCTACTGGCATATTGTCATCACAGGTCTTTCTGCCATTGCGAATTTCCTAGGCAATACGTTACTTGTTCCCATACTTGGTGCAAGAGGAGCTGCTGTATCAACAGGACTTTCCTACATTCTCTTTTTTACACTGAGAACAGTCATTGCGAAGAAGTATTATCCCGTTGATTTTGACCTTGGGAGAATCTATTTGTGCACCCTTTTGACAATCACTGTTGCTGCAGCCGGCACATTTGTGAAAAACTATGCGTTCTACGGCATCCTCTGCGTTCTAGTGATGCTTGCTATCTTACTGATTTACAAAGATGCGTTTTCCTACATAAAGAATCAACTCAGAAAAAAGTGATTTGAAAGCAACAAACAGGGCACAAAAGGACTGTTTACATATATTTAGAGGAAAAGAATTCTCCATCCCAGTTCCCGCTTTTACAAATCAGAGTCGCATTAGACACCAAAGTAATCTATCGAATACACCACCGTACATCACCATACTGTCAAATATGATCTTTTCGGAAAAGCGTTTCAACTGCCATACTTGTGAAAATCCCAGTGGGAGAGATGAAGAATTACGAAGACACGGTAGAAACCAGAGGAAGACAGTCTACCTTCCACAGTTCCATCAGATAGCAGAGTCTTTCTTCAATTTTTGTTGTATTATCATCCACTCCCATTCTGATGTATCATATATCAATACAGAACTTAAAATTCTGGAAATCATTAGTAGAACTTCATCGGAGAAACTATAGTTCAATTTGACCTATCCACAGGTTAAAATTTGGAAAATTTGACCTTTCTGTAGGTCAGTCTCTTTCGAACACAGCAAAGAAAAGCCACGCGGGGATGACTACGATATCTTCATCTTTGAAAATTGTCTCCTGGGTAACGAGAATTCCTTTTTTGAAGACTCTTTTCATTCCAAAGTAGTCAGATCTATGTATCTTGTTCTGGTATTTAACCTCCACCGGTATCAAGGAACCTTTGTGTTCGAAAACGAAATCTATTTCATTTCCACGATCTGAGTACCAGAAAAACGGTCCGCTGTAGAGATTTGTTCCATTTTGCAAGGTCTTGCCGTCTCCAAGAAGATGTCTGAGAGTTATCATTTCTATGATTTGAGGAAACTTGATCTGCTTTCCGCTGATCTCTTCAATGATATCGACCACAACTCTATCGATGGGATACGTCTTCTTCTGTTTCTTCAATCTGACAGTTTTTCTGGAAATATCCACGAAAAACACGTTCATCAGAATGAAGCTGTAACCAAGATACTCGAAATATTTCTGAATCGTGTCAACACTTTCTATAGCGCCACTGAATATGTCAACAAGGGAGTTCCATGTAAAACGCTGCCCCACTATATCTGGAAGTTTTTTGAAGATCTCTATGATCTTAATCCTCGATCCCAGGTATTTCTCCGCGTCTCCCAGGATGAAATCTCGAAAAACTCCTTTCGTGATCTCGTCGATCTTGCCTTCTTTCAGGAAAACATCTATCACTTTTGGAAATCCACCTGTGTTCAGGTATTTCACGAAGTACTCCTTCAGAAAAGAGTTCTTGAGATACAGAATTCGAAGTTCTTCCTCGCTTTTCGAGAAGATATCATCCACCGACATTCTTTCCACCGAAACTCCAAGGCTTTTTAGAAATTCTCTGAAGGTGAGAGGAAGATACACCAGGTCTTCACCGTAACCCTTTCTTCCTGGAAGTCTTTCACTCGATCTCTTCAGATCGAAAGCGGAGGAACCTGTGAGTATGAGCAGGAAATTTTCAAGCAAACCGATGTCTACCAGATATTTGATGGATTTCTGCCAGTCTTCCACCGCGGTTATCTCATCTATGAATAGGTATCTTGTTTCACTGGCTTTCCTTTCGAAAATCTGAAAATAGATCTTCATCGTTTCTATCAATTCGAATCTATCTTTCACAGCGTCGCATGTGAAAAAGAAAATGTTCGATGGTTTCACACCGTCTCTTAAAAGCTTCCTTATGTAGAGTTTTAAGAACGTAGTTTTTCCTACCTGGCGAGGCCCTCTTATTGTGTATATCCCGGGTTTGTTCGGCGGAATCTTCTTGAAGAGATTTTCTGGAAAGTATTTGAATGTGCTGTTTTCGAACATCGATATGTGTCGATCAATGTTTATGACCTCTGGGTCTCGCCACCACGGATTCATAATGTAAAGCTCGTCCATCCTCACTGCGAACCACTCCCTGGAGAGATTTCATCTTATTTTACCATACTCGTTCGAATTTATCTATCTCATTCGATAAAAACGTACGAATTTATCGAATTGGTTCGATAAATATCGACGTGTTTGATTTTCAAGTCACGTCCGCCTGAGAAAGCTGTCGAACCTGTCCGGTGTCTGTCGAGTTTGTCGACGATGTCGAGCTGGTAATAGGAATTTGTAGTATAATCTAAACAAAACAGAAAAGCAGAACAGGGGTGGTTTTTATGAAACGAACAGTGGCTGATCTTTTGAGTGTTCTGGTAGACAGACCAGAGAGAGAAGGTGAACATAATCTCTGGATTCAATATCAGATATTTCAACACTCTCAAGCACAAAAATTCTCATCTATAGAACCTCTTCAAATATCTTCTTTCCTGTAAACAACCACTCCGTTTTCGATCATCTTTTCGACGGTCTTTTCTATCTGCTTGTACTCACTCAGGGAATAGACGTGAGGTTCGAGACCTCTCAATTTGATGGTCCTTTTCACTATTTTGTAGGCGTCTTCTTTGATTGGATCATCATACACCACGAGGAGATCGATATCACTGAAGGCGGTGAAATTCCCCTTTGCATAAGAGCCAAAAAGCACAACAAGCTTTACAGGAAGTACCTTCAAAAGCTGTGGGAGGGAGTTTCTGATTATCTCCAGGACCTTTTCCCGATCATATTCTGGATAGAAGATCTTCGCAGAACCTGACGATCTTTTCGGCATAGTCCACCAGCCTTTCGGCTTCGGTTCTGGAGTACCTGTTTCTGGGAGATCCGGAAGGAAGGGCATCCGGGTACCTGGTGGGGATATAGGCTTTGTCCAGTTCGAGGGCGAAATCCATGAGTTCTTCAGGAATTTCAAAACGGCTGGAGAGTTCCCCGAGCAAATCCGCTACAGAATGTCCCCATACCTGTGCACCCATTCTCTGGAACACAGCTCTCACAGCTTTTTCTGCTGCCTGCTGAGAAGAAAAGCATGCCCAGTTGTAGAAGCCGTGCTCCAAATCGTGTTTTGCATGCTCCAGATCATCTTTTGCCGCATCCAACCAGTCTTTGCTTCTCTCCAGATCAATACCACCCTTCACTGAGAGTTTTTCCAATTATTTATTATACTCTGCCGGTTTGAAAAACTGTTGCCCCTTTCGATACCTGCCGCGTCTTTGATAATACCGGGATAGATAAATTCAAATTCATTATTCAGAAGAATACTTTCGTTTTTCTTCTCTAACTATTTTTTCAATTTCATCATCCGAGAGATTGTTCAATCCTTTTTCCAGAGAAAACATCCGTAATTTCTCAACAGCTATTTGAACTCTCATCTTTTCTATGAAATCCAGAATTTCTTTTGGATCTCCATCGATTCTCATGACAACAGCCTTCGGCTTTCCATTCACTGTGATGACCGCTTCACTGTCTTTCCAGAGCACTGCTGGATTGTTCCTGATATCTCTAATCGAGACAAAGCGCACATTATCACCTCCATTGATATCACCATCGTCACATTCGAAGAGAAGCACGTTATTCTCTTCTCTCGACTTTCGAATGAACTCTTTTGTGAATCCGTTGAGGGAGAAGAAAACATACAATGGTCTTTCAACCACGTTCAATTTTTTAGATCTTTCAACCAGTTTGTAGTAGAGATCCACATCGACCTGTGAGTTTGTGTACTTGCATTCCCCAAGAAGAACCACCCTGTCTTCGCTGTCGACTCCAACGATATCTATTTCATCTTCTCCATCCCACCACTTTCCCACTCTTGAAGCCAGAACTGGAAGTTCTCCCTTCAGGCTCATTCGTGTAACTTTTTCCCTGCAGATGTCTTCGTAAACAAAACTCACGTGTTTTTCCTTGAAAGTCTTCTTTATCACATCAATGACAAAACTCGTCTGGCCAATTTCTACGTAACTCCTGTAAGGATAGATGTACTTGAACCAGAAATCCAGAAAATAATCCTTTATCCTGTACAATCCCCGCTTGCTTTTCTCCGAGGAACGTTCTGTTACTGGTACTTCCCTTTCCAGAAGGCCAATATCTACTAATCTGCTCAGATAGTAGCTGAGTTTGTGCTGTGCCACTCCCATGACACTGGCGATTTTTCCGAGTTTTTTGTTTCACATAGCAATTGTTTTCATGAGGGAAAAGTAGGTTCCTATCTCTTTCACTTCCTGGCCGAGTAAAAAGTATGGTTCTTCGAAGAAAACTGTGCTAATATCTTTCACTATTTTCTGACCTTTAAGGCTGATGGCCTAAAAAACAGAAAAATTCTCTTTCAGAATCATAAGTTTGACTTCACCACTTGAGACAAAATTCTTAAAGAGACTCAATGAATTCCTCGAACGCCTTCACCTGGTGTTCGATGGTCCAGCCTTTTTTGATCACGTAGTCTCTGTACCTCTTCGAATCGTAGTCTTCTTCGACGATCTTTTGAACCGCTTCATCAACACTGTTGAAGAGAAACTCATCATCGTAGAACTCACGTGCACCAGGGAAGTTGTGAATCACTGGTTTTATTCCTTTCGCCATCGCTTCCATTATATTGTAAGGGTGTCCCTCATGAAAACTTGTTGATAGAATGTAGTTCTTATCTTTCCACCACGCATCTATATCGTCGACCCATCCGTAGAAGATCACATTGTTCTCGAGCTTCATTTCTTTAACCAGGTGCTTTATGTAGATTTCGTACAGCTCATCTTTGAACTCTCCCGCCACGTGCAGTGTGTACCTGGTATCGATCTGAACAAGACGTCCCATGATCTCGAGTGCCAGATGAAGATTTTTACGAGGGATGATACCTGCCACCCAGCCAATGTCGAAACCTTTTGACTTTTCTTCAAAAGATACCTTCTCCAAGTTCAAACCATTGTGGATCACAACCGTTTTTTCGGGGAGCTTTGTTCCTCTTTCTTCGACAATCTTTTTCACCGATTCGGAAACGAATATGACTCCATCAAGATTCTGCCAGTTTATCAGAGAACTGTTTTCCTTCAGAAAACTGTAAGTTCTGAACGCCTCATACCTGTGGAGTCTGACGAATGTTTTCTTTTTTCTCTTCAAAAGGCTCGCCACCACTGCCACCGGAGAGGCCCACTCTATCCAGACAACGTCGGCCCATCTCAGTGCTCTTTTCAAAGTGTTTGGAAAAATAGAGAAAAGGAATCTTACAACCAATGGTTTCAGCATGTTCCTGCCGTAAAGCACCGCAAGAGCGCTGAAAAAGAAATAATATTCCTTCTTCGGAACAGAAAATTTCCTCACCCAATATTTCTCCGAAAGTCTTTCTATCAGATCATCGGTGAACGCGTCTGCACCTTCTGCCACGACAACGGCTATTTTTTTCTTGTCCAAGCTTTCCTCAAGTTTTTTCTGTGCTTCTTTTAGCTTATTTCGAACACGATCACTTCCCTCATGAGAGTGTTTGAGAGATTTTTTGTACCATTTCACAGCTGTTTTGAAATCACCTTCAAAGGATAGAACATCTCCGAGAATCTCCTCCATCGATGGGTCCGAACCAAAGAGTCTCAGATATTGAAGAGCGAATCTTTTCGCAGTTCTCCACCTTTCAAGCCGATGAAAAATAACAGCAGAGTAGTAGATCGCTTCTTTGTCTTCTGGATTTTCTGAGAGAATTCTTCTGAAAAAGCCGTACGCTTTTTTTAATTCGCCTCTCCTGAAACTTTCGATCGCTTCTTTCTTCAACTCCGAAACCATTCCTCTATCACCTCAACGATCTTTCCAGCGGCGTTTCCGTCACCGTACAGTCCTGATGGATATTCCGAACGGTCTTCTTCCATGGTCACGTCGAAGAGATTCTCTTCACTGGCTAACTTGTTCCATCCCGCTTCGACGAGTTCTCTCCAGCCCGTATCCGGCATCACGACTATCGCTCTTTTCCCTGCAAAGTACGCTTCTTTCTGAAGACCCCCACTGTCCGTCACCACTTTCCAGCACCTTTTTACAAGTCCCATGAGGTTCAGATAATCCACCGGGTCTATCACAACCATACCTTCCAGGAGGTTTTCAAGACCGAATTCCTTCACTCTATTTTTCGTCCTGGGATGGATGGGAAAGACTACTTTCTTCTCTCTGGAGATTCTTTTGAGTTGCTCTAAAATCTTTCTCAGTTTTACTGGATCGTCCACGTTGAAATCCCTGTGAAGGGTGACAAGAACGAATTCATTTTCTTTCAGCCCCAGCTTTTCGAACACATCGTATCTGAATCTATCCTCCATTTTGAGGAAAAGATCGTACATCACATCCCCCACAAAGTAAACTCCTTCTGTGATTCCTTCTCTCTCGAGATTCTTCACCGCGAGTTTGCTTGGACAGAAAAGAATCTGAGAGACGCGATCTGTGACGATCCTGTTTATCTCCTCTGGCATGTCTTTGGGATGCTGCCTCAAACCCGCTTCAACGTGGGCGACAGGTATTTTGAGTTTTGCAGCCACGAGCGCACCAGCAAGGGTTGTGTTGGTGTCGCCGTAAACCAGAACAAGATCAGGTTTTTCCCTGAGGAGAACCTTTTCAAACTCGATCATGATCTTTCCCGTCATTTCTCCATGGGTTCCAGATCCCACGTTGAGATTGTAGTGAGGTTGTCTGATCTCAAGAATTTCAAAGAACACATCTGACATGTTGTAGTCGTAGTGCTGTCCGGAGTGAACGAGGATCTCCTCTATCCCCTTCTCTTTGAATTCCCTGTGAAGCACCGCCTCTTTTATGATCTGAGGCCTTGCACCGACCAGCGAGAGTACTCTCATGCGATCACCTCATATTCAGGATTTTTTCTATGAGAGGTTTCATCTTCGCTTCCCAGCTGAGTTTCTCTTCGGCATATTTTCGCATTTTTAAGGAGTAATTTTCGTTCTTTATATTTTCATAAAAAGTCACTATAGCATCAATATTCACGGGAGACTCATCCGCTGGTACTCTGAATACGTATTTAAAACTCTGAGGAAAATCCGGATCGTTGGATGAGATTACAAAAGGAATTCCTCTTGCACAGTACTCTCTATTCTTAAGGGCGCTTTCTACAAATATTCTTTTCCGATGATTTCCCAGACTTCCCAGAGCAACATGTGCAATGTCGAATATCCTGTTCAGTTCCTCACCGTATTTCAATCCGTGAAAGATAACGTGCTCTTCCATTCTCAGTTCTTCTGTGAGCTTTTTCAACTTCGGAAGTTCAGGTCCATCTCCCACAATGTGAAAGTAAACTTTCTTCTCTGGGTTGTCTCTGTAATATCTCTCGAGTCCTTTTATAACTCTATCATAACCGTGCCAGTACCTGAGGCGCGCAACACCTATGAGGTTCAGGACATCATCGTCAGGGGCAGGCTTTTTAAGGGGAATATCAGAAAAGTCCACTCCATTGGATAGCGTGATGAATTTTCCGCTGTCGGCCCCTTTCTTTTCTCCAAAAGTCACAATAAGATCGACCAGATTGTTTACCCTTTTGTATCGAGGATAATACATCAAAAAGAATACAGGGCCGTAAGTCTTGAAAAATTCGTGACCGAAAGGGTATGTTGGGTATTCAAATATGATTTTCGTATTTTTCTTTTTTAAATCTTTCAAAAGACCAATCGCTTCCTTTACGGGCAAAAACGCTCTAATGTACGTGATATCGAAATCCTTAAGTTCTCTATTCACGGTTTCAAAGAACCACTTTGTTCTTTCAAGCACCTTGAACACTTTTACTAAGAAACTGTCATTCTCGCTGAACAGGTACTCTTCTGGGATAGAAATACGTCTCTCCACTTGCCAGTCACCGTTGTAAACGATGAGTTCGTTCTTTTCAAGCGTGAAAAGATACGAATCAAAATACTTTGAGAAAATCTTCATTTGAGATATCAGTTTCTTTCTCACACCGAGGTTCTTGTCAAAGAAAATGTAAGCTACATAAGCGAGTCTCACGATCGTTCCTCCCTGTAAAAAAGTTTCTCAGGATTCTGATCCAGCAACCACCCCACACCCTTCACTACAACCCACGTGTCAAAGTAGTCGAAGAGCCACTCAAAGAGTGTGGTCCAGATCAGAAAGACCGTGATCGTTCTCAAGGAAAAGTACCCGGTGAGGGCTCCGTAGAAGAAGATCACGTTGTCCACAAGCTGGGCCAGTTTCGTTGCGGCGTTGTCGCGGAGCCACAGGTGTTTTCCGAAAAGGCCCTTCGTTCGCTTCAAAAAATCCTGAAACCTTGCCTTGAATATACCAGACGCGACGAACGCAAGCCAGCTAAAGAGCGTGGTTCTCCAGACGGGAAGAAAAAGAGCCTTCATGTGTTCGTGTGCCCAGTCTTCACTGGAAGGGATGTAACCGAGTGCGATCAACATCCCCATCAGAAATACAACCTGGGCAAAGAAACCCACCGCCACCAGCTTCTGCGCCTCTCTGTACCCGTATACTTCGGTTACGATGGCGATCAACGTGACAAAGAAAGGTCCAAGGAAAACCCCGGCATACAGTTGGACACCCGGAAGCAATTCGTAAGCCTTCAAAACGGCGACGTTCATGTAGAGAACAAGAATCGCCCCAAGGGCGTACATTCCTTTCAGATCGAAAAAACGTATCGCAAAGAAAACAAGGAGAACTCCCACGAGATACTCGAGTCCAAGAAATACCCAGTTCACCAGCATCAGCACCGCCTCCACACAAGAACGTTGTCTCTGAATTCTCTTTCAATCTCTTTCCTATCCAGGAGAAAGCTGAGGTACGCGTGAACGGTGGATCTGTAGAGTACGTACTGAGTAAGGTTTTCCAGAGTGATTTCGAATCTGTCGAAGAGATGTTTCATCAGTTCGTCTGTGCTCACGGGACTTGCTGTGATTTCCAGAACGGCGCTGATAATGTTCTCGACTGCCTTTCTGTTTTTCTCCACAAGTTCACCGATATCTCGAGTCACCTCTCCATGAGACGGAACGTAGCAGCTGTAGTTTGTCTTTTCAAGAAAGTCGAGCGTTTCAAGGAACTTCTCCACGTTGTAGATGACGAATATTCTGTGTTTTCTCAGTGTTTCTTCAGAAAACACGGCGTCTGCGCAGAAAAGGACACCATCCACAGCCACTCCGATCTGGTTCGGTGAGTGTCCAGAAAGAGGTACTATCTCAAGATCCACGCTCTCAATCGTGATGGTTCCCTCTTCGATCGCCTCATCGACAGCGGAGGGGTCTGCCATGAGAAACTTGTTTCTGAGTTCACCTGGAGGATGAGCACCGTACAGGTAGAAAGGCTCAAAGACGGTGTTTTCTATGATCTCTTTTTCCATCTTTGGGGCGAACACGCGGGTGGAGAAGCGCTTTTTCAGAAAGGCGTTCCCACCGCAGTGGTCGGCGTGAGAGTGGGTGTTTATGAGATACAAAGGAGGCTTTTCCAGAAGTCGAGAAATCTTTCTTGGCACGCTCTCATCGAGCCCGCTGTCCACGAGAACGGCGGTGCTTTCTGTGTACACAACACCTATGTTCACCGGATTTGGAACGTAGGCCACTCTCTCTGTGAGACGCTTTATTTCCACGGTTTCAGGACCTCCCGAAGATCGAGTCTTTGGAAGACCATACCGGCTACTTGATTTTATCCTCCACAAATGGTAGTATTTCTCAGAGCCCAGTTTTTTGTCAAGGAGGTTTTTATTATGAGTATGCACGAACATGAGCATGAACATGAACACGAACACACAACGGAAGTTTTCAGCCTGATCGATCAGGATGGAAACGAAGTCTTCTTCCACAAGCTGGGAGAAGTGGAGGACGAAGGAAATCTCTTCTGGGTCTGCGAAGAGGTCTTTCTGAACGACGCAAGAGACATGATCGAAGACCTCGGTGAAGTCTACATCTTCAAAGCGGAAGAAACCCCCGAGGGTGTTATGCTTGAAGGAGTAGAATACGCAACGGCTCAGAAAGTCTTCGAAAAGTGGCAGAACAGCATACCCGATATCGAAGAGATCTTCTTCGAAGAAGACACTGAAGAGGACGGAGAATGAAGAAGGGCGCTTCAGCGCCCTTCTTTCATATCTTCAGGTATGGAAGGAGTCCCATCTGTCTTGCCCTCTTGATAGCTACCTTCACCATTCTCTGGTGCTTTGAACAGTTTCCGGTGAGCCTCTTTGGTATGATCTTTCCCTTGTCGGTGAGAAATTCACTGAGAAGCCTTGTGTCTTTATAATCAACGTAGTCCAATTCCATTTCACAGAGTCTGCACTTCTTGACCTTCTTTCTTTTTCTCTTGTAAGCCATCAAACACACCTCCCTCAAAATGGTGGTTCATCTTCACTGAAAGTATCGCTGGAAAAGTCTTCCTCCGGTATCTCCAGTTCCTCTTCAGTCTCGTTGACCGTTTCAGCAGGTTTTCTGTCCATGAATCTAACAACGTTTGCGACAACCTCCGGAGATACCCTTTTTTCTCCAGACGGTGTTTCCCATCTTCTCATTCTCATTTCACCTTCGATGAGAACAAGCCTTCCCTTGGTGAGATAGGTTCCCGTGAATTCTGCGAGTCTTCCAAAGGTAACAACATTGAAGAAATCCGTTGTCTGAGCATCGTCCGGCGCGTTCTTTCTGGGAACCCTGTCCACCGCTATCGTGAAGGTGGTGACGGGAGTTCCGCTGAGCGTGTATCTCTTTTCAGGATCTCTCACGAGTCTTCCTATGAGTATGATCTTGTTGAAGAAAGACATTAAGCTTCGGATCCTCCTTCACCTGTCTCGACAGCTTCAGCAGCTGCCTTTTCTCTCTGCGCCTTTCTCTCTTTCTTTTCCAGATCGAACCTTCTGAAGGTCTGCCATCTGATGATTTCGGGTGTCACTCTGTAGAAATTCTCCAGCTCCTGAAGGTTCTGACCATCGCACCTGAAGTAAATCACCGTGTAATCTCCTTCGCTGAACTTCTTGATCTCGTAGGCGAACTTTCTCATACCCATCCTTTCCACTTTTTCGATCTTTCCCTTGACTCTTTCTTCGATGATCTTCTTGACTCTTTCGACGAGATTTTCTCTCTCTTCCTCTGGAACGTTCGGTGCGATGATGAACATGCTCTCATAGATCCTCTCTTTCACGTAAGCCACAGAAACCCACCTCCCTCGGACGTTCGGCCCCACCTCCGGATGGGTGGAGCGGGATTTCACTTTCACGATTATACCATCATCTTCTGAGTCTGCAAAGAGTCGGAAACTTTCCTGTTTCCAGATATTCTTTGAAGCCTTTTATGCATATCGGAGTTATTTGCGGACAGTATGTGAGAAAGTTCATGAAATCGACGACCCTGTCGGCGATGCTCTCCTCGAGGTTGAAAAAGATCTCCCAGGCACCTTTTTCTGCCTCTTCTTCGTTGAGGAAGAGGATCTTCTTCAGAAATTCTTTCAGGTTGTTGAATCGCTCCATTTCTTTTTGAGCGAGCTCCATTCCCTTTTTCGTCAAAGAGATAGGGCCTCTTCTCACGTAATTTATGAACTTTTTGGTTGCGAGGTCCTCCAGAATCTGCTTTGCGGAGGGCATTTTCACTTTCAGGAAGTCCGATACTTTCTTCAGTCTCGTGCTTCCCTCTTCAGTTGTTAAAAGAACAGCGAGGAGATACCTTTTTTCGGTTGGTGACAACATATTTCTACCTCCCTTTAAGGTTATTCTAACACAGATTTTAAAGTGGTAGAATATTCTCGAGTTCGGATGAGGGAGGGATAGACTTGAGATTCTTCGGAATGGTTCTGATACTTCTCGGTGTGCTCATCCTTCTTTCCGTCTTCAACGTGTTCGATGTCTCGTTCGGAAAGTTTCTTGGAATCGCCTTCGCTGCTCTCTTCGGGTACGCGGGGGTCAATGCGCTCGTGAAAAAAGGCTTTCCAAACGGCCTCGTCTCCTGTGCCATAGCTACCGTTCTGTTTCTTCACGTCTTCAACGTGCACAGGTTCACCTTCTGGGAAGGTTTCGTCGTTTTCTTCTCCGTTCTTCTCATAGAGTGGGGCTTTTTCGCTATCCTGTCTCACAGGGATTGAATCTTCATTCCGAGGGCTCTCATGTACCCCATCGAGGTGGCGTACTGGATCGATCTGGTCCATCCGGAACAGTCTCCCACCACGTGTAGTCCTTCCACGATGTCGTTCAGGAACTTGTTCGTGTAGAACTTCACCTCGACGGCGTAGAGCAGGTTGTCGAAGTAGGAAGCCCCCGGTATGACCTTCTCTAAGTTCTCAATGAAATCCACAAGGGATTCTCTGATCTTCGATGGAAAGACGAGGTTCGCGTCTCCCAAAATGTAACTTTCGGGATCCAGAGTGGGATGAACCCTTCCGAGCCTCTTCGTCCTTCTGAACTCTTTGAAATCCCCGTACGTCTGCAGAATCACCTTCTCTCTGTCGCCGGCTAAGATGTTCGCGAGTTTTGCGAGGTTAACACCGTATCCCGTGGGATCCCTGAACGGCTCTGTGAAACGTGTCGTGACGAGAATGGCGAAGTTCGTGTTCTCCGTTTTGTGAAGGCTGTCAGAATAGCCGTTCACCGTGGTGAAGTCTTCGTACTTCTCCAAGGTCACCTTCCCCGCTGGATTCTGGCAGAAGATCCTGCAGATGTAACCTGTTTTGGTCCTGTATCTAACCTTCACTTCGTACATATCGGAGAACGGATCCATCACGTGGTTTGGAAGCTCGTATCTGATCCCAATGTCGACGAACTGGTTCGGTCTGACAAGCTGTGGATACTTCTCTTTAAGGCACTCCATGAGTCTGTGTCCACTTCTTCCAACGGCGATCACGATCTCGTCGAACTTGAATTCTCCGCTGTTTGCCCGTACCCGGTGGGGAGGGCCGAACTCCACATCCTCCACGGTAGTTCCGAAGAGAAACTCTATGTTCTCGAAGGAAGAGAAGTACTCGTATATGTTTTTGTTGGTCTCCTTCAGGATGTCCGTTCCCAGATGGAAGAAATAAGACTTCACCGGCTCGAAACCGTGGTGATAGAAGAGCTTGTAGGTCTCCTCGTTCGAGAAGGACTCTCCGAACTCTATCTTTCTGCCGTCCCTTTCGAAAGATTTCAGGTAGTTCACGATGCCCCCTCTTTTATCGGCAGTGGGAGTGTAGCCGGAGAACTTCAGGTAGAACTCCACCGTCTTCGCCTGTATCTCAAGGGGAATGTAGATCTCTCCTCCCATGCCGTGGGAGATGAAGATCTTCCCGTCCATTCTCACACCGGAGATGGTGTTGTGGGAGTAGTCTTTTCCCCTTTCCAGAACGATGATCTTGTAGTCTTTCACCCTTCCACTCTCTATGAGTCCGTTGATGAACCCGATGGCACTCGCTCCAAAGCCGACTATTCCAAGCCTCTTCAACATCCATCACTCCTCGAGCAGTTTCCTTCTCAATTCTTCGAGTGTGACAACCTCCCCTTTTATCTTCTCCAGATAGATCTTCCTGTACTCCTCGTCACCACCCGGGACGATGTATATCTTGCCCTTGAAATTCTCAATGGCCTCGATCTCTTTGTCCGAAAGCTTCTTTGCAAAGCTCAATCCACCTTCTTTGGGAGTTGAGACGATGAGGATGTCCACACCCTCCAGGTCTTTCAGCATCACTTTCGGGTACTTCACGTTGTATCCTCTCTTTTCCAGTTCTCCCGCGAGCGCTTTGAGTTCCTCCAGATAGTCGTTCTCGTGAAGGGTGTCGATCATGATCACACCCTTCAGCTTTTCTTTCACGAAGAAAACGCTCGACTGAACGAGTTTCCCGTCCACAAGGAAAGAAACACGATGGTAGCCTTTCTCCAGCGATCCTGTGGGAACGACGAATCTCTTCACCTGGTACGGTGAGAACTTCAGCTCTACCTCTCTCAACGAATTCCCATCGAGAAGAACGGAAAGCTTCACATTCTGGTCTTCACCGGTCACGTTGTAGATCTCGAAGTAGACCTTCGCCGATTCACCGTCGTGTATCTCTTCTGGAGAGATCCTCACACTGTTCACGTAGACAGAAGAAGGAATCTGAAACCAGATCGGTGAGGTGACTATCTCGTCACCGTCGAACTGTTTCATGTAAACGAAGTACCACTCGTATCCATCGGGAGGTATGACTGAGAGAGTCAGATTCAATCTCTCTGTGTTCGGTCTGAGTTCCAAAACGGTCCCGCTCTGAGAGATGACGGCAAGGTAGAGGAGTTTTTCTGTGTCTTCGTACTCGAGGTTGATCTTCTGGGGAGAGAGATCTTCCACAAAAACGATGTCTCCCATCAGATGGGTATCGCTCTTCAAAAGAACTTTGACGTTCTTGTCTTCGCTTCCGAAGGTGTGCCTCTTCCAGAGGGCGTCCATTATGTCGTCGTAGGTCAGAGCGTCCGCCACGATGCCGGTTCTTCCCTCGTTCGCGCTTCCCCAGTTGGGCTTGTGGTTGTCCTGTCCCACGGTGGCACCGAGGTGCCATCCTTTGTTCAGCGCGAGGATGTAGTTTCCGAACATCTCCTCGTTTATCACGTCTCCTGAGGCCCAGTTCCCGTTTCCTACCTCGATCAGGTTCACGTACTGGTCCGCTTCCGGGAAGTACCGGAACGAATCGAAGGTCCCAAAGGTGCTTATGGGATGGTTGAACTGGGCGAGCTTTTTGTGTTCGGCGAGCCACCTGTAGAAACCTTCGAGGGAACTTTCCTGGTTTCTGTCGATCCACTCGAGAGACTCGTACACGTTTATGTGTCCCACTCCCGCGGTCCACTCGAAACCCTGAAGTGCGACGAACTCACCGTCTTTTGTGTGCCTCTCCGCGGCAAGCTTCGTCAGATAAGGCTTCGTATTTCCATCGATCTTCTGGGTGAAGTAGTAGGCGTGGTCCGTTATTGCGAGAACGTCGAGATAACTCTTCGCATACTCGTAGGCCTGGTCTGGTGTTCCAGAACCATCTGAATAGGAGGTGTGTGAGTGAAGGTTTCCATAGTATATCCCTCCAAAGACCACACAGGAGAGAACGAGCAACAAGAGAACGAGCTTTTTCATGCTATCACCTCTTTCATTTCAATCCGGTCCTCGCGATTCCCTGGATGAAGTACTTCTGGGTGAAGATGAAGAGTATCACCACGGGAAGAATCGAGAACGTAGCGGCCGCCATGAGCAGGTTGTACTGTGTTCCAACATCGGAACTGAACGCCTGAAGTCCCACGGGCAGTGTTCTGTACTTTTCGCTGTTTGTGACGATGAGGACCCACAGGAACGCGTTCCAGCTTCCGACGAATTTGAGAAGTGCAGAGGTGATGACGGCAGGCCTGCTGAGAGGCACCACCATCTGCCAGAGAAACCTCCAGTGAGAACATCCGTCTATCTTTGCAGCATCGAAGAGTTCCCTTGGTATGGTCAGAAAGTGCTGCCTCAGAAGGAATATCGCGAAGACACTGACGATCCAAGGAATTATGAGGGCGTAGTAGGTGTCAATCCAGCCGAGTTTCGAGATCGTGATGAAGTTGGGAACGAGGAGCACCTCTCCCGGGATCATCATGGTCGCAAGGAAGAGACCGAAGATGAAGTCTCTTCCGGGAAAGACCATCCAGGAGAAGGCGTACGCGGCGAGAGATGCGGTAACCACCTCGAGCAGAGTGGTTATCGTCGCCACAAAAAACGTGTTGAAGTAGTACCTTGGGAAGGGTGCTGCGTTCCAGGCATCGACGTAATTCTGGAAGATGTTAGCCAGCACTTCGGAGAACGAAAATCTGAGTTTCACAGAGTCGATGGGTTCATCACTCAGGAAAACGGAAGGGACACCCTCCAGAAGGATTTCTATCACTTCGCCACCCTTCACACGGACTTCCTTCACAAAATCAGGAGCGTCCACAATCTTCCAGGAGCTCATCGCGTCTTCGTAGGCTTTTCTGAGGATCGCAACGCTTTTGAGATAACTGGCCACTTCGTTGAGAAGGTTTTCATCCAGATCGAGTTGAGAGAGTTTCGACTTCAACACTCTGTAGGTGCTGCTTTCAGCGAGTTTGATGTCCATCTCAGCGACCATTTGAGAGAAATTTTCTGTTTCGATCCCGTTTTCCTGTGCGAGAGAGATCAGAGAAGAGACAACCGGCTTCGTCGAAGCGATGGTGAGGAGATCCACTTGGTACTTCTCCGAGAGCTCTTTCTCCTTCAAAGAGACATAGCTTTCAACGGGATTTTTTGACTCTCTCAGTAGTCTTTTTACAAGCTCTCTGTCAGGGAAGTCTTCGATCTTTTTCAAAAAGAGCGCTTCTCTTTCATCCTTTTTCATCGAGCGGGCGACGATGTCTTTTTCCACGGTGAGGTTCTGAACACTCTGGAAGAAGTCGCTGACCTCGAGATAGTAAGAAACGTTTCTCTTCACCTCTTCGAAAGGAGAGACTACGTTCTTTCTGTAGACAGGAACGAGCGGATTGTCTCCAGAGTATTCGAGCCGTAAACCATCGAGAAGCTCATAGAGTTTCTCCACTTCTTCGTCGGAGAGAACGAGAGTGGTACCCGATTTCATGCTGAGCACTTCATTCTGGAAAGAAGAAAGATCTCCACTCACGGTCTCGAGAAACGAGAGATATCTTTTCCTTTCTTCCTCATCTTTTATCCTGACGTCCGCAAATCGATTCATCTGAGAGATGGTCCGCAGAGCACCCTCTACTGAACTCAGAATTTCGTTCACCAGTTTTGCACGTTGAAGGTACGGATCCGCACCGCTCTTGTAGTAGATGAAGAACTGTTCGAAAAACTCTTCCGGTGTTTTCCAGGAGAATTCCACCGGGGATTTCGAGGAGAGTTCTTTGACTTTTTCAACATCTACCCCCGTTGTGTATCTTGCCCCTTTGAGAGGGATCACCATCGTTCCTCTTTGGAACGGGTCGTCGTTCACCGTGATGGTGAGCAGATTTTTTTCGGCCGTTTTCAAAGCGTACGCTTCTCTCAGGCTGACTCCCTTTGCGACCCTCTGAACACCAGGTTTCAGGATCGTTTTCACGTCGCGCGAAAAAGCGAAGTTCTTCGTGTAGAAGCTCGGGGGCCACTGCTGAACCTCCGAAGGTGCTTTAAAGGAGGTGAGCAGCATCCAGATGAAAGGTCCCAGCATGACAACGGCACCGAATACGAGGAGAATGTATATGACCAGCTTCTTCACACTATCACCTCACGAAACATATTCGACCGCTCTTTTTCCAACCCTGTACTGGATGAAGGTGAAGATCAGAATGATCGCAAAAAGAATATAGGCTGCCGCCGAAGCAATTCCCATTCTCTGTTGTCTGTAGAACAGATCGAACACGTAGTAAACGAGCGTCATTCCGCTGTTGTTGTACGGTCCCGGAAGCCCATCGTAGAGAACGTAGACTTCCGCGAAGACCTTGAAGGCTCCTATCAATGAGACGATGAGCAGAAAGAAGGTCGTCGGTGACAAAAGCGGCCAGGTGATGTAGAAGAACTTCTGCAGGGAATTTGCACCATCCACCTCAGCCGCTTCGTAGTAAGACCTGTCTATGTTCTGGAGCCCCGCGAGGAAGATCACCGCATCGTACCCTACGGTCTTCCAGACGGAGACGATGGCTATCGTGGGAATAGTCCATCTTTCGTCTTTCAACCAGGAGATGGGCTCCATGTTGAACAGAGAGAGGATGTAGTTCAAGAGACCGAATTCGTCGTTGAAGATCCACTTCCAGACAAGAGAGATTGCAACAACTGATGTGACGAAGGGTATGAAGTAGGCGGTCCTGAAGAACACCCTGAACTTCACGTTGCTGTTCAGAAGAAGGGCGATCACGAGAGAAAGGAAAATCTGCGAAGGAACGCTCAGTATCACGTAGTACAGTGTGTTGGTGAGCGACTTCAGGAAGAGATTCTTGTCCTTCGCGTCGAGCAGGAAGTTCACCAGCCCAGGAAGAGACGAGCTCAGCTCCACGAAAACGAAGACCGCAAGAAACAGAATGAACCAAAGCCAGGTGTTCTTGAGTTCCACCCGTTTGAAGTCGTACAACAGCCAGCTCCAGGAGATAGCCGCAGCCAGAAAAGAGAGGATGGGATTTTCCGCGTTGAAGAGGTTCAAAACGATGTAAATCAATACAATGAGAGTGTTGGAAACGATGCCTGAGAGGGTTCTTTTCCTGATCAGATGGACGATCAGCATCACAATCGCACCGGCAACCGCGAGATGAAAGAAGGTGTTCAGAACGGTGAAAACGAAAGAGTACTTCGGTGGATAGTCGAACTTGAAGATCTCGATGTAGTTATCAAGTCCCGTGAAGTATGGATTCTTCATGTTTCTGAAATCCCACTTGAAGAAACTCAGAACAAAAGAGAATCCAACTGGCCAGAAAACGAACATCCCAAGAACCACAAGGGACGGAAGAAGAAAGAGGTACGCAAGAACTGCTTCTCTCAGCTTCTTCGATGGTTTCATACTCAGACCTCTCTTTCCTTGAGTTTCTTCACATTCAAATTATAACCTATGCGGTATAATTCAAGGGGAAATCATTGAGAAAGGAGGGATTCCTGTGAAGAAATTTCTCGTTGCTCTCATGGTGGTTCTCAGTGTTTTTGCCCTCGCGAAGGTGAAAGTCACGTTCTGGCACGCCATGGGCGGGGGACACGGCAAAACTCTCCAAGAGATAGTGAACACCTTCAACGAACTTCACCCGGATATCGAGGTCGAAGCGGTCTACGTTGGAAACTACGGTGCACTCTCTCAGAAGCTCCTCGCAGCAGCGCAGGCAGGAGAACTTCCCACGATCGCACAGTCTTATTCCAACTGGACGGCAAAACTCATCCAGAGCGGTGTCGTGCAGCCTCTGAACGAGTTCGTGAACGATCCGAAGATAGGCCTCACGAAGGAAGAGTGGGAAGACATCTTCAAGCCTTTGAGAGACAACTGTATGTGGGGAGACACCGTCTACGCGGTCCCGTTCAACAAGAGTCTCTACATACTCTACTACAACGCGGACGCCTTTGCAATGTACGGTGTGGATGTGCCCAAAACGATCGATGAACTCTACGAGGCGGCTCGAATCATGACTGAAGACCTCGACGGAGATGGGAAGATCGACCAGTACGGTTTTGGCTTCAGGACGACCGTTGACTTCTTCCAGATACTCCTCACCCTCCGCGGTGGTTCCATCCTGAAACAGGTCGACGGAAAGTGGGTCTCAAACATCGACAGCCAGGAAACAAGAGAGGTCCTTGCCTTCGTGAAGAAGATGGTGGACGATGGTATCGCGTACTTCCAAGGTGGATACCTCAACGATATCTTCGGTCAGCAGAAGATCATGATGTACATCGACACAATAGCGGGAAGGCCCTACGTGGAAAGCTCCACAAAGGGTAAGTTCACCTGGAGCTGGGCGCCCGTTCCCACCTGGGTGACGAACAAGGTGCCGTTCGCCGGAACGGACATCATCATGTTCAACACGGCGAGTGAAGAGGAGAAGAAAGCAGCCTGGGAGTTCATGAAGTACCTCATCTCTCCTGAGGTGACCGCCTACTGGGCGATCAACACAGGGTACATACCTGTGAGAAGAAGCGCCCTCGAAACGTCGATCTGGAAGGAAGCGGCAAAATCCGATCCTCTGATCGAAATACCGTTGAAACAGATAGACAACGCCGTGTTCGATCCGCAGATCGGTGTATGGTACGAGATCAGAACGGTGGTTGGAAACATGTTCTCTGATTTCATCAACGGAAAGGTGGATATGGAAACGGCGATAAAGACGGCGGATCAGAAGATAAGGGAGTATCTAATGGAAGAGTACGGCGAATGAGCGGGAGGCTGTTCCTCCCGCTTTTCTTTTGTTTAAAACTCCTTTAAAGAAAACATGAGAAAATCAAAACAAAGTACGGGATCCAACGATCCCCTTAAATTTTTTATATCGGAGGTGAGCTGTGTGTTCCGTCTCAAAGAGAACGGGACGAACGTGAAAACGGAGATTTTCGCGGGTATCGCAACTTTCCTCACCATGGCCTACATAGTTTTTGTGAATCCTTCCATCCTCGTTCAGGCGGTCGGTGTGGACGCGAGCAGTCCCCTGTACCAACAGTTCTTCGGCGCCTTCATGGTCGCGACGATACTGGGATCCGCCACAGCCACTCTCGTCATGGCCTTCTTTGCGAACTATCCTTTCGCACTCGCACCCGGCATGGGATTGAACGCGTACTTCACCTACACCGTGTGTCTCGGCATGGGAATAGATTGGAAAGTAGCCCTCGCTGCCGTGTTCGTTGAAGGTCTGATCTTCATAGGACTGACACTCGTTGGATTCAGAAAGTTCGTCGCCGGGATCATACCCGAGTCCATAAAAGTGGCCATCTCTGCGGGTATTGGTTTCTTCATCGCGTTCATAGGGCTGAGGAGCGCGGGAATCGTCGTGTCCAATCCCGCCACTTCCGTTGCCCTCGGCGATCTCACGAATCCCGGTGTGCTCGTGACGGTCGTGGGGCTCCTCGTGATCGTGGCGTTCTACCACAGGAAGATCCCGGGAGCGGTGATGATAGGGATTCTCGTGGCCACACTCGTGGGTGCCATCCCCGGCATAGGAGTCACGAAGTACCAGGGAATCGTCGGTCCCGTTCCGGATATATCTCCGACGTTCATGAAGCTCGACTTTTCTGGATTTTTGAACCTTGACTTCTGGATCGTTGTTCTTACCTTCTTCTTCGTTGACTTCTTCGACACACTCGGTACCATCACAGGACTCGCTCAAAGTGCTGGTTTTGCGAAGAACGGAGAGCTTCCGAGGGCAAACAGGGCGTTCCTCGCAGATGCGATAGGAACCTCTGTAGGAGCGCTCTTCGGAACTTCGACGGTGACCACGTACATTGAAAGCGGTGCTGGAATTGCGGAAGGAGGAAGAACTGGACTCACGGCCCTCGTCGTTGCCCTCTGTATGCTCGCCATGCTCTTCTTCGCCCCTCTTGCCCAGACGGTTCCTGGATACGCGACCGCTCCCGCTCTGATCTTCGTTGGAGCGCTCATGATCGGAAACCTTGGAAGAGTGAAATGGGACGACATCACAGAAGCGCTCCCTGCGTTCATCACCGTCATAACTATGCCACTCACATACTCCATAGCCAACGGAATAGCACTCGGTATCATTTCCTATGCACTGGTGAAGTTCTTCTCTGGAAAATCAAAAGAAGTACACTGGTTCACCTGGATCCTTGCTCTTGCTTTCGCCCTGTGGCTGCTCTTCATAAAGCATTGATATGCAGAACTGTGTTATAATAAATCGGAGGTGATAATATGAAAAAATTACTCGTGGTTTCGATTCTTCTGGTTTCGATCGTGATCTTTTCTGGAGTCATCGACGAGATCAAGAGCAGAGGATATCTGCTCGTTGGACTCTCCGCGGATTTTCCTCCGTTCGAATTCGTTGATGAAAGCGGCAACATCGCGGGTTTCGACGTCGATCTTGCAAAGGAAATCGCGAGAAGACTCGGCGTCGAACTGAAGATCGTCGATATGACCTTCGACGGACTCATTCCGAGCCTGCTCACAAAGAAGATCGACGTGATCATCTCCGGTATGACGATCACAGAGGAGAGAAAGAAGGTCGTGGCCTTCTCCGATCCGTACTTCGACGCGGGACAAGTCATCGTGGTGAGAAAGGACAGCGACTTCCGACCGAAGACCTACGAAGACCTCATAGGGAAAACCGTGGCCGTTCAGATCGGTACCACCGGAGACATAGAGGTTTCAAAGTACGAAGGCATCAAGGTCGTCAGGTTCGATAAATTCACGGACGCGTTCCTCGAACTGAAGAGAAACCGAGCAGACGCGGTGGTGCTGGACTCTGCCACGGCAAGGGCCTTTGTGGCGAAGAATCCGGATCTTGTTATCTCGAGTGGGGTGCTCTCCAGCGAGCAGTACGGCATCGCCGTGAGGAAAGAGGACACGGATCTTCTCGAGTTCATCAACGGCGTGTTGAGAGAACTCAAAAAGAGCCCGTACGACGTGCTCATAGAAAAATGGTTCTCAGAGTGATGGAGGAATGAAGGATGCCAGAATGGTTGAGAGTGATTGTGGATAATCTGCCGCTCCTTCTGAAGGGTGCCCTGCGCACCCTTCAGCTCACTTCTCTGGCCGTCCTCATGGGACTAGCCATAGGGATCTTCGTCGGCATGGGAAGACTCTCGAAGTACCGGATCATTAGGTATCCGTCTTCTGTCTACGTGGAGTTTCTCAGGGGAACACCCCTGATGGTCCAGCTGTTTCTCGTGTACTTTGGACTTCCCGAGCTGGGACTCGAGTTCGACAGGTTCACAGCCGCTGTCGTTGCGCTCGGAATAAACAGCGGTGCGTACGTCGCCGAGATCGTGAGGGCGGGGATACAATCCGTTCCAAAAGGACAGTACGAGGCGGCGAGATCTCTCGGTATGTCACACGCACAGGCGATGATCTATGTGATCCTTCCCCAGGCCTTCAGGCACATACTTCCGGCCCTCGGAAACGAGTTCATCGCCCTCGCAAAGGACAGTTCCCTCGCCATGGTGATAGGAACCGTGGAACTCATGAGAAGCGCTCAATACATCGTGAGCAGAACCTTTATGAGCTTTCCCATATACGGCGGTGTGGCGCTGATCTACTTCGCCATCACCTTCTCCGTTTCCAGACTGGTGAAGTTCGTGGAAGGAAGGTTGAAAGTATGACCGTTTTAAAAGTCGAAGGTCTTCACAAGTACTTCGGAAAACTCTACGTGCTCAAGGGAATAGATCTCGAGGTGAAAAAGGGTGAAGTGATCTCCATCATCGGCCCGAGCGGCAGCGGAAAGAGCACCCTTCTTCGCTGTATAAACCTGCTCGAGGAGTATCAACAGGGGAAGATCTATTTCAAAGGTGAACTCATCACCCACAGGAACATAAACAGGATAAGGAGTTCCATAGGTATGGTCTTTCAGCAGTTCAACCTGTTTCCGCACCTTTCCGTCCTGAACAACCTCATACTCGCTCCGATGAAGGTGAAGAACATGCCGAAAGATGAAGCTGTAGAAAAAGCGAGAAAGCTCCTGGAAAGGGTGGGTCTCATCGAAAAGATAAACGAAAAGCCCGGAAACCTCTCCGGTGGACAGCAACAGAGGGTGGCCATAGCGAGGGCCCTCATGATGGACCCGGAGCTCATGCTCTTCGACGAACCCACCTCCGCTCTCGATCCTGAGCTCGTGAAAGAGGTGCTCGACGTCATAAAGGACCTGGCCCAATCGGGTATGACCATGCTGATCGTGACACACGAAATGAGGTTCGCCCATGACGTCTCCGACAGGGTGGTTTTCATGGACAATGGAAAAATCGTTGAGATGGGGCCTCCCGAGAAGATTTTCTCTAATCCCGAGAACGAGAGGACGCGGGAGTTTCTTGAGCACTTTCTTTCAGTTTGAAGTATTCTTCCAGAACCTCTCTTGCTATCTGGGCCGCTACACCGGAACCGTATCCCCCGTGCTCTACCATAGTCACGATCGCAACTTCCGGATTTTCCGCGGGAGCAAAACCTATGAACCACGAGTGAGGAGCACCACTCCCGGTCTCTGCGGTACCCGTTTTCCCAGCCACTCTGTACGGAAAGTCTCCGAACACGTGGTACGCAGTTCCGGGGTCTTCCTTTTCGTTTCCTTTGAAGGACGTCACGTCGACCATGGCATCCTTGATAAAGGTCCATATCTTCTCATCGATCTGAACTTGCGTTTCTATCTCCGGTTTCACCGCTTTCGATCCGATTTTTTTCACCACGTGTGGTCTGTAGAATATTCCTTCGTTCGCCACAAGTGAAACAAGCTTCAAAAGCTCCATAGGAGTCGCTGTGAGATACCCTTGTCCAATGGACATCAGGATGGTATCACCAGGATACCAGGGTTCTCCTATCTTGGACATCTTCCACTCGGGGGTTGGAAGTGTGCCGTTCTTCTCGCCTGGAAGGTCTATTCCTGTCTTTTCGAAGATACCTAGCTTCTTCGCAACTTCGACCATTTTGTCCACACCGATCTTCAGTCCCAGCTGATAGAAGTAGACGTTGCAGGAGACCCTGATCGCCTTTCTAAGATCGGTGAGGCCGTGACCTTCCTCTTTCCAGTCCTTGTATCTTGCCACCACTTCTCCCTTGCTGTTTCTGTAATCGAACACTCCACGGCAGTTGATCTTCTCTTCTGGATCGACTCCGTTCAGCAAAGCAGCTATGGCCCAAAGGACCTTTATGGAAGATCCCGGGCTGTACGCGGACGATATCGCTCTGTTGACCAGAGGAGAAGGTGAATTTCTGGCGAGCCTTTCCCACTCTCTTTTTGTGAAGCCCTCGTAAAAATCCTGGGGATTGTATCCTGGAAACGATGCGAGAACGAGGATTTCTCCTGTTCTGACATCAGAGAGGATCACAGAGCCCGGATTTCCAGTTTTTTCAAGAGATTCTTCGGCGACTTTCTGTATCCTGGAATCGATCGTGAGTGTTACGTCTTCGCCGGGTTTCGGAGGACTTCGAAGGACTTCGGAAGATATCGCGCCAGACGGCTCCACGAAGACCATCTTCATGCCGTCCGTTCCCGTCAGCAATTCGTCGTACACACTCTCCACACCGTACACTCCCGTCCTGTCGGCGTTCACGTAGCCAACCACATGTGGTGCGAGTGGTTCGTACTTTCTCCTGTAATCCATGACAACTCGCACCCCAGCCTTCGAAAGCACATCCGCTCTCGCTTTGTCGATGACTATGGATTCGCCTTTGACGAGTGAAAGAATCTCCTCGGAAGTGAAGAGCTCTGTCTTTTTCAATTCATCTATGCTGTTCAGCCACGGATCGAGAACGTACACCACTTCATCCTTCGCAAGTACTTTTCCATCACTGGAGATGATCCTTCCCCGTGGAGCTGGGATCTTCACGAGCCTTGTCTGGAGAAGGTCTATGTATTTTTTGTGTTTCTCGTGTTCGAGGATCTGCACCTGAAAGGCTTTCATGATGATCAAAACAAACGATAGGGCCATCAGGATCAGAATCAACCTGTTCTTCACCGCTTAGATCCTCCCAGAATGAACACAATGCCAGCAGTGGTGGAGAGCAAAATCGGCAGTATCTGGATCTCACCGACAAGACAGCCGACGGCCACGAGAACAACAGCGGGGAGCATCACCGAAGAGAAATGTTCTCTCAGGGCGTCAAAGATCAAAAATACGATCAAAACAAAGATATACCAGTATCCTGGAAGCGCAAAGAGCCTGATCAAAAGCACAAGAAACAAAAGGGGAATGTTTCTCCTGTAGAAGGCAAGCCCCAGAAAGGCGGGAAAGAAACTCAAAACGTCCTGAAAGACGTAGTCCCAGAAGACGCTGAGAAAGGCAAGAGCGTAAATCATTCTACCACCCCGATGACGATCACCCTGTCCGGAATGTCCCGTGTCACGTTCAACAGAAAGTACTCCTCACCCCGTCCCGCCACGGTTCCTATGAACAGGTACTCTTTGAAGGCCACGTTCCATTTTTCGCTTTCGAAGTACACCTTCCAGCCCGTCACATCAATATCTTCAATGATGGAAAGTCTGGGAACGTGTCCCCCCTTGACAACCCCCACAACAGACTCGCGATCGTTTACCACCCTCACCTTCTCCACGAATTCGTCAGAAAACACCCTCATAACCTTTGAAATAGGGCCTTTTTCCACAACTATCCCAAGGAACCTCTTCTCCAGCGGGTCAAGAACAATGGCACCTTCTTTCGCTTCACCCAGAATGTAGAAATAATCCTCTCCTTCTCCGGTCACGAAGAAGAGGTTTCCCACAGTACTGTATCCCAGATAAACATCACCCGGATAAACTCTGTTTTGAAGCCTCAAAATCACCTCCTGAGCTGTGGCTCTCAGCTTCAGGAAGGGAAAAGTTATTCTGTAAAAAAGGGGCTGTAATTTTTCAGACACGTTGAAAGTCTCGTTCAGAAAGAAAACGGTGAGGAAGAGAAGAAAAAGAATCAGTCTTTTCATCACCCAGCACCCTGAAGTTTTTTTAGAATATTCACTTTATCCAGAACCATTCCTGCCCCTTTGGCTACAGCGGTGAGTGGTTCTTCGGCCCTGATGACACTGATTCCCGTTTCCTTCTGAAGCAGAGTGTCGAGTCCCCTCAGGAGAGATCCTCCACCGGTGAGAAAGATTCCGCGCTCTATGATGTCGGAAACGAGCTCTGGAGGAGTTTTTTCCAGAGTGGTTCTCACACTCTCCACTATAGCCACCACCACACTTCTGAGAGCTTCCCTCACCTCTCCTCCTTTCAGAGTAAGTTTCCTGGGCAGTCCGGTGGAAAGGTCTATCCCGGAAACCGTTGTTTCGAGCTCGTCGTTTTCTTTGGAAGGAAAGACGTTTCCTATCTCTATTTTCACCCGTTCGGCCGTTCTCTCACCGATCGCCACCCGGTAGGTCTCTCTCACGTACTGAACTATGGCTTCGTCCATCTCGTCTCCCGCGATACGTATCGATTCCCATGTGACAATACTTCCAAGTGAGATGACAGCGACCTCCGTTGTTCCTCCACCGATGTCCACCACCATGTTCCCGGAAGGTTCTTCAACGTTGAGATTTGAACCTATCGCAGCCGCCATGGGCTCTTCTATGAGAAAGACCTTACTGGCACCCGCCTCGAGACCTGCGTCGAGAATGGCCCTTCTCTCAACATCCGTTATTCCTATGGGAACTCCTATAACCACACGGGGTTTGAACAGGTTCACGCCGCCCTTGGCTTTGTTTATGAAATATCTGAGCATGACAAGAGCCACGGTGTAATCTGCTATTACACCATCCTTCATGGGTCTTATGGCCTTGATCGTGGCGGGGGTTTTTCCTATCATGTTCTTCGCCTCGAGACCGACTTTCAGTATCTCACCTGTGCTCGAATCTATCGCTATCACAGAAGGCTCGTTCACCACGATGCCTTTCCCTCTGAGAAAAACGAGCGTGTTCGCCGTACCGAGATCTATTCCTATGTCTTTTCTCAACACCGTATTCCTCCTCCCATGGTCACGTTCTCGATAAGGATTATATCATCTGATAGAATCTTTTTAGTAGTGGAGGTGAAAGCATTGGAAAGAGTGTACGTGATAGGCCACAAAAACCCGGATACCGATAGCGTGTGCTCTGCAATAGGGTACGCACACTTCAAAAACAATGTGGAAAAGGGAAAAACATTCATTCCAGCTCGGAGCGGCGATCTCACGAACGAGTCCCTCTTCGTGCTCAAATATTTCGGAATGAATCCACCCCTCCTCATTGAAACGCTCGAACCTACCGTTGAAGATCTCGAGCTGAAAAATCCCATTTTCGTCCCTCCGGACACTTCCGTCTACGACGTGGCCATGCTCATGGAAAGCAAAGGAATAAAGAACGTCCCGGTGGTTTCAGAAGAGAAAATGATAGGGGTGGTCACCGAGAGTAACCTCGCCAGGGTTTATGTGAGGAGGTTGAAAATCGAACCACTGGTTATTCATCCTGTTCCATTCGATCAGCTCGTCAGGGTGTTGAAAGCAGAGGTCGTGTGTGACCACATGAAAGAAAAAATCGTGGCTGGAAAGGTTCACATAGCGGTGGATGCTCTCCACGTGCTCCTGGGAAAGATAGAGATAGGTGACGTGGTGATCGTGGGAGACAACGAACCGGCCCAGATCGCTCTTCTGGAAAAAGGAGCGAAGCTCATGATAGTTGTGAACAACGCTCCAGTATCAAACAGGGTGCTTGAAATAGCAAAGGAAAAGAACGCTGCCATTGTGAGAGTAAAATTCGACGCGTTCGGCGCCGCAAAGCTCATAAACCTCTCACTCCCCGTGACCCTCGTGATGAGCAAGAAATTCCCCACGGTGACGAAGAAGGACACACTCGAAGAAGTAAAAGAGATCGTCTTCACCTCGAAGATAAGAGCAGCGTTCGTAGAAGACGAGAAAGGGCGGCTTTGTGGTGTTATAACTAGGACGGACCTGCTCAAAGATGTGAGGAAAAAGGTGATCCTTGTGGATCACAACGAGATCACCCAGGCACCGGAAGGAGTCGAGAAAGCGGAAATCCTCGAGATCATAGACCATCACAGGCTCGGTGGACTGAGCACTCTGAATCCCGTTTTCTTCTACAACGAACCTGTCGGAAGCACCTCAACAATCGTGGCAGAGTTCTTCTTGAAAAACGGTGTGAAGATGGAAAGGGAGATAGCCGGAATTCTGCTTTCAGGCATAGTCTCCGATACGCTCTTCTTCAAACTTTCCACGACTACAGAGAAAGACAAGAAGATGGCGAATTTCTTAGCTGACGTTGCCAAGCTCGATCTGGAAAAATTCGCGAAGAAATTACTGAAAGAAGGGATGAAAATACCGGAAGACGTCGACCCTGTTGAACTCTTGAAACGCGATGTGAAAGTTTACGAGATAGGCGAAGAATCCTTCGCCGTTTCTCAGATAATGACGTCGGACTTTTCAACACTTTTGAAAGAAAAGGAACGTTTCATGAACACACTGAAGACCCTCAAGGGAGAATTCGGTGTTAATCACTTCTTTGTGCTCTTCACGAATCCAGTGGAAGAAACAAGCCTTGTTATGGTGGAGGGAGATCAAAAACTCGTGGAAAAAGCCTTCAACGTGGAAAGAAAAGACGACCTCTTTCTTTTGAAGGGGGTTATGTCCAGAAAGAAGGACTTCGTTCCCAAGATCGGTGAGGTGCTGAGAAGGGAGAGATGATTTTGGAAAGGTTCTTCGCGTGGCTCGTGGTGGTGTTCTGGGGGATCTCTTTTCTTGCCACCAAAGTGGTAGTTCAGGTTCTGGATCCGTTCTTTGCGGGTTTTCTGAGATTCATCTTCGCTTTCTTTTTTCTTTTTTTCGTATCCGGTGGAAGACCAAAGCTTTTCAATAGAAATATCGTAATGGCTGGCTTTTGGGGAGTGTTCAGCTACTTCGCGTTCGAGAATTCCGCCCTCATGTTCACAGAGCCCACCAACGCAGCGATCATAGTGTCTTCAGCTCCTGTATTCTTTCTCCTTTTCTCGCATCTCGTTCAGAAAAAGAAAACCACTCCGAAGATGTACCTGGGTGTGATCCTGTCCTTTCTCGGGGTGGCCCTCGTCGTTTTGAACGGCAGGTTCGTTCTGAAACTGAATCCCCTCGGAGACCTTCTCGCCTTCGGCGCGGCTCTGTCGTGGGTCTTTTACACTCACCACATAGAAAGTCTCGGGAGTCTCTCCTTCAGGGAAAACGCGGGGATCATGTTCTGGGGCGTTGTGTTCTTCCTTCCTTTCTCAGCCGGAAAGTTCCAGCAGATAAGCGAGATGAGCCCTCTTGTCGTGATTTCGCTTCTCTATCTGGGACTCGTCTGCTCGGGTCTTGCCTACTTTCTCTGGAACAGAGCCATAGAGAGACTGGGAAGCAGAACGACAACGAACATGATATACTACATACCAGTTGTAACGGCTGTGGCGGAACACCTGCTGAAACTGAAACTTCCCTCCGTTCTTCTTGTGGGAGGAGTTGTGCTTGTGGTGATTGGTCTTTTGATCTTCGAAAGGGAGGTTCATTATGAAACTGAGGATAGCACTCGTGGGATGCGGAAGGATCGGGCAGAGGAAACACGTTCCAGCGCTGATTGAAACACGTGATTTGTTCGAAACGGTGGCGGTGTGTGATCTCGTGGAAGAAAGGGCAAACCGCGCCGCCGAACAGTTCGAAAAGTCGGGCTTGAGAAGACCCGAGACAATGACGAACTACAAAGAGCTCCTCAAAAGAGAAGACGTAGACGTGATCTCCATAGCCACCGAGAGCGGAAAACACTACCAGATCACCATGGAGGCGCTCGAAACCGGAAAACACGTCCTTGTGGAAAAACCCATGGCACTTTCGACGAAGCACATGAACGAGATGATAGAACTCTCGAAACGAAAGAATCTAAAACTCGGTGTTTTCTTCCAGAACAGATTCAATCCACCTGTTCAGGAAGTGAGGAAAAAACTCGATTCGGGGGCGTTTGGAAAGATCTTCTACGCGTCTGTCGCCGTGAGGTGGAACAGAAACGAGGATTACTACAAACAGGCGAGCTGGAGAGGTACCTGGGAGATGGACGGCGGGGTCCTGATGAACCAGTCCACGCACGCCATAGATCTTCTTCAGTGGTTCCTCGGAGGAGAGATAGAGGAGATCTACGGGCACATAGCGAACACGAATCACCCGTACATAGAGGCGGAAGATGAAGGCTTCGCCATTGTGAAGTTCAAAGGCGGGAAGACGGGCCTGATAGAAGCAACGAGCAACGTGTTTCCGAGAAACCTAGAAGAGACACTCGCTATCTTCGGTGAGAAAGGAACGGTGGTCATCGGTGGACTCGCCGTCAACAGGATCCTCACCTGGAGGTTCGAGGGGGAAGAGGGTCATCCGTTCATGAATCTACCGGATCCGGACACGGTGTACGGAGACAGTCACAAGTACGTGTACAGAGATTTTTACGAGGCCGTGACGAACGACAGGAAGCCTTACATCTCCGGAGAAGATGGCAAAAAGGCAGTGGAGATAGTCCTTGGAATATACAGGTCTTTCCTGGAAGGAAAACCGGTGAAGTATCCCTTCGACTTCTCCACAGAAGAGATGAAAGGAGTAAAGCTTTGATGAGAAAAAAAGCTGTTTATTTCATTCTACTCTTCAACGCGTTCGTATTCGTGATGATGACTTTCTCTGGTGTTTTCTCAAACAGGGATCCTATCCTTCAGATGCTTCTTCTGTTGAGATACGGGGCCCAGTACGGTCCCAGAGTCGATGCGGGAGACTGGTTCAGGTTGATCACCGCCCTGTTCGTTCACGGGGGAATACTCCACATACTGTTCAATTCCTACGCACTTTACTACTTTGGCCTGATCGTGGAGGATATATACGGAACGGAGAAGTTCCTGATCGGCTACTTTTTCACCGGAATCGTGGGTAATCTGGCGACGCACGTGTTCTACCACGACACGATCTCCGTTGGGGCGAGTGGTGCGATCTTTGGCCTCATCGGAATACTCTTCGCGGCGGGTTTTCGAAAAGACACTCCCTTCTTCATGAAACCGGTGACCGGCGTGTCGCTTCTTCCCATCATTCTGATCAACGTCGTGTACGGATTCCTCCCGGGCACGAACATCAACAACGCGGCTCACCTTGGCGGTTTCCTGTCTGGAATGCTTCTTGGATACACAATGAAACCCTTCTCGTGGAAAAGGAGGACCCTCTGGAGGGTCCTCACGATAATCGTCGTTTCGCTCGTCGTTCTCTCTTACGTCTTCCTGATAAGACAGATCCCGGAGATCGACGAAGCGATCAGAAGGTTCAAAGCAGGATGATCTTGTCTCTGTTTTCCTTCACGTCTTTTGTGATGTTCTTGGTGTCGAATACCACGGGCGCGTTCTTCACCACGAAGTCGTAATCCACTCCGTTCTTGTGGGCGGTCGTGATCACCACGATGTCCACGCCCTTCAGGTATTCTTCCGTGAGCTCGACCCGTTTGTGAATTCTGTCTCCTCTCTTCACTTCCGGAACGTAAGGATCGAAGAATTCGACTATCGCTTTCTTCTTTTCGAGACGGTCCCAGACCTTCAGTGCGGGTGACTCCCTTGTGTCGTCTATGTCACCCTTGTACGCAACTCCAAGAAGGAGCACGCGCGAGCCGTTCAACGGCTTCTTTCTCTCGTTCAGAATATCCTGAACCCTCATCACCACGTACTCAGGCATGAAGTCGTTTATCTCACCGGCCATCTCCACAAGATCGAGCCTCACGTCGTACTCTTTGGCTTTGTAAGCGAGGTAGAAGGGATCTATTGGAATGCAGTGTCCCCCCGCACCGGGCCCGGGGTAGAAAGGCATGAATCCAAATGGTTTTGTAGCGGCTGCGTCTATCACTTCCCAGATGTTGATTCCCATTCTTCGCGCGACGATGGCCACTTCGTTTATGAGGGAGATGTTGACCAGCCTGAAGGTGTTCTCGAGCACCTTCGCCATTTCCGCTGCTCTCGGTGAAGAGACGGTGTGAACGGGTGCCTCGAGTACGTTTTCATAGAGGATCTTCGCGAGCTCCGTGCATTTTTCCGTTACACCACCGACCACCTTCGGTGTGTTCTTCGTTTTGTAAATTTTGTTTCCGGGATCCACCCTTTCAGGACTGAAGGCGAGATAGAAATCTTTCCCGACTTTCAGCCCGGTGGATTCCAGTATGGGCAAGACGACTTCTTCGGTGGTTCCCGGGTAGGTGGTGCTCTCCAGAACGACCAGCATTTCTCTGTGGAGGTACCTTGCGATCTCTTTTGTGGTGTTTATGACGTAGGTGAGGTCGGGCTCCTTGTACTTCCCGAGGGGCGTTGGAACACATATCGTGACAACATCGCAGTTCTTCATCTCGGAAAAATCCGTGGTGGCTCTGATCATGCCCTTTTCCACGAGTTCTTTGAGGTCCTCATCGACCACGTCTCCTATGTAGTTCTCCCCACGGTTCACCATGTCGACCCTCTTCTTCTGTATGTCGAATCCAAGCACTCTGTACCCCGCTTTTGCCTTTTCAACGGCGAGCGGGAGACCCACGTACCCAAGCCCGATCACACCGAGAAGAGCCGTTTTGTTCAGAAGCTTCTCCTTCAACACAGTCTTTTCCTCCCTTCTTCGTAAATCAACTTACCAAGTGACTTTTTATCTGATTTTTCAAAGAATCTCAGCCAGCTTTCTATCTCTTCCTTTCTGGCGTGTGCGATCGTGTACTGAATCACAGATTCTCTGATGCTCTCAAAGTCGACTCTGAAGTTCTTGAGCAGGTTCTTCAGAATTTTTTCTTTTTCTCTCAGAACATCGACCGGTTCCATTTTTCTTTTTTCGAATTCCGTTCCCGGCTTTGGAATGAGTGGATTGAAACTCATGTGGACCTCTCTGTACCCGAGCCGAACCGCGAGATCTCCGAGTTTCTTGAAGGCTTCAAGATCGTCCTCCGTCTCTTCTTCGAGTCCGTAGATGAAGTACATCTTCACCCTGTCGAACCCCAGTTCCTTTGCCAGTTTCAGGGCGTCCTCTATCTGTCCATCGGTGATGTCCTTTTGCAGAATATCCCTGATTCGCTGCGATCCCGCCTCTGGAGCGATCGTGAAAGATCTCTGACCGGAGTCTTTGAGAACCCTGAGCAATCTTCCCGAAAGACGGTCGAGTCTCAGGGAAGAAACCGAGATCTTCAGTTGATATTTCTCCACTGTATCGAGGAGATCCTCGAGCCAGGGGTAATCGGTTATGGTGGCGCTTATGAGACCGTACTCACTGTACGGGGTGTTTTTCACCAGCTCTTCGAATCTTTCAGGTTTCACGAACCTTGCTGGCTTCAGATTCTTTCCAAATATGCAGAAAGCACAGCGCCTTATACATCCCCTTCCCACCTCGACCAGAAGTTTTCCAGGGAAAACTCCCCGCGATGGAACAACGCTGGAGTGAGGCAAAAAATCGTTCAGATCAACTCCTGTTGCTATTTCGCTGTGTTCTTTCAGAGAGGGAACCTCCACAGCGGGAATCCTGGAAAGAGAACTCAAGATTTCCTGCTTCGTTTCTCCTGTGAGGGCTTCCGTGAACAGATCCAGGTATTTTTCCAGCTCACCGTAGTAGACGGCATCCGCCACCGGAATGAGGAATTCCTCGTTCAAATAGGTGACCGCCCCGCCAATTATTATGAGAGGGTGATAATCTTCTCTTTCTTTCCAGGAAAGAGGAACGTCTTTTTTCTTCAGAATATCGAGGAGGTTTGAAAAGTCGTTTTCGAAGCTCACGGAGAAAAGCCATATGTAGAACTCATCTATCGGAGTTTGCGTTTCGAGAGAGTAGAACTTCTTGAAAGCCTCGTCGTAGAAGAATCTCTCACACCTGATCCTTGGATGGGAGTTGAGGAGTTTCTGGATGTAGTGGAAAGCGAGTCCAGAGGTCGCTACTTCGTAGCTGGAGGGAACAACAAGGGCGACTCGAATGTCGCCCTTTGTCTCTGTTTCCTCAATTTGTCTCTCACTTTCTCTGAATTTCAACACTTTCTCATATTCCAAAAAATCTTGTGGTCTTCTCGGTCTTCTCAAGGACTAACCTCCTGAGCTTTTCCCTGGGAATTATCGCTCTGACGAATTCGGCCTCCAGTATCTTTTCGTCACCGCTCATCACAATTCCTCTGAATTTCACCCTGTTTCCGACAACTCCTATCACCCTTACACCGACAGCGACTCTCGTTCCCGTTGGAACGGCCTTCACATGTCTTGCCAGACTCTCCACAACAACCGCCGTGTAATCGTCGGGAAGATACCTGCTCAACAGCTCGTACGACACCTTGTGAACCACACCTATCAGGGCTGAAGTTGCAACAAGGTGGAGATCGAGCATCTCGACATCTTCGTTCCACACCATAGTTTCGTCGAGAGCCACGTCTTCTGTGATCCTTTTCCCCTCAAGGAAATCAAAATCCATCATTCCACCACCTTTTCAAACTCTTCCGACAGAATGCTCCTCAACTCGTCTCCCTCTATCGTTTCTTTCTCCAGTAGTATTTCTACGATGCTGTCCAGTTGCTTTCTGTATTTCCTTATTATCTCTTTCGCCCTTTCGTAGCAATTCGTCACTATTTTTTTCACTTCTTCGTCGATTTTGTTTGCCACCTCTTCGCTGTAATTTCTGAGTCGGGTGATCTCTTTTCCAAGGAAGACTTCCTGCTCTTCCTTTCCCCAGGCGAGAGGTCCAAGCTCCTCGCTCATTCCCAGCTGACACACCATGTTCCTCGCGATTTCCGTGGCCCTCTCTATGTCGTTGGCTGCTCCACTCGTCACATCGCCAAAGACCACCTCTTCCGCTGCCCTGCCTCCAAGCAACGCCGTGAGTTTGTCGAGAAGTTCACTCTTCGTGACAAGGTACTTATCCTCCTCAGGGAGATGAAGTGTGTATCCGAGTGCTCTGTATCCCCTGGGGATTATGGAAATTCTGTGGACTGGCTCTCCGTTTGGAACCACGGTGGATACCACGGCGTGTCCCGCTTCGTGATACGCTATGATACGCTTTTCCTTCGGGCTGATCAGCTTCGACTTTCTTGCAGGACCGGCTATCACCCTGTCTATGGCTTCCTCGAAATCCTTCATTGTTATCTTGTCTCTACCCTCTCTCGCTGCGAGAAGGGCCGCTTCGTTGACGAGATTCTCCAGATCCGCTCCGACGAAACCAGGCGTTCTCTTTGCTATGATCTCCAGGTTCACATCTTCCGCGAGTGGCTTGTTTCTTGTGTGGATCTCAAGGATCTTCTTTCTTCCGAGCATGTCCGGTGGATCGACCACGATCTTCTTGTCGAACCTTCCGGGTCTCAAAAGAGCTGGGTCCAGTATATCGGGTCTGTTCGTGGCAGCCATGACTATGATACCCTCTTTTGAATCGAATCCATCCATCTCCACGAGGAGCTGGTTCAGGGTCTGTTCCCTCTCATCGTGTCCTCCTCCGAGCCCCGCTCCTCTGTGTCTTCCCACAGCATCGATCTCATCGATGAAGACGATACAGGGAGCGTGAGCCTTCGCTTGGGCGAAGAGATCCCTCACCCTCGCGGCACCGACTCCCACGAAGAGTTCCACAAAGTCAGAACCGCTGATGTGGAAGAATGGAACGTTCGCTTCACCCGCGACTGCCCTCGCAAGGAGCGTTTTACCGGTACCCGGAGGCCCTACAAGGAGAATACCCTTGGGCATTCTTGCACCGATTCGGTTGAATTTGGAAGGATCTTTCAGAAACTCAACTACCTCTCTGAGTTCCTCTATAGCTTCTTCCGCTCCTCCAACGTCCCTGAAAGTGATTCTCTTGTTCCCAGAGGGTTTGTACATCGTTGCCCTGCTCTTTGTGAACGTGAACGCCTGGTTGTTCCTTCCGGAGAGGCTCCTCATGATGAAGAGCCACACGACTATGAAGAGTATCGTCGGTATGAGGGTGCCGAGGACGTTTATCCAGAAAGAACTGCTTCCGCTTCTCTCTCCCGAGACTTTTATTCCCTTCGAGACCAGTTTTTCTATGAGTTGCGAATCGTTCACGACCCACGGGGCGTCCACTTCGTAAACTCTGCCGTCTTTGGTGTAAACTCTCAGCACCCCGTCGTCTCTGATCACAACTTCTGAAACCACGCTTTTTTCGTCCTCGACCATTTGAGCAAAACTCGTGTAACTCAGTTTGGACACAGGTGAGCTTTCGACGTAGAAAAATCTGGCGAGCCAGAAGAGTGTTACTATTATGAGAATCGTGAACAGTAGATTCCAGATGTTAGACCTGTTCAAAATACGTACCTCCTTTCACATAACCGACAGGGTATTCCAGGAGTTCCACAACCACATCTTCTGGCAAAAAGTCTGATCGGGCGATTCCCGGGACCCAGAGAATCCGATCTCTTTCATCGACGAGGAGAGGAACCCTGTCTCTGTAGAAAGTTGGGACTTTCTTCTCGATGAAAACATCTTTCAATTTTCTCTCTCTGCCGTTGACTATTATTCTATCACCTTCTTTTCTGTTTCTGACCCAAAATTTCATAGTGTCTCTGTTCTTCACCACTCTTATTTTAAACCCTTCTATCTCCAGCGATTCATCTTTCACCTCAACCCGGTATTTTTTCCTGAAAACGGTCTTCCCTACGGCCGTATAACCGAAAGATCGCTCGACGAAAGTCCCGCTCCAGAGATCCACTCTCTTCGATTTCAAAGTTTCGATCAGCTTTTCATATTCCGGAATTCTTCCGTACATCTCTTTCAACACCCATCTTGTGACTTCGAGGAAGAGAAAAGGATCTTCCGGTTCATTGAATACAGCGTAATCTTCGTAGAAACAGACATTTTTTTCGACAAAATCCTGCACGGTTCTTTCAACGAAATTTCTCAGCAAATGGGTGACAGAAACCAGTCTATAGACAGCATCCTCCACGGTGGGGTTCAATTCTTTCATGAGGGGAATTATTCTGTGCCTGATGAAGTTTCTCGTGTATTTGACATCGTAGTTGGTTTCGTCAACGACGTATGGAACACCGTTCTTCCTGGCGTACTCTTCTATTTCAGACCTCTTGAAGACAAGAAGAGGTCTGATGAACTCTTCTCTTTTTGGAGAAATGCAGGCAAGACCGAGAGGGCCTGTTCCTCTTACCAGCCTGTGGACGACCGTTTCCAGAAGATCGTTCTTGTGATGTGCGAGGGCGATCTTCGTGGCACCGACTTTCTCTGCTGTTTTCTTCAGAAAATCATATCTTATCTCTCTTGCGATCTCTTCCAGTGTCTTACCCGAATCTCTCCAGAGGGAAGGAACATCCACCTCTGCTATTTCTACAGGAACGTTCCACTGGCGACAGATCTTTTCCACAAACTCCCTGTCCCTTTTGGAAGACTCTCTTATCCTGTGATCGAGGTGAGCCGCTGTGACCGTTATTTTCAAAGGGAGGGAGAATTTTTTCAGAACGTACAGGAGGGTCATCGAATCTATTCCGCCGGAGACTGCTACCAACACGTGTTCTCCTTCTTCAAGCAGCTTTTCTTCCTTCAAAAAATTCAGAAATCTTTCTTCAAATTCGTCGGAAATGTTTCACACCCCTCCATTAAAAAGAAATGGAGCCAGCGGTGGGACTCGAACCCACAACCTGCGCATTACGAATGCGCCGCTCTGCCGGTTGAGCTACGCTGGCCTCCCTCCGGTTTCTATTTTACCAGCTACACGGGAATTTTCAAGACCTCTTCAGGTTGTATAATATCCAAAAAGACCGGGAGGGAAGATCATGACGATCGGTATCGTCGGTGTTGGAAACATGGGTTCAATCTTCGCAGAGAAATTCTCGAAAGAGGCCGAAAGGATTCTCCTTGTCGAAAAAGACAGAGAAAAACTCTCCCGATTCAATGCGTTTCCATACGAAGTTGCCGATCTGGAAAAAGTTCGTGAGGCAGATCTGATAGTTCTCGCGGTCAAACCTCAGGATTCCCACATTGCGCTCAGTACACTGAAGGGTTTCGACGGAATTTTTCTTTCGATAGTTGCCGGCCTGAGAATCGAAGAGATAAGAAAGTACGATATTCAAAAGGTGGCAAGGGTTATGCCGAACGTCGCTGTGAGAGTGGGAGAAGGTGTGCTCGCCGCAGCCTTCAGCACCGACATGAGCCTTGAAGAAAGAAATCTCGTCAAATCACTCCTTGAAAAACTCGGTTTCGTCGTTGAAATAGAGGAGAAACTTTTCTCAGCCATCACCGCTCTAACCGGAAGTGGCCCGGCCTTCATCTTCGTCATGGTGGAGGCATTCCTCGATGCTGCACTGAAGATGGGGATCCCATTTGATACGGCAAAAAAACTCGTTTACAGGCTCTTCAGAGGTTCCGCGGAGCTTTTAATAGAGACGGACGAACATCCGGCTCTGTGGAAACACAGGGTGAGCTCTCCGGCCGGAACAACCATAGAAGGACTCATCACAATGGAGAGGTTCGCCGTGAGAAGTGGTGTTATAGAGTCTCTGGTGTCTTCTTACAAAAGGGCACTCGAACTGGAGGAAAAGTGAATGTTTCCAAGAAAGGAATTCCTGAAAAACGGTTCTCTGCTCCTGATAAGAGAAGCCAGCATCTGGGACGCAAAAAGAATTGTGGAGTACATGAAAGAAGTAACATCAGAAACGGATTTTCTGATCACCCGACCGGATGAGGTTTACGATGTTTCCACGGAAAGGAACTACATAAGAATGTACAGAAGCAACCCTGGAAAGCTCATGATAGTGGGCGAGATCAACAGAGAAATCGTTTCTCTGCTGACCTTCACGGGGTTCGGAAGAAAGAGGACGAAGCACGTGGGAGAAATAGGTATAAGCGTGAAGAAGAGATACTGGGGCATTGGAATCGGAACCAGAATGATCACAAGCGCCATAGAATGGGCACGCAGGAATGGTTTCATAAGGATCCAGCTCGAAGTTCTGAAGTCGAACGAAAGGGCTATAAGCCTTTACAGAAAACTCGGCTTCGAACTCGAGGGAGTAAAGAGAAAGGCCGTCAGAAGGGACGACGGCTCTTTTGAAGATGTGCTTGTCATGGCGCTTCTTCTGGATTAGAAAAGTGTGAACTGTTCCGTTTCTGGAAGGTCTCTGAGAACCCCCAAACTCTTCATCAGCTCTATGTGATTTTTGTTGACTTTGGTTCTCTTCATGAGGTCTTCCACCGAAGTGAACGGTTTTTCTTCCCTGGCTCTGACGATCGATTCGGCCACACTGTCACCCAGTCCTGGAAGTTTGTTGAAGGGAATCCTCAACGAGTTTCCTTCTATCAGAAATTTTTTCGCGTCGGATTTGAAGATGTCGGGTGGCAGGAAGGAAAAACCTCTCAGTATCATTTCCAGAGCAACTTCCAGAACGCTCTCTTCGTTCTTCTTCTGAGCGTCTTTACCGGGCATCGCTTTGAGTTCTCTCAAGCGCCTCTTTATGGCGTCCTTTCCTTTAAGGACGAGAACCGGATCGAACTGATCACCCTTTATCGTGAAGTAAGCCGCGTAAAACTGAAGAGGGTAGTGAACCTTGAAGTAAGCGATCCTGAAGGCCATGCTCACATAAGCCACAGCGTGAGCCTTCGGGAAGAGATATTTGATCCTCTTACATGATTCGATGAACCAATCTGGAACCTTCAGCCTTCTCATTTCACTCTCCATTTCTTCCGTGATACCCTTTCCCTTTCTGACGTTTTCCATGATCTTGAAGGCGAGGGACGGTTCCATTCCCTTGTGTATGAGGAAGTTCATGATGTCGTCTCTACACGAGATAACCTCGGAGAGCTTGGCGTAGCCGAGGTTTATCCAGTCACGCGCGTTGTTCAACCAGACGTCTGTACCGTGTGACAGTCCTGAGATCCTCACAAGTTCTGCAAAGCTCTTTGGCCTCGTTTCAACGAGCATGCCCCTCACAAATTCGGTTCCAAACTCTGGAATACCGTACGTTCCCACATCGCTTTCCAGCTCAACTGGATCCACACCGAGGGGCTTCACAGAACTGAATATGGCGAGCGTGTCGGGGTCATCCATGGGAATCGTCATAGGGTCAATTCCGGTGAGGTCTTTTAGCATCTTGATGAAAGTAGGATCATCGTGACCGAGTGCATCTATCTTCACCAGATCGTCGTGGATCGTTTCGTACGCGAAGTGCGTGGTGAACACTCCCGCGTTTCTATCGTTGGCTGGATACTGTATCGGAGTGAAATCGTAGACTTCTTTGTCCTTAGGTATGATCATGAGACCGCCCGGATGTTGGCCCGTCGTTCTCTTCACACCAGTGATCATGGAAGCGAGCCTTTCCATCTCTGCTTTTCTGAGCTTCTTTCCAGTTTTTTCTTCGTAGCTTCTCACGTAACCCACCGCACTTCTTTCCGCGATGGTGTTTATGGTTCCTGCCCTGTAGACGTGGTCTTTCCCGAAGAGTTCTTCCACGAAACGATGAGCTCGTTCCTGATACTCTCCCGAGAAGTTGAGATCGATGTCGGGAACCTTGTCACCCTCGAACCCCATGAACGTTTCAAACGGTATGTCGTGACCGTCTTTTTTGAGAGGAACACCGCACACTGGACAGTTTTTGTCGGGAAGGTCGTAACCCGCTCCGTACCTGTCGTCTTCGACAACCTCGAAGTATTTGCACTCCGGACACCGGTAGTGTGGTGGTAGAGGATTCACCTCGGTTATTCCGAGGAGATTGGCCACGAGTGAAGATCCAACGGATCCTCTGGATCCAACCACGTAACCATCGCTCAGAGATTTCTGAACAAGCTCTTGAGCGATGAGATAGAGAACGGCGTACCCGTGATCTATGATGGCACTCAGTTCTCTTTCCACACGCTTTTGAACGATTTCGGGAAGTGGATCACCGTAGATCTCGTACGCCCTCTTCATGGTGAGGTTCCTCACTATTTCGTCGGCGTTCTCTATGATTGGCGGATGGAGCTTCTTCTCAAGAGGTTGCACTTCTTCGATCGTATCGGCTATTCTGTTGGGATTCTCTATTACCACTTCCCTTGCGATCTCTTCATCTTCGAATATCTCCATCGCTTTCTCGAGCATCTCTTCGGTCGTTCTGAGGTAGAGTGCGGGCTGGTTTTCAAAGTTCCTGTTCCCCTGAGGTGCCAGAAGCGCTGCTCTGCCTTTGGCGTCTTCTGGATCTAAGAAGTGAACATCACCGGTCATGACGACGAACTTGTTCAGCTTTTTCGCTATTCTATAGAGCCTTCGGTACACTTCTTTGAGTCTTTCTCTGTCCAGGTCCTCCTCGTCCTCTGCTACAACGTCGAGTGGCATGACTTCTATGTAATCGTAGAACTTTGCGATCTCCTCGAGTTCTGAATCGCTCGCTCCTTCGAGGGCGGCACGTCCGAGTTCACCGGAAATACACGCACTTCCCACAAGCAGCCCCTCTCTGTTTTCGATGAGATCACTCTTGAGGATCCTCGGAACACCGTAGAAGTACTTTATATAGGAGTCAGAAACCAGCTTGTAGAGGTTTTTCAATCCCTTTTTGTTCTGAACAAGGATCGTGCAGTGGAAAGGTTTCAACGCGGTGTAATCTATCGTATCTTTCAACTTTTCCATTTCTGAAAGCTTCGTGATTCCGATCTTCTTCATCATCTCAACGAACCTGAGGAAAACCTGAGCGGTGACCCTCGCGTCATCCAGGGCCCTGTGGTGCCGGAAAGGACCCAGTCCGAGCTTTTCCACAACGGAATCCAGAGAGTAGCTTCTCAGTTTTAGAAGGGATTTCGCGAGGGCGAGCGTATCTATGTAGGGTCTTTCCCAGTCTATTCCCATCACTTTTTTGATCCACAGCCTCAGGAATCTGTAGTCGAAGTTGGCGTTGTGGGCAACGATGATGGAATTTTCCAGAAAACCAAGGAATTCCGGCAGAACTTCCTCGATGCTTCTTTTGTTTTCCAGCATCTCTTGAGTGATTCCGGTGATCTCCGAGCTCCTTCTCGAGATCTCCCTGGAAGGCTTTATGAGGGTGTGGTACTCATCCACTATCTGTCCACCCTGTATCTTCACCGCTCCTATCTCGATGATCTCATCCACTTGCGGATCGAGGCCCGTCGTTTCGAAGTCGAGAACAACGAACGTGGCATTTTCGAACGATGAATCGTCGGAAAGATTCCGTATGACGGGTTCTACATCACTCACCAGATACGCTTCGATACCGAAGATGGGTTTTATTCCAGCTTCTTTCGCCGCGTCGTAGAAATAAGGTATCGCCTGAACGTTCCCATGATCCGTGAGGGCTACTGCGGGGAATCCCCATTCCTTGGCTCGTTTCACATATTCGTTCACATCCGTTATCGCGTCCTGATCGCTGAACTTGGTGTGGGCATGGAGCTCTACCCTCTTGACTGGAGAGTTGTCTGCCCTTTTAGCTTCGGGAAGTTTTGTGATTCCTTTAACATAAAGGGCGGGCTCCCCGTTTTCGAGAAGGAGGTCTCCTGTAGCAACGATGACGTCCCCAACCGATACCTTCCCCTCGACCCTTTCAACGTCGTTGAAAACTTTGCAGATCAGAGAATCCTCTCCGTCCGTCAGATAAATCAGAAGGACCGCCTTTTTACCCTCAACTTTTTCTATTTTGAAGACCTTGCCCTTCACCGATGTCTTTTTGTTGTACTCGAAAACTTTCGAGGGAGTGAAGACGATCTTTCTGGGCTTCTGTCCAAAGATGTGGTTTTCGTCCTCGATCTTCACTTCTTCACCCTTTGGTTCTTCTCCCTTTTCTGGTTGTGGTAATTCTTTTTTCAAGAGATCTTCTGGAAGTTCCACGACTTCAAGCATGATCTCCGTTCCGGGAGGCAGCAATTCATCGAGCTGTTTTTTCGTACTCCTGAGTTTGGAGGCGATCCTGTCCCGTGCGAAATCTCCTAGTACCTTCAGAATCAATCTGTTTCCCTCGAAAACAACATCCTTTATGTAAGGGACGTTACCGTTGAGGAGGGAGAGTATCTTCTCTTTTAGATTCCCGTTGTTTTTTTGTACACCGTTCACGATGACTCGAAACCGCGTTTCCTTCTCAAGTAAACGAACAAGATTCTCCACTTCGGTGGAAAATTTTCCTACAGAAACGAGAACCACACCAGCGTCGGGATCTATCTCTATACTCTCGAGTGTTACATCTTTCCATTTCAGATTTTCAATTTTCTCCATGTGTTACCCTCCTTGTTCTGCTCTGAAGGGCGTGACACCAAGCTATGGCGAGTGCGTCCGCCGCATCGTCGGGTCTGGGAATTTCCGAAAGGTTCAGAAAACGCTTTATATTTTCCTGAATCTGCTTCTTACTTGCCCTTCCATATCCCGACAGCGAAACCTTCACTTCGTTCGGTGCGTATTCAAAGACAGGTATGTTTTTTTCCGCGAGAGCGAGAAGAAGTACACCACGTGCCTCCCCCACACCTATGGCAGTGGTAACGTTCTTCACAAAGAACAGCTTTTCCATGGCGCATTCGTCTGGAGAGAAGCGCTCAAGAACTTTCAAAAATTCTTCGTATATTCGCTTCAGTCTCTTTTCTCCTGGGAAATCTTTGGGAGTCTCTATCGTTCCGTGGAAAACGTGAGAGATCCTGTTTCCAGACACTTCAATGATGCCTATTCCCACAATTCCATAGCCGGGATCTACCCCAAGGATCCTCAAGGAACCCAACCTCCATTATACTGTTCACATATTTTCGTTTTCTATACCTTGTGTTTAAGAGAAGGGTGTTTTTTCCAAATCGTTACAGAATCAGCATCGCATCGCCGAAAGAGAAAAATCTGTATCTTCTTTTCACGGCTTCCCTGTAGGCTTCCATGACGAACTCCTTCCCCGCGAACGCTGCAACCAACATGAGAAGGGTGGAACGAGGAAGATGGAAGTTTGTAACCAGGGCGTCGACGAGTTTGAACTCGAAGGGTGGATATATGAAGAGATCGGTTTTTCCCACGTATTCTTCCTGCTCGGGAAGTCTGGCGATTGTCTCCAAGGTTCTCACCGTTGTTGTTCCAACCGCTACAATTCTGTTTCCCCTTTCTCTCGTCTCCCTGAGTTTTTTGACCGTCTCTTTTGGAACCTGGTAGAATTCCTCGTGCATCTTGTGTTTCTCCACTTCCTCAACCTTCACGGGCCTGAAAGTCCCTATTCCCACGTGCAAAACGACTTCAGCGAATTGAACTCCCTTTTCCCTCAACTTCTCTATGAGCTCAGGTGTGAAATGAAGCCCTGCGGTTGGCGCTGCGACGGAACCTTCTTCTTTCGCGTACACGGTTTGATACCTCTCGAGGGGAACCTCGTTTTTTATGTACGGCGGGAGAGGTGTCCTGCCCTTCTCGAAGATCAATCTGTCGTCCTGCGGCTGAAACTTCAGAATCCTCGTTCCATCTTCACCACGGCCGAGGCAGACAACGGACAGTTCGTCATCGATCACGAGTTCCGTTCCCTTTTTCACCTTCTGACCCGGTCTCACAAGGCACTTCCAGATACCTTCCTCTAAGCGTTCTATCAAAAGAATTTCAATGCTGGCACCCGTTTTCTTCTTCGCGTGAAGACGGGCGGGTATCACCTTCGACACGTTCAGAACGAGCAGATCACCGGGTTCAAGGTACTCTATTATCTCCCGGAATATGCGGTGTTCTATTTGTCGCGTTTTTCTGTGGAGCACCATGAGACGGGAAGCATCCCGTGGTTCCACAGGCTCCTGCGCTATGAGTTCTGGTGGAAGTTCATAATCGAATTCCGATACCTTCATTCCTTTCACCTCGCAGTCTGGAAATGAAAACACTGACTCCCGCCAGAATCACAGAGAAGTAAAAGAACCAGTCTCCGTATCTGACGTAGAATGTTTCACCTTTTCTTGCTTTGATGTGGAACTCTCCTGCCAATCTCACCTGCGGAGGAATAGCATCTACTATTCTACCGTACTCGTCAACGAGACCCGTGATCCCGGTGTTCGCCACCTGAAGGAACTGTCTTCTCGTTTCAACGGCCCTGAACACCCCCTGGACGAAGTGATTCAACAACGCCGTTCGATAATGAAACCATCCATCGTTCGTCACAACGATGAGGATTTCGCTTCCGTTTTTCACAAAAGCACGTGATACCTCCGGAAAGTAACTTTCAAAACATATCTGAACAGAGAGCGAAGGGCTTTCTCCAACGTTGAAGACAGAAAAACTCCGCCCAGGTTCATAGTAGGACAATCCTTTCAAGAAACTGAAAACTCCGAAGATCTTTGGGTACGGCAGTTTCTCCACAAAGGGAAAGAGTTTCACCTTGGAATAGACCTTTCTGAATCTTCCATCCTCCAGAACGAATACGCTGTTCTGGTTGTCCGCGGGAAATCCTATCACGAAGGTGTTCTCCTTCGAGAGCTCTCTCAGCTTCTGAGAGTATCGCACGTCCTCCAGAAAGAACGCCTCAGGAGTGATCACGATACTTCCGTGAAAATCCTTCGTCATCGACTCAAGAAGCTCAAGCAGCTCTCCACTCGACATAGAATATTTCAGCGAAGTGGGAACATTTGGTTGGAGCGTAACCACCTCGAAAGAACCGCGTTCAGGAACGGGAAGAAGATGCACAACAGAAGAGTTCAGCAGATAGACGAAGAAAATCACAGGAAAGATGAGAAAGCCCTTTCTTTTCTTCAAGAACTCATAGAAGAGGACGTTCAGAGAAACTATCAAAAAAACGAGGCCCAGTGTTCCCGTGATGGAAGCGATCTGTATCAGCCCGGTGTGGTTGTAAAGCGCTTCTGAGATTCTTCCTCCGGTGAATCCGAGTTCTCCCACACCGCGGAGATACTCGAAGATAGTATAGACGGAGGCAAGGTAGAGAGTTTTCAGAACGATCGATCGCGGTGCAAAGTACGAGATAAATCCAAAACCAAGAAAGGGAACGGCTTCGATGACTCCCATCAGCACAAATACCACGATTCCAAGCCAGGAAGGGTATCTTCCAAAGACGAGGGGCACGTTCTCCGTCAGGGTTGGAAGCACCCAGAAAAAGGTCACCAGTATGTGGATGAAAAAGTAAACGAAAGAAAGAAGCGCCCTTTTCCACACACCCCTGCCTTCCATCGCGTACAGGAGTGGAATCAAAGAGAACCAGATCAAAGCTCCGGAGAGGAATCCCGGCATTGAAAGAGCGGTAAGAAGGCCGGAGAGAACGCTGAGAAGAAGGCTAACCAACCTTCTCCACCGCCTCTCTGAGGATCTCAACTACCGTCTTCTGTTCACTTTCTGTGATGCTCGTGAAGAACGGAATGGCGAGTGTCTTCTCAGATTCCCTCTCTGTCACGGGAAGCAATCCTCTCATGGTGCCGAAGAGTTTTTCGTAGAAGGGCTGAAAGTGGACGGGATAAAAGTAGTTTCTAACCTGGACTCCCTTTTCTTCCATGTACCTCATCACACGGTTTCTATCTGGACCTTCCAGTCTCACGACGTAGACGAACCAGCTCATCTTAGTGACGTAATCTTCCACAACGGGCACCTTCACCCAAGAAAATTCTTTCAACATCTTTGAATATCTCTCCGCCACTTCTGTGCGTTTCTCTACGATCTCCTCGATTCTTTCCATCTGAGAACATCCAAGTACGGCCGACATCTCATCGATTCTGTAGTTGTAACCAAAACGTACATGGTAGAGCCATTCGTCTCCCTCACCTCTTCCCTGGTTGCTCATACTCTTCACGACGGTGTGTATCTTTTCGTCGTTTGTCACAACAACGCCGCCTTCTCCCGTTGTGATCTGCTTGTTCGGATAAAAAGCAAAGGCACCGGCTATCCCAAAAGTACCCACCTTTTTTCCTCTGTACTCGGATCCGAGAGCCTCACAGGAGTCCTCCACCACCGTGATGCCGTACCTCTGACAGACGTCGAAAATCCCATCCCAGTCGAGAGGATGTCCAAAGACATCGACGGCCATGAAAAGACGGGGCTTTCCTCTTATCTCAACGTTTCCCTGTTTGAATCCTTTGAGGCACCTTTTCACTGTCTCCTCCAGTGTTTCTGGAGAAACGTTCAGAGTTCTCTCGTCCACATCCACGAAAACGGGAACTGCCTTTTTCATGAGGATCACGTTGACAGAAGCGATGAAGGTGAAGGAAGGCACAAGGATCAGATCTCCCTCGTCAATATCGAGACTCTCCAGGATGAGGTGGAGCGCAGCCGTTCCACTGCTCACCGCCCAGCCGAATTTGGCACCCGTGTATTCGGCCACCATCTCTCCAAAACGCTTCGTGTACTCGCCGAGACTGAGTCTTCCGCTTTTTAAAACTTCCACTACTCTTTCGATGTCCTGCTCGTTTATATCCGGTCTTGATAACGGAATCATCGATATCACCTCGTCTCAATGATATCAAAAAATCCCCCTCCGTCGGAGGGGGAAAGATCACCAAAGGGGGCTGTATTAACATTGAGGGGAGGTTCTCTATCTCTGGTATATGAAACTCACGAAGACTTTCGCTCCATTCCTATAAATGTAAAGGGCGATGTAGTCACCTTTCTCAGCAGAGGCTATAACTTTCTTAAAATCCTCTACAGAATTTATATCATACCTTTTGCCGTTCACGTACACAGTGGTGATGACATCCCCATTCTGGAGACCGAACTTCCCGCTGCTCTCCTTTACTATGACTCCGTTTATCTCTTCTGGGATCGAATAAGTTTCTCTGTCGGCCGGCGTGATGTTTGACACTGTGATGCCAAGAATATCGATTTTTTCTTCACCGGTCGTTGTTTTCTCTTCTTCAGATGAGGAACCGAACGTCACTTGAACCTTCATGATCTTTCCTTTTCTCTCTATGGTGAGAACGGCTGTGTCGCCCGGTTTGTAAGTGTGAATGATGGAGATCAGTTCTTCGTGACTTCTCACGTCCTGATCGTCAACTTTGAGGATCACGTCCCCTTCCTTGAGTCCGGCTTTTTCAGCGGGAGATCCTTTCTGAACGCTCGTTATCAGAGCACCGCTTGTAGATTCAAGCCCCAGAGCTTTTGCTGTTTCTTCGGTGAGGGTCATGACCGTCACACCGAGATAGGCTTTCTCAATTTTCTTCTGGGTGAGTATGGTGTCGAGGAATTTTTTCACTGTGTTGATCGGGATGGCAAAACCAAGGTTCACGGCTTCTTGAGGATTGACGATGGCGGTGTTTATACCTATCACTTCACCGTGTATGTTCAAAAGGGGTCCGCCACTGTTCCCCGGGTTGATCGCCGCGTCGGTCTGAATGAGCCCCACGTAGTAGCCATTCCCGTCCGGTTTTGGAATTCTCCTGCTGGTGGCACTGACCACCCCTACTGTCACCGTGTGTTGGAAACCGAGGGGATTTCCTATGGCTATCGCCCATTCACCGATCTTCACCTTGTCAGAGTCTCCGAATTCCAAATAGGGGAATTTCTTATCACTGGCTCTGATCTTTATGACCGCGATATCGAGTTCTTCATCTCCTCCTATGTATTCCGCATCGTATTTGCTTCCATCGAGCATGGTCACGGTGATGTTGTCCGCCCCACCGACCACGTGGTAGTTGGTGAGAACATAGCCCTCGGGGTCGAAGATGAAGCCCGATCCGAGGCTGGCAACCTGCCTTTCGAAACCGGGAGGAAGTTCACCGAACCACTTTTTGAAGAACTCCTCAAAATAGGGATCGAAGAAGGAAGTCTTTACCGTTTTCACAACGTCTATCTTCACAACGGCCGGTGCACACGCTTCAACCACGTTAACGATGGGACTCTCATAGTCGGGGTTGACGTATGGGAAAACACTGGTAAGTATCAGTGCTACAGCGATGGTCAGAAAGAGTTTCTTCATCTCCTACCCCTCCCTTCGAAAGGTTTCCGGTTTCTTAGACATACACCCTGAAAGACTGGTTCAAAAACGTGTGGTATGCTTAATATTAGTCGGGAAATCGGGAGGTAAAAAGGATGGGACTCTTTGACTTTCTGAAAAAGGGACTTCAAAAGACGAAAGAAACGTTTTTCGGGCGAGTGGTGAAGCTCCTCAAGGGAAGAAAGCTGGACGATGAAACCCGCGAGGAACTGGAAGAGCTTCTCATTCAGGCGGATGTGGGAGTCGAGACAACGGAGTACATCCTGGAGAGACTGGAAGAGAAAAACGGGGACGCTCTCGAGTCCCTCAAAGAAATCATTCTGGAAATTTTGAATTTTGACACGAAACTGAACGTTCCTACCAAGCCACCGTTCGTGATCATGGTCGTCGGTGTTAACGGAACGGGAAAGACCACCTCCTGTGGAAAGCTCGCGAAGGTGTTTGCTGATGAAGGAAAGAGTGTGGTACTCGCCGCAGCGGATACTTTCAGAGCGGCCGCCATAGAACAGCTGAAGATATGGGGAGAACGTGTCGGTGCCACGGTGATAGCCCACTCGGAAGGGGCTGATCCGGCCGCCGTTGCTTTTGACGCGGTGGCTCACGCTCTCGCCAGAAACAAAGATGTGGTCATAATAGACACCGCAGGGAGACTTCACACGAAAAAGAATCTCATGGAGGAACTGCGAAAGGTTCACAGGGTTGTCAAAAAGAAGATCCCCGATGCCCCACACGAAATACTTCTCGTGATAGACGCCACCACTGGTCAAAACGGACTCGTTCAAGCAAAGATCTTCAAAGAAGCGGTGGATGTCACCGGTATAATTCTCACAAAGCTCGACGGAACCGCAAAGGGTGGAATAACCCTGGCCATCGCTCGAGAATTGGGGATTCCCATAAAGTTCATTGGTGTCGGTGAAAAAGCGGAAGACCTGAGACCTTTCGATCCTGAAACCTTCGTGGAGGTATTGCTTTCAGAATGAGCAAGTTCTGGGAAAAAGAATTCACCTGTCCTTTCTGTGGAACGAAGTTCAAAAAGAAGATGGTCTTCTTCGACTCCATAAAGATCAAAGCCAGGGATATCGACTTAAAACCTGTTTTTGAGGATGTCAACCCGATGTTTTACGAAGTGGTGACCTGTCCGAACTGTTATTTTTCCGCGTTCGATAAAGATTTCGAGACCATTACCATAAAAGGAGAAGAGACGGAAAGAAAGTTGAAAGAACTGCTCGAAGAAGCCCAGAGAAAAGTAGAGTTGAAAAACATGGAGAACCACACAGAAGCGATCAAGCGCTATGCTTTGAGTGGAATAGTGTATTCCGTTTTGAACCAGAGAAAAAAGGTTGCGATCTCTTATCTCAAGATCGCCTGGCTGTTCAGAGAATTGGGAAAAGCAGAAGAGGAAAAGCGCTATCTCGAAAGAGCTTTGAAGGAATTCGAAAGCCACTACAAGTACGACTATTACGAAGAATCGGACGAACCCATGATACTTTTCTATCTGGGTGTTTTGAACCAAATCTTGGGCAAAAGGAAAGAAGCCGCAAGGTGGTACGAACTCCTCCTGAGAAAGTACGACAGCAAATCCCTTTACGCGAAGGTGGGGAGAGAAAGATGGCTGGAATTAAGAAGATCCTAATGTTTTCTCTGATGCTGGTATTTCTTGCAGCCTGCGTTTCTCCTGAACTGAAGGAAAAATTGGACAATTTAGAAAACCAGATAAAACAGCTGAACGCTCAGATAGACTCCATTGAAAAGAAGATGCTGGACTTGGAAAATAAGGTGAAGGCACAGGAAAGTTCTCAGGAAGAACTGGAAGCGCTGAAAAGAGATGTGACATATCTCAAAGAGGATCTATCTTCCCTGCAAGAAGAGTTTTCCAGCAAAATAAGCGATCTCGAGAACAATTACTACTCCATCTCCATGAAACTTCCCGCTGTGGAAAAAGCCGTTTCCATCTTCTCCGAGATAGAAAACATAAAATCGAAGATCTCAGAATTAGAAAGAAAAGTGAGTATTGTTTCACTCGGAAGTTCTCCGGAAGTCTCAGAAGATCTGAAACACATCCTTCTTGATCTCGAAGAAAGGGTTTCCAATTTGGAAAAGAACGTTTCGGTGGTGGATCGAATAGAAGAGAGGCTGGAAAGTACTGAGAAACTTCTCTCCAAAGTGGCCTTGCGCGTTCTTTCACAGGGCGAAACGGAAGCGAAAGTGGTGAACGTTTCAAACGATGAGCTGGAAAGTAGAATTTCTGATATCGAGAAAAAGCTCTCCTATCTCGAAACAAATCAGAAAAATCTGGAACAGATCGTTCAAAACCTGAAAGAGCAGCAACCTTTCGGTTATGCAAACATAGATGTTGAAAGTTACTCACAGCAGTTGAAGAAATACCTCGACGAATTCAGAAGACTCGTGAGGAGCTATGAAGTCGCGAGGATCCTTGGAATCGAGGAAGGATACGTGTTTGTAAGAGTGGAGCGGGGTGACACCCTCGCAAAGATCAGCGAGGCTTTCAACCTGGGTCCCGAAGGTGTGGAAAGAATCATGAAACTGAACGGTATAGACGATCCGAGGAAACTCGTAGCGGGGAGAATCATAAAGGTTCCCGTTACGAATCTTTCGACGAGTTTTCCCGTTGGAGAAAAGCCCGATCCAAAGGTGATCGTCTCCGGCTTTGGCCTGAAAACCGACGGAACTTTCTCCACGGGAGTTGAGGTGGAAAGCGATGGGCAGAAGGTAAAAGCCGCACTTCCAGGGCGAGTGAAGAGTGTGAGCAGTCAAACCGTCGTCATATATCATGGAAACGATGTAGAAACGGTGTACAGGAATCTCGTCGTAGTTTCGGTGAACACCGGTGATTGGGTGAAAGCGGGCGACACCATAGGATACGGTGGAAAGAACGTTGTCTTCGAACTGTATGTGGAAGGAGAACCTAAGGACCCCATGCTCCTTTTCTTTTCCAATATGGGAGAGTTCGAAATCAGTTTCTACACGGAGTGGGAAGATGGAAAATTACCGGAACACCCCGCCTTCAGACTCACAAAATCCGGCAAAATTCCTGAAGATTGGAAAACAGCGGCCGCGGATACCACCATCTTTCCCCTTGGTTCCGTTCTCTACATACCCGAACTCAGAGACACGCCCAGTGGTGGGGTTTTCGTTGTGGAAGACATCGGCGGGGTGATCAAAGGAAGAAAGATCGATATATACCTGGACAGCATAAGAGAGGCGCTCCAAAACAGAAAGATCGTATCCAGAGTCTTCGTGTGGAGGGATTGAAATGTTCACGATGCGAAGTGAGTACGCGCTCAGGCTCATGATCGTGATGGCAAAGGAGTACGGACACTACCTTTCGATGACAGAAATACTGGAGAAAGCGAAACAATCAGTCCCGAGAGAATTCGCAGAAAAGATCTTGTACACGCTGAAAAAAGCTGGACTGGTGAAGACAAGAAGAGGAAAGAGTGGTGGATACATGTTGGCACGTCCGCCAAAAGAAATAAGGGTTTCCGAGGTTGTTTTTCTTCTGGATAGAAAATCGAAGGTCTTCTTCGACATGCCCGGCTGTCCGGACGAGCTGGATTGCGTTATCAGGTCCCTTTGGAAAAGAGTAGAAAACGAGATAGAGAAGATTCTCAACGGTGTAACTCTCGAAGATTTGATAAAGGAACAGGAGGAGAAAATGAAACAATGAAGCCCGCTTCTGGCGGGCTCATTTTACTTTCAGACTGAGTTTTTCTTCAAAAAAGACCTTCTTTCCATCCACCTCGAACTCTTTTATCCCCGTTCTCTGACTGTACTCCCTCAAAACTTCCTCGATCTCTTTCTTCTCTGCCCTGAGTTCTTTCATGAGATCTTTGATCTCCACATACCTTCTCACCAACTGCTCAATGGTTGGGTTCTCCATGCGCTACACCTCCTCACAGATCGACAGCTTCTCTGTTGAATATAGATACTCTCCATCGTATTTTACCCTGAACACGCCGATCTCAACACCACTGTTCAAAGCGTGCCAGAAAATCTCTGAAAAAGCCGGATCAACGTTTCTGTTCGGAAGAAAACAGTTGCTCTCGAGAAAAACCAGAATCAGCAGAAGAGCCTTGAAACCACTTTCCACAGACTTGATCAACTCCCCGATGTGTCTTCTTCCACGGCCTGTGGGTGCGTCTGGAAACATCGCGACGCCATCTTCTTCGTACGTGCATCCTTTCACTTCCACAAAGATCTTTTCGTCGATAAGGAAATCGAACCTGCTGTTTCCAAAGCGTTTCTCATTTTCTATCATGGAACCAGTGAACAGTTCTTCCAGAATTTTCCTGGCCACGATACTGTGGTAGCCTGAATGGACGAAGACGAATTCCCCTCTGTGTTCAACTGCCAGAAGGTCCCAGTTGGTCTTTCTCCGACCGGATTCTGCACGCTTCAGGAGAACTCTTTTTCCTTTTTCAAGAAGTGGGAGGCGCCCTGTGTTGTGGATGTGTATCAGGGTCTTTTTTCTTTTGACAAGAGCAACCCCCGTGAATCTGCTCTTTCTTTCCAGAAAGATCCCTTCCGCATCAAATGGAAGTTTCAGTCTCATCTTTGAAGTACCTTTTCGATCCTTCCAAAAAACAAGGTGTGAAATCCATGGTCCTTGTAGAACTTATCGATGATTTCCACGGGAAGAATGAAAGGTTCCACGTTGTTTGCGAAGGTCACAGAACATTCGATCAACGTGTGGGCCTCTTTAATGGGAGCGGTGAATCCCTCTACCTCGTCTAAGTGGAGAAGTCCTTTCTTGAACTTGTCTTCTTGGTATCCACTCACCCGTCCAAAGTAATTCAGCGCCTCTCTGTATTCTTCGCTTAGAAAATTCAGGGTGAATCTTCTGCTCTCTTTGACAAGGCGCCAGGTGAATCTCTGAGGTCTGATAACCGTCACGAAATAATCCTCTGCCCACATCACACCGAAAAAGCCCCATCCGATGGTCATGCCGTTAACTCTGTTTCCCGCCTTGCTCGCCAGTATTACTCTTCCTTCTCTTAGATCTTTCAGCAATTCTTCGTACACGTTCATTCCCCCTTTTCAAAAGAAGATACACATCGAGCATTCTGTCTACGGGGCGTCTCAGAGTGACGGAAAGAGTACTCAACACAAAGACCCTGAATGGGATGTATTGTTTCACCTTGACTTTTCTCAACAAGAACACTGAGGAGAATCTGAAGATTCCTGCCATCAAAAAGAGTAACTGAAGGCCGAAGATTTCGAAACCGTTGAGATTTACGTAAATATCCGAAAGAAATTTCGCTGCGATTCCTCCTACAAATGAGCCTATGAGACTTCCCACACTGGCAAAAGACGCGTTCAGACCGAAGAAAATGGGATCAGACTCGAAAGCAACCTCCATAGGAAGAATGGCGAGCGATAGGTTTATAGCGGACCACGCAATGGAAGAAAGTAAAGCGTCCGCTATCATGAGAGTTCTGTAAGTAGTGGTGTTCATGAAGAACCACATACCGGAGACGAAAGAAGCAAGGATGATACCGAACTCGGCTATCGTTTTGTGTCCCATCCTATCAGATACTTTTCCAAGGATCCTGTAAGCCAACATCGCCACAAAGTTATTAACAATCATCATGTAAGCGATATACGTGTAATTTACCCCCAGGTTCTTCAAAAGATGGTAGTGATAGAAGGCAGAAGAGAACGTGACCGCCATGTTCCAGTAAAAAGTGAAGAAGACAAACTTCATAAAGTTTTCGTCCTTGAACACCACTTTGAGAGGTATTCCCGTACCTGTTTCCTTAACTGGAACGTCCGGTATTTTGTTCATGGCGAAGATAGAAAGAACGGTTCCCGCTGTGGATATGAGAAGCACAAGAACGAATCCCGAAGAAAAATGATCGACTATAGAAGAATAGAGGTATATTATGAGGGCGTTCCCTATGGAGAGAAACATGTTTCTGTTTCCAAACACCCTTCCTCTTTCCTCTGGAGGAACAAGATCTCTCATCCAGGAGTTCCATGTACTGCTGGAAAGAGCCGCGAAGACCTGAGAGATCATAAGCGCAACGATGAAAATCAACGGTTCTGTTTTCCCAAGCAGTAGAAAAACGATGAGAAAAGCGAAACTGAATCTGCTGAAAGCGTTGAACACGTTGACCAGAAAACGCCTCTTTCTGTATTTCTGAACAAAGAAAGAGGCAAACAGCTGAAAAAACTGCATCATGGGAGGGATTGCAGCGGCGACACTCAGGAGAAACTCGTCCAGATTGAAAAGCATCGCAAGACCTGTGAACACAGGTCCCTGTATTAGAAGCGCGTAGAACAGAGAGAAGACACCTTCGAGTGTGAGAAAGAGATAGGCCTTCTTCATGAACGAGGTCTCCAGAAGAATCGTCCAGTCTTTTTCCTGTACACAATCTTTGCCATCGTGTAGCATCCTAGAAGATCAAAAATGAGATCCAGCATGGTGTCGTCCAGCCCTTTTTGTGTGTTGTAGTCTGGCAGTATCTTATCCGTCGTGAATTCGGCTATTTCCCAAAGGACCCCGGAAAAGACCCCAAGAAGGAACGCCATCAAAACGGCACCCGGCACCTCGTCCCAGAATCTCGATTTTTTCGTCAGAATCTGGTAAAAAAAGTACGTTATGACAAAAGATCCGTAGAAGTGAAGTATCTTGTCCCAGAAAAATATCTTCTCGTAGAAGTTCAAAAACTGTCCCATCACAGAGTGGAGAAATACCGATGAAGAGAGCATCAATTTCGTTCTCTCAGGTATCTCCTGATGGGTTATCTTCTCATAAACGTATGGTGAAAAACCACCGAGCCAGAATATGAAATATCCTATCGTTTCAACGATTTTGGCTCGAATGATGGAAAAAACAACTGGAATTCCCAGGAGAGCCACTAAAACCCTGTTCAATTTTTCTTTCCGCTTTTTCACCAGTACTTCGTTTATTTTCTCATCACCTCCTTGCGCTATTATATTTCACGGGAGGGATGAAAAGATTGAAATATCTGTTACTCTTCTTTGCGACTTTTCTTTTCGACAACTCGGGCACTCCCATCCCAATTTTAACAACAACAGCACTGATCTCCGTTGGAAAGCTGAAGATTTTTCCATCCTTCTTTACGATCTACCTGGGGCTTTTGAGCTGGGATACTCTGACGTTTTTTGCTGGAAAAAAGCTCAAATCGGTGTCTTTCAATCTCAAGTGGAAATTCGTACGAAAGATTCTCATAGAGTTCTTAAACGTTTATATTTCTTCGGAAAAGATACTGCTCCCACTTTGCAAATTCGTTCCCTGGGTGGGAAAGGCCACACCGTTTCTTGCAGGATACATGGAAAGACCCTTCAGAACACTTCTTGTGATATGGGCCGGAGATCTAATATACGAAAGCGTGTTCTTCTTCACCACACTGACGGCTGGCAGGGTCTTTCTAGAGTTTTCAAAAATTCTGGGGATCGTTCTTTTTGCAGTTGTGATACTTGTTTATCTTCTCTGGAAGAGCAGAATCTCGAAATCCATTGTAAAGCATCCAAGATAGATCATCTGATGTTCAGCCTCTCTTCAGCCGCTTTGAGAATCGCCCCCAGCATTTCTGCGTAAGACATCCCCGCGATCTTTGCCATTTTTGCAAGATGCCCATCCCAGCACCATCCGGGATTTGGATTCACCTCGAGAAGTTTCGGATTTCCTTCAGCGTCGAGCCGCCAGTCGAATCTGCAGTAATCTCTGCACTCCAGCCTTTCGAACAGTTTCAAACAACATTCGATTATGAACTTTTCCGTTTCCTCTGGAAGTTGTGCGGGGACAGACTTTATGTTCCAGTATGGAGAATCGGGCAACCATTTCGCTTCATACCCACATATTCTTGGGAGTTCTGGAGGAAGTGCAGAATAGTCCTCTTCTATTATGGGAAGTACGACGTAAGATTCTGGTGGGTTTCCTATGATACCCACACTCAGATCCTTCCCCGTCAGAAATTCCTCTACCAGGATTGGTTTGTCATAACCAAACCTGTCTCTTATCTCTGAAACGGCGTTTATCAGCTCTTCAGGAGAGTAAACAACACTTCTTTGAGTGATACCGAAACTGGAATCTCCGAAGTTGGGTTTCACGATGGCAGGGAAGGGAAATGGTATTTCAAAGGTGGTATCTTCCGGCTTTATAAAAACGGCCCTTGGAACAGGTATACCCATTTCCCGTGCGATTCCCCTGATGAGAGACTTGTCGTAGCACAGAACGAGCGTCTGAGGTCCTGATCCCGTGTAAGGAATTCCCAGCATCTCTAGCAATGCAGGAACGTGTGCCTCTTTCCTGGGGTCGTTGTTGAATCCTTCATCACACAGGTTGAAGACGTAGTCTATTTTTCCCCTGAGTTTCATGAGATCGGTGATCAGTGTATCATGGTTGTCCAGATAGGAGAAATGGTAACCTTTCAGACTCTTCAAGGCCGCCTTCATCTGATCGATGGTGTAGATATCGTCTTCATCGAAAACCGAATTCGGCTTCAGAGGATCTGGTTTCCTCGGATCTCCCAGAACGACCACCACGTTTTTCACGGCTTTTTCTGGTCTCTTTTTGATCGGAGTCCATTCCTTCTTTGCCACAGCAGTCACTATAATCCTTCTTTCCATCATTCCAAGATCCTGGTTTCTCTGGGATGATGGAGACAACTCACCATGGAACTTCACATTACTGAATCCCGCCGTTTTCAGAAGATGCTCCAGTTCCTCAGGTGTGTAGAGCCGCTCCGCATAGAATTGATCCGCTATGACACCCTTTTCAGCGTTTACAACCACTTCGCGTGAGATGAGTCTTTTTCCATCAACCGAGAGAGAACGCTCTCTACAGACAAAGTGTTTTTTGTCGATCCATTCCCAGGACCTTGGCTGGAAGTTGTTTTTCAGGTACTCTCCGTTTGCTACATCGATGAGAATCCTTCCCCACGGTTTCAGAACTCTGAAGACCTCCCTGAGAATCCTCAGGTCATCTTCTACACTCTCAAAGTAACCAAAACTGTTTCCAAGAATGAGCACCACATCGAAAGTGTCTGGAGGATAGGGCAGTTTTCTCGCATCTCCCTCCCTGAATTTGACGTTCAGCCCTTCCTTCTTTGCCTGAGCCTTCGCTTTCTGGATCAGATAATGAGATCGATCGAGCCCCTCGACCTTCTGAAAACCCCGCCTTGCAAGTTCCAGGGAGTGTCTCCCATGACCACAACAGAGATCGAGGATGTGATCCTCAGGGGAGAGTTTCAGGATGTGTGAGAACAGATCCACTTCCTCTCTAGTGATGTTGATATCGTCCACAACATCTGCGTCCGTTTTCAGATAGAGCGAGTTGAAGATACGACTCCACCAGTCAGGTTCCACATGCTCTTCCAGGTTGGTGACGGGTCCAAGGAATTTTCTGAGTCTCTTCTGGTTCCTTCTCTGGGAAGATCCGCTACTCTTCATCTTCCAACCCCTCCACCTAAGCGATTTTCTTTACCGAAAAACTACTCCCATCATCATTACAACTCAACTGCCAGATTCATTAATTAATCATTAAGGAAAAGTCAAAATTCTCATCTCATAACCACTTCTTTTTCCTGAAATAGACCACCATCAGAAACGCTATCACACCCATCACAATGAGAACCACTGGATAACCCCATTTCCAACTGAGTTCTGGCATGTACTCGAAGTTCATACCGTAGATACCCGCTATGAAGGTGAGGGGCATGAAGATCGTTGCTATTATGGTGAGAACCTTCATCACCTCGTTCGTTCTGTTACTCATGTTCGAAAGGTACACGTCCAGAAGGCCACTCGCGATGTCCCTGAATGTTTCCACGGTGTCTGCAATCCGGATGGTGTGATCGTAAACGTCTTTGAAGTAAGGAAGAGTTTCTTCTTTGATGAGTGAAGATTCACCTCTAGAGATTTCGTTCAGAACCTCCCTCAGAGGCCAGATCGTCTTTCGCAGTTCTATGAGGTTTCTCTTCAACACGTATATCTTCTGGACTGTGTCTTCTGCGGACATTTCCAGAACTTCTTCTTCCAGTATCTCGGTCTCGTCGTCGATCTTCTCCAGCAGGACGAAATAGTTGTCCACCAGAGCGTCCACCAGCGCATAAAGAAGATAGTCTGCTCCCCTCTTTCTTATGACCCCTCTGTTGTGTCTTATCCTTTCTCTCACAGGATCAAAGACATCTCCCCTCTTTTCTTGAAACGTGAGAACACAGTTTCCTCTGAGAATCAAACTGATTTGCTCTGAGGTAAGTTCAGAGGAATTCTCATCGTAGGTGATCATTTTCAGTACGAGAAATACGTACTCATCGAAGAATTCGATCTTCGGTCTCTGATTGATATTTAGGATGTCCTCCAGAACAAGGAGGTGTATCCCGAAATGTTCTCCTATTCTTTCTACAACGTCTGTTCTGTGGACACCAACGATGTTTATCCACGTGGTCATTGAAGAATCTCTGAGGGAAAGAACATCCTCAACATTTGTTGTCCTGAACTCTCTGAATTCCTCAGGTGAGTAACTCATCACTTCAATCTCAAAGTCCTCTCTGTACTTTCCTGTATAAACGAGCGTTCCCGGAGGAAGACCCTTTTTGATGGACAGAACACGATCTTCCATCACAATCCCTCCCTTTTCTTTGTTCATCCTATTTTAAAACAAAAGGCGCACCCTCGGGTGCGCCCTTTTTGATCACGGAAGCCTTCACTTGAGGAACTTCGAGACGAACGGTGAGGTTTCCCCGCGTCTCATGAAATGCCCGGAAGGACCTTCTCCTAAAAATTCGGAAAACCAGGACTCGTGCTCGATCTCTTCGTTTAAAATTGCAAGAGAAAGTTCGTATGTTCTGTGGTCCTTTCCTGCCGTCATGTTGCAAATTTCCGTGTAGCCTCTCACTGCACACCTTTCAGCGGCAACGAGCACCTTCAATATCTCCTGAACGGTTGGAGTGTCAGGAAGTCTTGCAGGAGGACACGCAGAAAGGTCGTGGAACTCTTTCATGCAATCTGGAAGCTTTCCTCCGAGTTCGTAGATTCTGGGAACGAGCGCTTCAAAGTGATTTCTGTCTTCAATTCTGGCCACTTCTGTGATTTCTTTGAGAGTCTCTCCTTCAAGTCCGATGAGATTTGCTCTTAAGATGGTGTAGTAGTAATAAGTTGTGAGTTCTGCCGCTGCGTTTTTTATCAGGAGTTCCAGTAAACGATCAACATCCACCCCTGCCTTTTCAACCATTTCTCTTGCTACTCTCGCCATGTTAACGCCCCCTTCGATCTTCCTGAAAATCGTTTAGCACTTCCGTGAAAGAACCAAACTGTTTCAATCGAAAGTGTTGGTTTATGATACCATTTTCCCAGAGGAAAAGTCAAGTTTTTTCTCTCATCAGATAGATCGCCACATCCGTGTTCTTCCTTATCGCTTCTTTGATCGCCTCTACGTTCCTCTCCGATCTGATCAGTGTTTTCCAGGAATACACATGCCACACCTCATGGAAATCGGAGTTTGCCACGTACCGGTATTTCTTCACACCGATCGAGTTGAAAAGATCATCTCGATTCGCCACTTCCCAGGCATCGAACATGTCTTTGAAACGCTCCATGTTCACCCAGAGAAACCAGGAAAGATGTTCCTCGTCCTGTTTTTTTCTATCTGGATGTGCTGCTATAACCAGTGCATTCTGTTCTTTCAACCTTTTCACGATCTCCTCCACCGGGAGAGAAGGGTCCACGTACCCCTTTACATCTATGGCAAGAATGTGATAGAGAAAGGTGTCCATCGCTCATGTTTGTGTGCACATGAAAATCGCACAGAAGTCATTCCACAGAATCCTTCATAGATTCCCACCTCCGTTCACATGATAGGAAGAATCCTTTAAATCTGTGTTCAGTTCTGTGAAGATAATGTATTCCAGAATCCTTTCCTTTCGGTTTTCAATGTCTGTCAGGAAAATAGCCTTCATCATTTTTGCATATAAATGTTCAAGTAGTAAATGTTTATTCCAAATTAATACCCTGTGACTTTCCTTTAATTCAAAGTAAAGAAAACTGACTAGCCCTTTACCTGTGGTTATAATCTCTGAGAAAGGGAAGGAGGTGCAACATGAAAGCGCTTCTTGCTCTGGAAGACGGATCGTTTTTTTTTGGGCAGAGTCTGGGTGCAGAGGGTGAAACCTTCGGCGAACTGGTCTTCAACACAGGAATGACCGGCTATCAGGAAGTTCTCACAGATCCCTCCTACACGGGTCAGATCGTTGTGATGACCTACCCTGAGATAGGAATCTACGGAGTAAACGAAGAGGATGTGGAGTCGGATGGGATAAAGGTTGCGGGATTCGTTGTCTACAGAAGTGTGTCCGTTCCTTCCAACTGGAGAGCCACCATCTCCTTTCCGGATTATCTGAAAAAACACAACATAGTCGCCATCGAAGGTGTGGACACGAGAGCCCTCACAAGGAAGATCCGTGTGAAAGGTGCCATGAAAGGTGCCATATCCACCGTGGATCTGAATCCAGAATCCCTGGTCAGACGCGTAAAGGAGAGTCCCAGCATAGTGGGAAGAGATCTGGCTGGTCTTGTTTCTCCGAAAGAGGTCATCGTGGAAAACGAAGAGGGAGATTTTTCTGTCGTCGTTCTGGACTCCGGGGTGAAATGGGGTATCCTCAGAGACCTGAAGAGAGTGGGAGCACGGGTGATAAGGGTCCCCTACGGTGTGGACATAGATGACATCAAAAAGCTCAACCCGGACGGTGTTCTCATCTCCAATGGTCCCGGAGACCCGGCCGCCCTGCTGAAAACTATCCGTCTGATAAGAGACCTTCTGAAGGAGGAAATACCCCTTGCGGGAATCTGCCTTGGGCATCAACTCCTCGGCCTTGCGATAGGTGCCAGAACTTACAAGATGAAGTTCGGACACAGGGGAATAAATCACCCTGTGAAGGATTTGAGAAGTGGACGTGTTCTGATCACCACCCACAACCACGGCTTTGCGGTGGATCCAAAGAGTTTCGGCCTTCCAGAACTTGGAAGCGAAGATCAGGATGCGAACGTTCTCACCAGCAACCTTCAGAAGATATCCGTCCTTGAGGGAACCAGCCCGCAGGGAATAAAAGTTGAGATCACCCACATTTCTCTCAACGATGGGACGATGGAAGGAATGAGGCTGGTTGATTATCCAGCCTTTTCTGTTCAGTACCACCCTGAAGCCTCTCCCGGACCTCACGATGCGAAGTATTTCTTTGAAGAATTCAAACGCCTCGTAAAGGAGGTAAGGTAATGCCCAGAAGAGAGGATATAAAGAGGATCCTCGTCATAGGATCCGGTCCGATCACGATCGGTCAGGCCGCCGAGTTCGACTACTCGGGCACTCAGGCGCTCAAAGCCCTCAAAAGTGCGGGATACGAGGTGATCATAGTCAACTCAAACTCCGCAACCATAATGACGGATCCGGAGTTCTCAGACGCCGTTTACATAGAGCCCCTGACGGTCGAGTTTCTGGAAGAGATCATAAAGAAGGAAAGGCCGGACGCCCTTCTTCCCACCCTCGGAGGACAGACCGCTCTGAACCTCGCCGTAGAACTCGCCGAAAGTGGTATTCTTGACAGGTACGGAGTTCAGTTGATCGGCGCCAAACTTGAGTCGATCAAGAAGGCTGAAGACAGAGAACTCTTCAAAAAGACCATGGAGGAAGCTGGCCTTGAAGTTCTGAGAAGCAGACTGGTGAACAACCTCACGGATGCACTGGAGACGGCAAGAGAATTCGGCTATCCCGTCATCATAAGACCCAGTTTCACACTGGGAGGAACGGGCGGAGGAGTTGCGTTCAACGAAGAGGAGTTGAGGGAGATCGTTACAAAAGGACTCATAGAAAGTCCCGTACACACCGTTCTCATAGAAGAGTCCGTCATCGGTTGGAAAGAGTACGAACTCGAAGTGGTGAGGGATGGAGCAGGAAACTTCATCGTGGTGTGTTCCATAGAGAATCTCGATCCGATGGGAATACACACCGGAGATTCTATCACGGTGGCACCCGCACAGACGCTCACAGACGTTGAGTATCAGCGAATGAGAGACGCGGCTTACAAAGTGATCGACGCGATCGGCATAGAAACGGGTGGATCGAACATTCAGTTTGCCGTGGATCCAGAGACCGGTAGAATGGTCGTTATAGAGATGAATCCAAGGGTCTCCAGGTCGTCCGCACTGGCATCGAAGGCGACGGGCTATCCCATCGCGAAAGTTGCAGCACTCCTCGCCGTTGGTTTCACTCTCGATGAGATTCCAAACTACATCACTGGCAAAACGATGGCTGCTTTCGAACCTTCCATAGACTACGTCGTGGTGAAGATACCGAGATTCCAGCTTGAGAAGTTTCCCGGGGCCGACCCAAGACTGAACACCCAGATGAAGTCCGTTGGAGAAGTGATGGCGATAGGTAGAACCTTCAAAGAAGCTCTGGGAAAGGCTCTCAGATCCCTTGAACTCGATGCCACTCCAAAACTGGATCTCGAACATATAAGAGAATACCTCGCAAATCCAACGCCGGAGAGGATATCATACATCTTCGCCGCGTTCAGAAACGGAATGGATGTGGAAGAAGTGCACGAACTCACGAAGATCGATAGATGGTTTCTCAGAGAAATGAAAGCTTGTATAGAACTAGAAAAAGATCTGAAATCGAAGAAATTCGATGTGGAGATCCTGAAGAAAGCGAAACAGTGGGGATACTCAGACAGAGAAATCGCGGAGATATGGGGTGTTTCGGACAAAGAAATCCGAAAGATGAGGGAAAACAACCGGATTTTCCCTGTTTACAAGATGGTGGACACCTGTGCCGCTGAATTCGAGGCACAGACCCCGTACTATTACTCCACTTACAACGGTGTGGAGAACGAAGCGATACCTTCAGACAGAGAGAAGATCATGATTCTGGGATCCGGTCCCAACAGGATAGGTCAGGGAATAGAATTCGACTACACAAACGTCCACGGGGTGTGGGCTTTCCAAGAGGAAGGATACGAAGTCATAATGGTCAATTCCAATCCCGAAACCGTCTCGACTGACTACGACACTTCAGACAGGCTCTACTTCGAGCCGCTCACCGTTGAAGACATTCTGGAGATCGTGAGGAACGAAAAGCCGAAAGGAGTAGTGGTGGCGTTCGGTGGTCAGACACCACTGAAGATAGCAAGACACCTCGTAGAAGAGAACGTGAACATCATAGGAACGAGCTTCGAATCGATCGAGATTGCCGAGGACAGAGAAAAATTCGCTAAACTTCTGAAACAAATCGGATTGAAGTGCCCTCCATTTGGAACGGCATCATCCGTGGAAGAAGCGTTGAAGGTAGCGGAGAATCTCGGATATCCTGTTCTTGTGAGGCCGAGCTACGTGCTCGGAGGAAGGGCCATGGCCATCGTGGACACTCCTCAGGAACTCGAAATGTACGTCAAAGAGGCAGCTGTTGTCTCACCGGGATACCCCGTTCTGATAGACAAATTCCTTGAAGACGCGATAGAACTCGATGTGGACGTTGTGTCGGATGGAAAGTACGTGTGGATAGCTGGGTTGATGGAGCAGATAGAAGAAGCCGGAATCCATTCGGGAGATTCCGCGTGTGTTCTGCCCCCGGTGAGTCTTTCTGAGAAACTCGTGGAAGAGATAGAAAAGACCGTCTACAAGCTGGTAAAAGCGCTGAAGGTTGTGGGAGTTGCCAACATACAGCTTGCGGTGAAAGACGATGAGATCTATATCATAGAGGCGAATCCCAGGGCATCGAGAACGGTTCCCTTCGTGAGCAAAGCGATCGGTATTCCCGTGGCAAGAATCGCCGCCAAAATCATGGTGGGAAGAAATCTGCCAGAGCTCCTCTCAGAGTACTTCCCCTATCCCACAAGACCAGGGATAAAAGTCGATAAACTGGGAGAGAGCGAGATCCTCCCGACTCCCTGGCCGAAGATGTTCTCCGTGAAAGAGGTGGTGATACCGTTCCACAAATTCCCGGGAACGGACGTGCTTCTCGGACCGGAGATGCGTTCCACAGGAGAAGTCATGGGAATCGGTGAAGATTTCGCAGAGGCATTCGCGAAGGCTCAGATAGCCGCCGGGAACCCTCTGCCACCAACGGGAGCCATCCTCGCAACCGTCGCGGACAAAGACAAGAGGGAAGCCGTTCCTCTCTTGGCTCACCTCGCGGATATGGGCTTTGAGATATACGCAACCAGAGGAACGGCAAAGGCTCTGCAGTCACACGGTGTGGAAGTGAAGGTTGTTCCAAAGGTGGGAGAAGGAAGACCGGACGTGATAGATCTTCTGGAGCAGGGAAAGATCTCCCTCGTCGTGATCACCCAATCCAGTGATGAGCCTGCGCTTGTCGCCGTCTCTCACGGAAAAGAACCTTTCAAAGTTGAGGGAAGAAGAACGGTGGGATACATGATAAGAACCACGGCGTTGAAGAGGAAAATCCCATATCTGACCACAATCGAGTCACTCAGAGCGGCGGTGGCAGCGATCAGAAAGATGAGGAAAGACTCCATCGTGAAGGTAAGAAGACTCACGGATACATGGAAAATGTGAAGGGCCCTGAAGGGCCCTTCACCATATTTCTTCGAGTTTTTTACATACGAGGTCTCCCATCTGAGAGGTCGAAACTGCCTTTTCTGGATCCTCTGCGATGTCTCTGGTTCTGTATCCCTCTTCTATAACCAGCTCAACCGCCCTTTCTATCTTTCTTGCCTCTTCTACCATTCCAAAGGAGTGTTCAAGCATCATAGCGAGAGAAAGGATCTGTGCGATCGGGTTGGCGATGTTCTTTCCGGCTATGTCGGGAGCAGACCCCCCTGCTGGTTCGTAGAGGTTTTTGTCACCGAAAGATGCGGACGGCAGAAGACCAAGAGAACCAGGAAGCGCCGCGCTCTCGTCCGAGAGAATATCTCCGAACATGTTCGTTGTGAGAATCACGTCGAACTGCGATGGTTTCAGGATGAGCTGCATGGCAGCGTTGTCCACGTACATGTGTGTCAGCTCCACGTCGGGGTATTCTTTCGCTACTTCGTTCACGACCTTTCTCCACAGCATGGAACTGTAGAGGACGTTCGCTTTGTCGACGGAAGTGACCTTTTTTCTTCTGTTTCTTGCGATTTCGAAGGCAGTTCTCGCAATCCGTTCCACGGTCTTTCTGTCGTAGATCATGGTGTCGAATCCTTTTTCCTCATCCAATCCCCTTGGTTGACCGTAGTAAATCCCGTAGGAGAGTTCTCTGACGGTCACAAGATCGATCCCGGATCCGATCACCTTTTCTTTCAGGGGAGAGACATGAACAAGGGATCTGTAGACCTTTATCGGTCTGATGTTCGCATAGAGATTGAGCATCTTCCTCAGGGCGAGGAGACCCCCTATTTCCGGTCTCTTCTCTGGAGGAAGATCGTCCCATTTGGGTCCTCCAACACTTCCAAGAAAGATCGCGTCGGCTTCTAAACATATCTTTTTTGTCTCTTCAGGAAGAGGCTCACCGAATCTGTCTATGGCATCTCCTCCGATGTGTCCAAAGACTTTCTCAAAGGTTTTCCCTGTTTTCTTTTCTACCACCTCGAGCACTTTCAGGGCTTCTCTTACAACCTCGGGACCTATGCCGTCTCCAGGCAAAACCGCTATCTTCATCCGTCACTCCCCCACTTCTTTGAGACAGTATTCGAGCCATCCACCCGCTTCCATGATCTTCATGAGAAACTCGGGATAAGGTCTTATTCTGTACTCTTTGCCCTTGGTGAGATTCCTCACCACTCCGTTTTCCAGATCCACCTCTGCCATGTCGCCCTCTTCGAATTCGTCAGCTTCTTTCAGTTCGACGATGGGAAGACCGATGTTTATGGCGTTTCTGAAGAAAATCCTTGCAAAAGACTTGGCTATAACACAGGAGATTCCAGCCGCCTTTATGGCAACGGGAGCGTGTTCTCTCGAAGAACCACATCCGAAGTTCTCCCCTGCCACGATGATCGAGCCTTTTATATCGTCCCGTCTTCCAAAGCCGGGCCTTGCGTCCTCCATACAGTATTTCGCGAGTTCCTGAGGGTCCGAAGTGTTGAGGTACCTGGCCGGTATGATCTCGTCCGTGTTCACGTTGTCCCCAAAGACGAAAACCTTTCCTTTTATCTTCACCACCATCACCTCACAACTTTCTCGGATCTGCGATGTATCCCTTTATTGCGCTGGCCGCGGCAACGGCAGGAGATGCCAAGAAGACCTTGCTGTTCGGATGTCCCATCCTTCCGACGAAGTTCCTGTTCGTCGTGGATATTGCAACTTCTCCTTCCGCGAGCACTCCCATGTGTCCACCAAGACAGGGACCGCACGTGGGTGTGGAAACAGCACAGCCCGCGTCGATGAAGATATCGATGAGTCCTTCCTTTAGAGCCTGTTTGTAAACCTTCTGCGATCCCGGAATTATGATGCATCGAACGTCCGGTGATACTGTTCTTCCCCTCAGAATCTGTGCAGCGAGTCTGAGGTCTTCTATCCTTCCGTTGGTACAGCTTCCTATCACTACCTGATCTATCTTTATCCTCTCTTTCTCCGCTTCAGAAACATCCTTCGCGTTGGATGGGAGGAATGGATAGGCAACCTGAGGTTCGAGTTTAGAAAGGTCCATCTCCACTTCTCTCACGTACTTCGCATCTTCGTCAGGGTACATCTCTTCCACTTCTATGCCTCTTTCTTTCTCGTAGGCAATGGTGATTTCGTCTACCGGAAACAGTCCCGTCTTTCCTCCCGCCTCGATCGCCATGTTCGAAACGGTGAAACGGCCGTCCATACTGATCTCTTTCACACCGGGTCCGGAGAATTCTATCGCCTTGTAGTTGGCCCCATCTACTCCCAGTATGGAGATGAGCTTCAACACGAGGTCCTTGGCAGTCACCAGATCCCCGAACTTCCCACGAAGAGTCACCTTTATGCTCTCAGGGACACGAAACCACACCTTGCCTATGAGGTAGAAGCCCGCTATGTCGGTGGACCCCACCCCGGTCGCGAACGCTCCAAGGGCTCCGTAGGTACAGGTGTGCGAATCTGCGCCTACCACGAGATCTCCAGATTTTACGATTCCTTCTTCTGGAAGCAGCACGTGTTCAATTCCCATCCTGCCTATTTCAAAGAACTTTTCGATCCCCTGCTCTCTTGCGAATTCTCTCATCATCTTTACCTGCATAGCAGACTTTATGTCCTTGTTGGGGGTGAAGTGATCCGGAACGAGCACCACTCTGTCCGGATACTTCACTTTCTTTCCACCGTACTCCTTGAACTTCTTTATCGCAAGCGGAGCCGTTATGTCGTTTGCAAGGGCGACGTCTGGCTCCAGAAGGAGAAATTCTCCCGGTTCCACCTTTCTTCCCGCTTTTTGGGAGAGTATCTTTTCTGCAAGTGTCATATCACTCAGCACCTCCGTTTTTTCTGAGAAAACCTTTGGCGATGAGGTACTTGTTTATCGCGTTTATGTAAGCTATCGCGGAAGCCTCCACTATGTCCGTGGAGACACCCCTTCCACTGTAGAGTTCACCGTTTATTCTCAACGTGAGTTTGACCTCTCCCTGTGCGTTCTTTCCAGTTCCAACCGCCTGAATTATGTACTCCTCGAGCTTCGGTTGAATACCGAGCGCTTTGTCTATAGCCTTGAAGATAGCATCCACTGGACCGTTTCCTGCCTCTGCTGCTTCTTTCTTTTCATCTCCAACCTGAAGCACGACCGCCGCGGTTGGAAGCAGCGTGTTTCCGGTGTGTACATGGAAGTGAACGAGCTTGTAACCGTTGATGGGCTCCCTCAAAACTTCCGAGACGATCGAGAAAAGATCATCGTCGTAAACCTCTTTCTTTCTGTCGGCGAGTTCTGTGAACTTCTCGAACACTTTCTGGAAGGTCTCTTCGTCGAGTTTGATGCCGTAGCTCTCCAGCTTCTTTCTGAGGGCGTGCTTTCCGGAGTGTCTTCCAAGCACGAGCGTCTCGGAAGACCTGCCGATATCGGATGGTTTCATGATCTCGTAGGTCTCCCTGTGTTTCAGCACACCATCCTGGTGTATACCCGACTCGTGAAGGAACACGTTCTCTCCCACTATGGGTTTGTTTCTGGACGGGATGAGCCCCGTTATATGTGTGAGGAGCCTGGAAGCGGGGTATATGAGCTCTGTCTTTATACCCGTCTCGTAGGGAAGTTTGTCTTTCCTCACCTTGAGGATCATCACGAACTCTTCCAGGGCACAGTTTCCTGCCCTCTCTCCGATACCGTTCAGAGTCACTTCGACCTGGGTGGCTCCGTTCTGAACGGCAGCGAGGGAGTTCGCCACAGCGAGTCCAAGATCGTTGTGACAGTGCACAGAAAGATCGACATTCTCTATACCGGGCACACCCTCTCTCAAGGTCTTTATGAGTTCTCCAAACTCATCGGGAAGGGCGTACCCCACCGTGTCCGGAACATTGATCGTAGTAGCTCCGGCTTCGATCGCCGTCTTGTAGGCTTCTATCAAAAAGGGAACCTCCGTTCTCGAAGCGTCTTCCGCCGAGAACTCCACAAGGTCGAAGAACTGTTTTGCGTAGCCGACGTATCTTCTGATCCTCTCGAGGATTTCCTCTTTCTCCATTCTCAGTTTGTATTTTCTGTGAATCGGAGAGGTCGCTATGAAAACGTGTATCATACGTTTGTCTTTTGGTCGATCCTTGAGAGCCTCGTACACCGCGTCTATGTCCTTTTCAACACACCTTGCGAGTCCCACCACTATGGGTTTCTGAACGGCGCTCGCAACTCTTTTTACAGCTTCAAACTGCACGGGAGATGAAACGGGAAACCCAGCCTCGATGAGATCGACACCGAGATCCTCTAACATGAGTGCCATTTCTACTTTTTCCTCAACCGACATCGAAGCCCCTGGGGATTGCTCTCCATCCCTCAACGTTGTATCGAAGATCTTAATTCTCCTCATCGTTTCTCATCTCCTCTTCATCCCTGTGAAGCTTGTACTCTAAGGATTCGAGAAGAGCGGTCCAGGAAGCCTCTATGATGTTTGGTGAGACACCAACAGTTCCCCACCTTCTCTTTCCATCGCTGGACTCTATGAGAACCCGTGTTGTCGCTCTGGTACCCGCCTGCTCGTTCAGGATTCTCACCTTGTAGTCTGTGAGTTTCGTGTCTTTCAGAGACGGATAGAATTTTTCGAGGGCCTTTCTCACCGCTCTGTCGAGCGCTTCTACCGGTCCTTCTCCTTCTGCCGCGGTGTGTTCAAAGGGTTCGTCGTGTCCCAGTTTTTTTGCAACTTCGTCCGGGACTCTGACCTTCACGGTTGCTTCGGAGAAACTCTCCTCATCCCTGTTCTTTATGGTCATCACGGTGAAGCCGAGAAACTCAAAGTACTTCTTTCTTTTCCCAAGCATATCCCTGACAAGGAGTTCAAAAGATGCTTCCGCTCCTTCGAAATGGTATCCCTGCGCTTCCAATTCCTTGATCTTTTCGAGAATCTCCCTGACCTTGGGCGATGATTCATCTACTTCGAATCCCATTTCTCTTATCTTCTCCAGCACGTTGCTCTTACCGGAAAGCTCTGAGATGGATATGATCCTTCTGTTTCCCACAAGCTCTGGGTTGATGTGCTCGTAAGTCCTTGGATCGCGTTTTATAGCGGAAACATGAACTCCTCCCTTGTGTGCGAAGGCGTAATCACCCACGTAAGGCATGTTCTCGATGTGAGGTCTTCCGGAGAGTTCCGCCACGAGGTGTGCCACATCGAAGAGTTTCTTCAAGTTCTCTCTTGGTATAACCTCGAGCCCCATCTTGAGGACGAGATTTGGGATCACCGAGCAAAGATTCGCGTTTCCACATCTCTCCCCAAGTCCGTTTATGGTTCCCTGAACGTGCACAGCTCCTTTTCTCACGGCCACAAGTGTGTTCGCCACCGCCACATCCGAATCGTTGTGAGCGTGTATACCGAGCGGAGCTTTCACGTGTTTTTTCACATCTTCGATGATCTCCTCGATCTCGTGGGGAAGCGTTCCCCCGTTCGTATCGGCAAGAACAAGACAATCAGCACCCGCTTCCTCTGCCACCTTCAGGGTCTTGAGGGCGTATTCTCTGTTCGCCTTGTACCCATCGAAGAAGTGTTCCGCGTCGTATATCACTTCATCGGCGAATCTTTTGAGATATGAAACTGTGTCGTATATCATCTTCAGATTCTCCTCGAGCGTTGTTCGCAGAGCTTTCTCCACGTGAAGATCCCAGCTTTTCCCAAAGATCGTGTAAACAGGTGTTTCTGCTTTTATGAGGGTCTGTATGTTCGTGTCTTCTTCTACTTTCACGCCGGGTCTTCTTGTGGAACTGAAAGCCGCCACTTTCAGGTTTTTGAAGTTCATACCTTTTACAGCTTTAAAGAACGCTATATCTTTTGGGTTGGAGCCAGGCCAGCCCCCCTCCAGATAGTGAACACCGAGACTATCGAGGGCCTCGGCGATTCTGATCTTATCCTCGAGTGAGAAAGAAACCCCAAAAGCCTGTGCGCCGTCCCTGAGTGTTGTATCGTAGACCTTTATACTCAAAAGACCACCCCCTCAGGGCTTCCTGAAGGTCGCCCCTTTGCTTGCTGACTGAACGAAGAACGCGTACCTTCTCAGGTAATCGCTGTCCACTTCTTTAACCAGAGGTGTGAATTCTTTCATTCTCCTTTCGAACTCTTCGTCTGAGATCAAGAGGTTCAGGGTTCTCTTTTCAAAATCTATCTCGATGAGGTCCCCGTCTTTCACGATACCTATAGGACCACCTTCTGCCGCTTCCGGAGAAACGTGCCCTATCACAGCACCGTGTGATCCTCCCGAAAACCTACCGTCCGTGATGAGAGCCACGTCCTCCGCAAGGCCCATTCCCACAATGGCAGAGGTGGGTGAGAGCATCTCTCTCATACCAGGACCACCTTTTGGTCCTTCGTAGCGGATCACGACCACGTCTCCTTTTTTGATCTTTCCTGAGAGAATGGCTTTTGTTGCCTCTTCCCCATCTTCAAAGACAACGGCTGGACCAACGTGGTGCATCATCTTCTCAGGAACACCAGAGAGTTTGGCAACCGCCCCTTCTGGAGCGAGGTTTCCAAAGAGAATTCCGAGCCCACCCTCTTTGTGGTATGGATTATCGAAGGGTCTGATCACGTCTTCGTTCAGGATCTTAGCTTCCCTGACGAGATCACCCATTTTTTTCAGATAGATGGTCATGACGTCTTCTCTCAAAAGACCATTTTCCTGGAGACGTTTCATCACAGCGTAAATGCCACCGGCGTCGTCGAGATCTTGTATGTGGTACGGACCAACGGGAGAGATGTTGCAGATGTGAGGGATCTTCCTGCTGAGTTCATCAAAGACCCTTATATCGAAATCGATTCCAAAACTCTCGGCTATCGCTTTCAAATGCAGAACCGTGTTGGTGGAGCCTCCTGTTGCGAGGTCCACCATAACAGCGTTCATGAAAGAGTCCAGAGTGACGATATCCCTAGGCTTTATATTTCTTTTTACAAGTTCCACAACGAGCATTCCCGCTTCTTTCGCTATTCTCAACCTCTTCGCATGAACGGCCGGGACGGTCCCATTCCCCTTCGGTGCAATTCCGAGAGCTTCCGCCAGGGAGTTCATCGTGTTTGCGGTGAACAATCCGGCACACGAACCGGCTCCGGGGCACGCGAGGTCTTCTATCGCTTTGAGCGTTTCTTCATCGACTTTTCCCACTCTGTGTCCACCAACCGCTTCGAAGACGGTGATGAGATCGATGTCCCTGCCGTTGTAACGACCTGCAAGCATGGGACCTCCGGATATCAGAACGGACGGGATGTTCAATCTTCCCATGGCCATCATCATGCCGGGTGTGATCTTGTCGCAGTTGGGAACGAAGACCAAACCATCGAATGGAAAACCGCTGGCAACGATCTCTATGGAGTCTGCTATGAGCTCTCTCGAGGGCAACGAAAATTTCATTCCCCTGTGGTCCATGGCTATTCCGTCACAGATCCCGATCGTTGGGAAGACAAAAGGAACTCCCCCGGCCATCCTCACACCGGCTTTCACCGCCTCGACGACCTTGTCAAGGTGGACATGGCCGGGAATGATCTCGTTCCACGAAGACACTATACCGATGAACGGTCTTTGCATTTCGTCGTCCGTTATTCCGAGCGCTTTCAAAAGTGATCTATGGGGAGCCCTTTCGAGACCTTTCTTTATCACATCACTCCTCATCCACGTTCCTCTCCTTGAGCCAAGACATCATTTTTCTGAGTTCTTTTCCTACTTTTTCTATGAGATGCTCTGATTCTTTCTTTCTCATGGTGTAGAAGTAGGGTCTTCCCGCCTGATTTTCGAGTATCCAGTCCTTGGCGAACTTTCCCGTCTGAATGTCCTTGAGCATCTGCTTCATGTTCTCTCTCACTTCTTTTGTAACGATCTTTTCCTGACTGATGTAGTCACCGTACTCCGCGGTGTTGCTGACGGAGTATCTCATGAAAGAGAGACCACCCTCGTAGATGAGGTCAACGATGAGCTTGAGCTCATTGAGACACTCAAAGTAAGCTATTTCCGGTTGATAACCCGCCTCCACAAGAGTTTCGAAACCAGCTTTTATGAGAGCCGTTACTCCACCACAGAGGACCGCCTGCTCTCCAAACAAATCCGTTTCCGTCTCTTCCTTGAAGGTCGTCTCTATCACACCCGCCCTTGTCACACCGATACCTTTGGCATAAGCGAGCGCTATATCTTTGGCTTTACCGGTGTAGTCCTGATAGACCGCTACGAGAGCCGGCACACCCCTTCCCTCAACGTATTCTCTTCTCACGATGTGACCAGGGCTCTTCGGAGCGATCATCGTCACATCCACGTTCTTCGGAGGTATGATCTGGTGATAGTGGATGTTGAACCCGTGGGCGAACATCAGCATCTTACCCTCGGTGAGGTGTTTTTCTATGTATTTTTTGTAGATCTCCGGCTGGTTCTCATCTGGGATGAGCATCATGATGATGTCGGCCTCTTTTGCCGCCTCTTCTATGGTTTTCACGGTTAAACCCTGTTCTTCCGCTTTTTTCCAGCTCTTGCTTCCCTCCCTCAATCCAACCACGACGTTGAGACCGCTGTCTTTCAGATTCAACGCGTGCGCATGCCCCTGACTTCCGTACCCTATGATCGCGATCTTTTTGTCCCTGATCAGTTCGAGATCCGCGTCTTTGTCATAATAAATCACTGCCATCAGAATCCCTCCCCTTCTTTTACATTCCATCTGTTCATGGCCACGATACCTGTTCTCGCTATTTCTTCCACCTGCTTCTGAGGAAGTAGATTTATGAAGGCCTCTACTTTGCTCCTTGCGCCAGTGATCTCTATGATCGCACCTTCTCTGGAAACATCGATGATCTTACCCCTGAATATCTCGACGAGCTGGAAGATCTCCTGTTTGTCCTCATCGAACCTCACCTTGATCAGAGCCATTTCTCTCTCCACACGGTTCTCTGGAAGGGGATCGATGGGAGTTACCTTCACAACCTCCACGAGTTTGTAGGCCTGTTTTTCTATCTGCTCGATCGTTTTGTCATCGCCCTTTACCATGATGACGAGCCTTGAAAGACCCGGAGTTTCTGATTCTCCAACGGTGATACTGCTGATGTTGAATCCCCTTCTGGCGAACAGATTCGCCACTTTCCTCATCACACCAGGTTTATTGTGGACGAGCATGGATACAAGATGTTCCCGAATCTGGTTCGTCATCTTTCATCACCTCTCCTGCCCTCTTCGATGACCTTCAGAACTCTTTCCACGAAAGTTTCATCGTATGGGGCTTCAAGAAGTGGTGTCCCCACGTCTCCTCCCGGTGGCACCATCGGAAGAACGTTCTCAGCGGGATCAACGACGGCGTGGATGAGCATCGGTTCTCTGGACATTGCGAGCTTTTCGATCGCTTCATCGACTTGATCGGGTTTCTCTATTCTCATCGCTTTTATACCAATGGCTTCCGCTATCTTCGCGAAATCCGGGTTGTCAGACAGAATAGTGGCAGAGTATCTGCAATTGAAGAAGAGTTGCTGCCACTGTCTCACCATTCCCAACGCTTTGTTGTCCATCACGATGATCTTCAGAGGGAGGTTGTATCTCTTTATCGTCATGAGCTCCTGTATGTTCATCTGGAAACCACCGTCTCCGGCGAAGACTACAACTTCTCTGTCAGGAACTCCTATTTTGGCTCCTATCCCGGCAGGAAGGGCATATCCCATCGTTCCAAGTCCTCCGGAACACAGGAAAGACCTCTGATGTTTGAATTTGTAGAACTGTGCAACCCACATCTGGTTCTGTCCCACATCCGCAACGACCACCGTGTCATCTGGAAAGACTTCGTTCACCTTTTCCACAACGTACTGAGGTTTTATGAGCTTCCCATCCCTCTTGTAGGTGAGCGGGTGCTTTCTCTTTATCTCCTGAAGCTCTTCGACCCAGTCTGAGAAGTCCGTCTCGATTTCGTATTTCAAGAATTCCTGTAGGACACTCTTCAGATCACCGACTATGGGCACGTCTACCCTTACGTTCTTCCCGATCTCGGCGGGATCTATGTCAACGTGGACTATCTTGGCGTTCTTTGCGAATGTCCTGGGATTTCCGAGGATCCTGTCGCTGAATCTCACACCGAGGGCGATGACAAGATCCGCGTTGGCCACAGCGTAGTTTCCATAGTAAGTACCGTGCATTCCTATTCCGTCATAGTAAAGTCTCTCATCGGAAGGGTTAACCCCACGTCCCATGAGGGTACTGACAGCGGGAACCCTGAATTTGTCGATGAACTGGTTTACGAGATCCATTGCACCGGAAAGATTCGCTCCACCACCTACAATGACAACAGGGCGTTTCGACTCTTTCAAGAGTTCAACCGCTTTCTTTATCTGTTTGGGATGACCTTTCACCGTGGGTTTGTACCCCAATATTTCTACCGTATCGGGATAATTGAATTCTCCTTCGGCCGTTTGTATATCTTTTGGAAAATCCAGGACAACGGGTCCTGGTCTCCCCGTTGTGGCAACGTAGAACATTTCTTTTATCGCGTAAGGAAGTTCTTCTATACTTGTGACGAGATGGTTGTGCTTGGTAATGGGCATGGTGATTCCTGTGACATCCACTTCCTGGAAGGCATCGGTTCCTATTAAAGAAGTTGGAACCTGACCGGTGATCACTACGATCGGAATCGAATCCATGTAGGCTGTGGCTATGCCCGTGACCGTGTTCGTGGCACCCGGTCCGGAAGTGACGATGACCACTCCGGGTTTTCCCGTGACCCTCGCGTAACCATCTGCCGCGTGTGTGGCTCCCTGCTCGTGTCTGAAGAGATAGAATTTTATCTTATCTTCGTAATTGCAGAGTTCGTCGTATACGTTGATGATTGCACCACCAGGGATACCGAAAATCGTATCTACTCCTTCCCTCAGAAGGGCTTCAAATAACATCTTTGAACCTTTCATCTTCACGTGAACCACTCCTCTCGGAGGTTGAATGATTATACCAGATCTGGAATAATAAATAAATCAAGAGGGGTTTTTAGGAATGGTATATCACTCGCTTTAAAATGTCAAGTTGTTGAATCGAATTTTTTGTTAGAAGTAGCATTTTTATCATGAAAATGTAAAATTTAGGATAAGATGCGAACATATCGATCCTTTAAAATGTTCACAAACTCTTCCCAGGGAGTGAGAAAAGTGCGGGTAGGAATCGCGGGGCTTGGAACTGTGGGCGGCAGTATATATCGCATACTGAAAGAAAGAGGAAATGAAATAGAAAAAAGAGTCGGTGAAAAGTTCATCATTTCAAAGGTGATAAATCGCTCTCCTAAAAAATACGAACTACTCGGTGTGTCGAAAGAGGAGATAGCTTTCGATTTCGATGATCTCATCTTGAACAGCGACGTGGTTGTGGAAGCAATAGGTGGGACAGACGTGGCGGTCGATCTCGTGCGACGTGCTTTGGAGCTGGGGAGAATCGTGGTAACCCCAAACAAGAATCTCATCTCCGAGTACGGCAATGAATTCTTAGAGTACATAAAGAAACGAAAGCTTTTCTTCGAGGCATCTGTGGGTGGGGGTATTCCCATAATATCTCTCCTTCAGGATTATCTGATCTTTCAGAAAGTCACAAGGATACGTGGAATAATGAACGGAACAACGAATTACATCCTCACGGAGATGAGCAAGGGAAGATCTTTCGAAGAAGTTTTGAAAGAGGCTCAGGATCTTGGCTACGCTGAGGCTGACCCTACAAACGACATCGAAGGTTACGACGTGGCGTACAAGGTTTCCGTTCTGGCCGGTGTGGTAACGGGAAGGTTCCCGGGCATAGACAGCGTGCAGTTTGAAGGCATAACCAGAATAGATCCGGAGTATCTCAAGGAGATCGTTCGCTCTGGAAGAAAGCTGAAGCTGATCGGAGAACTCGACTTTGCGACAAACAGATACGAGGTGCGTTTGAGAGAAGTAACACCGGAGGATCCGTTCTTCAACGTGGACGGTGTGGACAACGCGATAGAAGTTTCAACCGATCTCGCTGGAGATTTCCTTTTGAAGGGAAGGGGAGCGGGTGGATATCCCACCGCCAGCGCCGTGATAGCGGATCTCTTCAGAGTGGCGAAGTACAAAGTTCTCGGTGGTGCCGAGAAGTTCTCAGTTGTGGTGATGAAGTTCGGTGGAGCCGCCATCTCCGATGTGGAAAAACTCGAGAAGGTGGCCGAGAAGATCATAAAGAGGAAGAAGAGCGGTGTGAAACCCGTTGTCGTACTTTCCGCTATGGGAGACACCACAGATCACCTGATAGAACTCGCAAAGACAATCGACGAAAACCCTGATCCGAGAGAACTCGACCTCCTTCTTTCGACAGGAGAGATACAGAGCGTGGCTCTCATGAGTATCGCACTCAGAAAGAGAGGTTACAAATCGATTTCCTTCACTGGAAATCAACTGAGGATCATAACCGACAAACGTTACGGATCGGCAAGGATCATCGATATCAACACGGATATCATTTCGAGGTATTTGAAACAAGATTTCATACCTGTCGTCGCCGGGTTTCAGGGTATAACCGAGACGGGGGACATCACCACCCTCGGGAGGGGTGGATCGGATCTCACAGCGATCGCTCTCGCTTACTCACTGGGAGCGGATCTGTGTGAACTCTACAAAGACGTGGACGGGGTGTACACGGCGGATCCCAGGATCGTAAAGAACGCGCGGGTGATAAAAGAGCTCTCCTGGGAAGAGATGATCGAGCTTTCAAGACACGGTGCCCAGGTGCTGCAGGCAAGAGCGGCAGAATTCGCGAGAAAGTACGGTGTCAAGGTTCTCATAAAGAACGCACACAAGGAGACTCGTGGAACTCTCATATGGGAGGGGACAAAAGTGGAGAATCCAATCGTCAGGGCGGTTACCTTTGAAGATGGTATGGCGAAAGTCGTTTTGAAGGACGTGCCAGATAAACCAGGTGTTGCAGCACGGATTATGAGAACTCTCTCACAGATGGGAGTGAACATCGACATGATCATACAGGGAATGAAAAATGGAGAGTACAACACTGTAGCATTCATCGTTCCAGAATCCCAGCTTGGAAAACTCGACATCGACCTTTTGAAAACAAGAAGCGACGCAAAAGAAATCATCATTGAAAAAGGACTCGCAAAGGTCTCCATCGTAGGGGTGAACCTCACCTCAACACCTGAAATCTCCGCCACTCTCTTTGAAACACTGGCGAACGAGGGGATCAACATCGATATGATCAGTGCATCGAACAGCAGGATCTCTGTGATCATAGACGGGAAATACGTGGAGGATGCCGTGAAGGCGATCCACAGCAGATTCGAACTGGACAGGGAGTGATGAAATTGGGAATACTCGAAAAGTACAGAGAATTTCTTCCCGTAACAGACAAAACCCCCATGCTCTCTTTGAATGAAGGGAACACTCCTCTCATACCCCTCGTGAACATGAGTAGGGAACTCGGAATAAACATCTACGTAAAATACGAAGGGGCCAATCCGACGGGGTCCTTCAAAGACAGAGGAATGGTCGTTGCCGTCGCAAAAGCACTGGAAGAAGGCTCGAAAGCCATCATGTGCGCTTCGACGGGAAACACCTCCGCGTCCGCTGCCGCGTACGCAGCAAGGGCGGGAATAAAGGCGATCGTTCTGATACCGGAAGGGAAGATCGCGCTCGGAAAATTGGCTCAGGCGATGATATACGGCGCTGTGGTGCTTCAGGTGAGAGGAAATTTCGACAAGTGTCTGGAATTGGTCAAGGAAATCACATCTAAATATCCCATCACACTCGTGAACAGCATCAATCCCTACAGACTCGAAGGGCAGAAAACGGCCGCTTTTGAGATAGTCGACGAGCTCGGCGATGCACCGGATTACCATTTCATACCCGTGGGAAACGCGGGCAACATCTCCGCTTACTGGATGGGGTACAAAGAGTACTACCAGCATGGGTTCTCTACCAAACTGCCGAAGATGATGGGATTCCAGGCGGAAGGAGCTGCCCCCATAGTTCGCGGCCATCCCATAGAAAACCCGGAGACGATCGCCACTGCCATAAGGATTGGTAACCCCGCAAACTGGGAAAAAGCGGTGCGGGCACGCGACGAATCTGGCGGAGACATCGACATGGTGAGCGACGAAGAAATACTACGTGCCCAAAGGCTCTTAGCCCAGAAAGAGGGAATCTTCTGCGAACCCGCGTCCGCTGCTTCAATAGCGGGTCTTTTGAAGAAGCACAAGCAGGGAATCTTCAAAGGTGGAGAAACCGTCGTGTGTACCCTCACCGGGAACGGTTTGAAGGATCCAAACATCGTCATCTCACAGCTTGAGCCCCCAAGGACCATAGAAGGAAGAGTAGAAGAGATTCTGGAGGTACTCGACATATGAAGATCCTGGTGCCGGCCACAACAACCAATCTCGGAGCGGGATTCGATGTCTTTGGACTCGCGCTGGATCTTTTCAACGAGGTAGAGTTTTCCTTCGATACGAAAGAGACAACCATAGAAAGTGTTGGAAAATACGCACCGGATTTGAAAGATCATAATCTGTTTTTCAAAGTCTTCGAGTTCTTCGAAAGAAGAACCGGGTACAGGGTACCACCTGTCTGGATCAAGCAGACGTGCAACATTCCTGTGTCGAGTGGCCTTGGATCGAGCGCAGCCGTGATCGTTGCGGCACTCCACATTGCGAACGAAGGAACAGGTAGGAACCTTTCACGGGAAGATCTCATGAAACTCGCTGCGGAGCTGGAAGGCCATCCCGACAACGTTGTTCCCGCCTTCACAGGAGGTCTCGTTGTTTGTTATCAAAACGGAAGTCACTTTGATTTTGAAAAGTTCGAAATCGACCTTTCTCTCACCTTTCTCGTTCCGAACTTTTCAATGTGCACGAATGAAATGAGAAAGATCCTTCCGGAGAAGGTTCCTTTTGAAGACGCTGTTTTCAACATAAAGAATTCGTGCCAGTTCCTTGCAAAGATCGCAGCCGGAAAGATCACAGAGGCCCTGAAATACGTAGGAGATCGTCTTCACCAGAACTACAGAATAAACGGCAACAGGAAGATGAAAGAGTTTGTGGAAGCCATTTTGTCAAAAAATCCCGAATACTGGTTTGTGAGTGGATCCGGTCCTTCTGTTTGTTCCAGCATAAACAACTTCGACGGAATTCCTTATCTCAAAGACGTTCTGAAGCTGAGAGTGAACAACAGGGGGATGATAATCTCAGAATAGGGGGTGTATCGATGGAGGCAGTGATTGTAAAGGATCTGAAAAGAAGCATTGGAAAGAAAGAGATCCTGAAAGGAATTTCTTTTGAGATCCAAGAAGGAGAGATCTTTGGTCTCATAGGACCAAACGGTGCGGGGAAGACCACCACACTCAGGATCATCTCAACGCTGATCAAACCTTCTTCCGGAACTGTCACCGTATTCGGAAAGAACGTTGTCGAAGAGCCACACGAAGTGAGGAAGTTGATCAGCTACCTTCCCGAAGAAGCGGGTGCCTACAGGAACATGAGGGGAATCGAGTATCTGAGATTCGTTGCGGGTTTTTACGCTTCCAGTTCAAGTGAGATGGAAGAGATGATCGAACGGGCAATGGAGATCGCCGATCTCGGTGAAAAGATAAAAGAAAGAATCTCAACCTACAGCAAAGGTATGGTGAGAAAACTCCTCATAGCGAGGTCTTTGATGGTGAATCCTCGTCTCGCCATCCTCGACGAACCCACCTCCGGTCTCGATGTCCTCAACGCAAGAGCGGTGAGAAAGATATTGAAACGGGCATCTCAGGAAGGTCTCACCATACTGCTCTCCTCTCACAACATGCTCGAAGTAGAGCTCCTCTGTGATCGAATAGCGCTGATCCACAACGGAATGATCGTGGAAACGGGAACCGCCGAAGAACTCAAAGAAAAGTACAGAGCACAGAACATCGAAGAGGTCTTCGAGGAGGTGGTGAAATGTTCGGAAGACTTCTGAAGAAAGAGATAAAAGAGCTTCTCAATCTGGGGACGATCGTCTCTGTCGTTGTGATGGCTGTTCTGTACGCTTCACTGGGTAACGTGTTCAAAAGCGCCGTAGAGAAATCCAACGTTGGTCAAAAGGTGGCGATTGTGAGAGAGGACACTGGAACGATCGCCGAATTCGCAGAGAAAGCTCTCAGCAATATAGTGGACATCGTATACGCAGGAAGTGATCTGAAAGAAGCGGAAGAAGCTGTGAAAAAGGAAAGGGCTTCTGCGATCATTGTGATACCCGAGGGTTTTTCTCAAAGCTTGGAATCAGGTGAAAAAGCGCGGTTGGAAATTGTGTGGTACTTGAGAGGAACCGGCCTGTCAGAAGCGGTCTCCACAGGTATGATCTCATCTCTGATCGAATCCCTCAAAGTGCAACTCGCTTCATTTGTACTGAATGATCCGAAAAAAGCCCAGCTTCTGTTCAATCCATTCGAAGTCGTTCAACATACCTATTTGAAGGGCAAACTCTTTGAAAATCACTCACCAAAAGAGATAATGAACGTCTTCTACTCTCAAAACATAACGATTCCCATTCTGATCATGATGCTGATTGTCATGTCAGGATCTTCCCTCATCACCTCACTCGCACTTGAGAAGGAGAACAAAACTCTCGAGACACTCCTCACGATGCCTGTGAAAAGGGAACACATCGCACTCGCAAAGATCGTGGGAAGTGCGATCGGTGGTTTGATCTTTGCGGGAATATACATGGCAGGCTTCTACAGCTACCTGAATTCTCTAACGCAGGATGTTCAGGGAATGGGATTGAACTTTAAAACCGTAGATTTTCTACTGATGGGATTGAGTCTCTTTCTTTCCATCTTGGCTGGCCTTTCTCTCTGTATGCTACTCGGTATGATGGCAAAAAACGAGAGCAGCGCTCAGCTTCTCACGTTTCCCATTTCGATACTCGCACTGGTTCCGATGATAGCGAACATGATCATGGATTTTTCGAACCTTCCAGGAATTCTCAAGGTAATTGTTTTCCTGATTCCTTTCTCTCATCCCATAATGTCTCCGAAGCTGACTTTTTATGGGGAATATGGTCTCATTCTCTCGGGAATTCTGTACCTTCTCATCTTTTCCGTCGTCACCACGATCTTTGTATTCAGAATTTTCAACTCAGATTACATCGTTCTTGGATGGCAGGGGGAGAAAAGTTTGAAGTTTTTCTCACGTTGAATCTCTGACAGCGGTATAAACGTTCAGATGAACCTTCATATCGAAGGCTTCTGGAACGATGCGTTCTGGTTCTGGTTTGCATGAACGAGCGATGGCTTCCACGGCGGAGAGAAGCATATTCTTTGTGATCTTAGATCTTTTCTCCACAGCTCCTTTCATAATACCGGGAAAAGCGAGGAGGTTGTTCACCTGGTTTGGATGATCTGACCTTCCCGTCGCCACGATGAAGGCACCCGCTTCCCTCGCGAGTTTTGGATCTATCTCAGGTACTGGATTTGCGAGGGCGAATATCACAGGTTTTCTGTTCATTTTCTCTATCCACGCTGGTTTCAGAATGTTTCCCCTCGAAACACCTATGAAGAAATCAGCGCCTTCTAGGGCTGTTTCAAGATCACCTGACAATCCTTCTGAATTGGTGATGCGTGCGATTTCGAGGTGATACTCGTTCAAACAGGTCTCTGGGTTTCTTTCGTTGAGGATGCCGTTTTTATCGACAGCCACAACGTTTTTCACACCAAGATCGAGCAAAAACTTCACGATGTTGTAGCCGGCGGCTCCTATACCGTTCACAACCACCTTTACTTCTTCGATCTTCTTCCCCGTGAGTTTCAACGCGTTGAGAAAAGCTGCAGAAACCACCACTGCAGTTCCCTGCTGGTCATCGTGGAAGACGGGTATGTTCATCTCTTCCGAAAGACGCTGAAGGATTCTGAAACACTTCGGCGCTCCTATGTCTTCAAGATTTATTCCACCAAAGCTCGGCTCAAGACTCCTAACGATAGAGATTATTTTTTCCTCGTCAGATTCGGAAAGACAGATGGGAAAGGCGTCGAGATCGGCGAAGGCTTTGAAAAGAAAGGCTTTTCCTTCCATCACTGGAAGGGCACCGTAAGGTCCAATATCACCGAGTCCCAGAACGGCGCTTCCATCCGAAACAACGGCAACCATGTTCCATCTCGAGGTGTAAATGTAGGTCTTTTCTGGGTTCTCAGCGCAGATTTTGGCAACGTCCGCGACACCGGGTGTGTAGAGCAGAGATAGCATCTCCCTGTCAACCTTTTCGACAGGAAGGATAGTTCTTATCTTTCCCTTCAGAAATCTGTGTATCTCGAGCGCATCCATATCTCTCACTCCCTGAAAATCGTGTTCCCGCTGCTGTCGATCGCCACAATAAGGGGAAAGTCCTCCACTTCTATTTCATAGACCGCTTCGGGCCCGAGGTCTTCAAAGGCCAAAACTCTCGACTTTTTCACCCTCTTCGAGAGGGCAGCGGCTGTGCCGCTTGGTGTAACAAAATAAACCCTCTTCCATTTTCTGCAGGCCTCTATCGCCTTTTTTGAACGCTTTCCCTTCCCTATCGTTGCGGTGACCCCAAGATCGAAGAGCATCTCCAGGTAATCATCCATTCGAGCACTCGTGGTGGGTCCTATGGCACCCACAGGCTTTCCGGATGGTGTTTTGGCAGGGCCCGCGTAAAAGACAATTTGCCCCCTGAGATCCACCGGTGGTTCTTCTCCTCTATCGACGATCTCTTTCAAACGTCTTTGAGCTTGATCTCTCATCACGATGAGCTTACCGGAGTAACGAATTTCCTGACCGGCTTTCAGATCTTCAATCCTCAAAAGTCACTTTCCCCCTTCTGCAGAGGTAACAATCCACCGAAACGGCAACCGGCAGGGTGGCGATGTGGGTCGGAAAATGTTCTATGTGAACGGAGTAAACGGTGATACCCTTTCCGAGACCTTGAAAGCCTATTCCGAGAAAGTTGAGTTCCTCTTCGAGTTCCTTCTCGAGTTCTGCGTATTTTGGATCTTTGTTCCTCTCCTCGAAGCTCTTCGTAAGCGCCAGCTTCGACAGGAGAAGGGCCTTGTCGGCTGTTCCTCCGATTCCGATACCCACGTGGAGCGGCGGGCAGGCCTTTGCTCCGTGTTCTTTGATATGCTCGACAACGAATTCTTTGACTTTCTCCACATCCGAGGTGGGAGTCATCATACGAAGAACCGTGAGATTTTCACTGCCTCCACCTTTCACCAGAAATCTGATCTCAAGGGATTTTCCCTTCACCTGGAAGATGTGGACGATTGCGGGAGTGTTCGTTCCAGTGTTGATTCTTTCAAAGAGTGGATCGGTGACGATCGAATAACGAAAAGGATACTCGCTGTACACCTCTCCAACGGCTCTGTTCAGAGTTTCCTCAATGGGTTCTTCCAGTTTTACCTCGTGACCGATGAAGACGAAGAATTCCACTATCCCTGTGTCCTGACAGAGTGGAAGTTTTTCCTCTTTGGAAACGCGGTAGTTTTCCTTTATTATATCTGAAAAGGGACCTTCGTACCGCTCGATGATTTCTTCTACCTCTGGATTGATCTTTATGTTGGCATCAATGATAGCCTTCTTGATCTTTTCGGAAATAACATGTTTGTTTATCAAAGCTCTTCACCTCAAGGAAGATTATATCACTGAAGGAGGGGGAATATGAGAATTGTTGTGAATTTGAAACCTGAGGAAATCCCAAAGCACTGGTACAACGTACTCGCAGATCTTCCGTTCAAACTCGATCCGCCGCTGGACCCCGAAACGAAACAACCCATTTCACCCGAGAAGCTCTCTGTTATCTTCCCCATGAGTTTGATCGAACAGGAGGTCTCAGAAGAGCGTTTCATCGAAATACCCGAGCCCGTTCTGAAAGAATACGCCGTTTACAGACCCACTCCCCTCATCAGAGCCACTTTCTTAGAAGAGTACCTTCAGACCCCTGCGAGGATCTACTACAAGTACGAAGGAGTGAGCCCCACTGGAAGCCACAAGCCGAACACGGCCATCGCCCAGGCCTACTACAACAGGATAGAAGGAGTCAAAAGACTCGTCACAGAAACAGGAGCGGGACAATGGGGTAGTGCCCTCTCATACGCCGGTGCCAAGTTCGGACTGGAAGTGAAGGTGTTCATGGTGAAGGTCAGCTACCAGCAAAAGCCGATGAGAAAATACATGATGAACCTCTTCGGAGGAAAGGTAACTCCAAGTCCCAGTGAAGAAACGAGCTTCGGAAGAAAGATCCTGAGCGAAGATCCGGACAATCCAGGTAGCCTTGGTATCGCCATCAGTGAAGCACTGGAAGTGGCTGTGTCTGATCCGAACACGAAGTACTCCCTTGGAAGCGTGTTGAATCATGTTCTGCTTCACCAGACAGTTATAGGCCTCGAGATCAAGAAACAGCTCGAACTCATAGGTGAAAAACCAGATGTTGTACTGGGATGTCATGGAGGAGGATCGAATTTTGGAGGAACAATTCTTCCCTTCGTTCCAGATAAACTCTCCGGAAGAGATATCAGGTTCGTCGCCTGCGAGCCCGCCGCGTGTCCATCCCTGACGAAAGGGAATTACGATTACGACTTCGGTGATACAGCGGGGCTTACACCCCTGTTGAAAATGTACACCCTTGGAAAGGACTTCATTCCTCCAAAGATACACGCGGGAGGTCTCAGATACCACGGCTCCGCTCCGATAATCGCAAGACTCGTGAAAGAAGGGCTCGTGGAGGCACAGGCTTTCGATCAGGACGAAACGTTCGAGGCAGCGAAGACATTCGCAAAGCTTGAAGGGATAATTCCCGCTCCGGAATCCGCCCACGCCATTGCAGGAGCTATAAGAGAAGCAAAGAAAGCGAAAGAAGAAGGAAAAGAACGTGTGATAGTATTCACTCTGAGCGGCCACGGTCTGCTCGATCTCACAGCTTACGTGTGAGGAGGCAAAACACGTGAAGAAGAAACTGCTGTTCTCTATATGGCTGAACGCCATCATAACGCTCTCTGAAGTGGTCGGTGGCTTGATATCCGGGAGTCTCGCCCTTCTGGGCGACTCCCTTCATAACTTTTCCGATACCATGAGTCTTATTGGAAGTTTCATCGCGATGAAGATCAGCGAGAAACCGAAAAACAAAAAGTACACCTTCGGTTACAGAAGAAGCGAAATCATTGTGGCTTTCTTGAACTCCGTATCCATCTTCGTTGTTTCAACACTCGTTGTCATCGAAGCGGTGAAAAGATTGGGGAACCCCGCCACCGTTCACACGTCGGTGCTTCTCCTCGTCTCCTCGATAGGTCTCGCTGCCAACTTCTTTTCCGTCATCCTTCTTCACACCCACAGCAAAGAAAGTATGAACGTTCGATCCGCGTACCTGCATCTCATCGCGGACACCCTGTCCTCGATCCTTGTGGTTCTTGGGGCTGTTTTCATGAGGGTCTGGAAAATATACTGGCTCGACCCTGTTCTCGCCTTCGTTATAGCCTTATACATGTTCAAAGAGGCTTATGAAATAGTGAAAGAGTCCTTTGAGATCCTCATGGAAGCTTCACCGAACCTGGACTTTGAGAAAATAAAGGAGGAAATTGAAAAAATAGAAGGTGTGAGGAACGCCCACCATTTTCACGCCTGGAGAGTGGGAGAGAAAGAAATCCACTTCGAGTGTCACGTTGAAGTGGACAACATGGAACTGAAAGACGCCCAGAAGATCATAGATGAAATAGAGAAAAGATTGAAAAAATACGGGATCACCCACACCACCGTTCAGCTAGAATGTGAAAGGTGCAGCAGAGAGATGATCTGTAACTAAAGTTTCAAAACAGGTTTTTCTTTCAAAAGCCTCCTGTCGCTGGTGAATAGTACAACCTGTCTGGTCTTGGACACCTCTTTCAGTTCCTGCCAGAGTAGGTCTATCTTCTCATCGTCCAAATCGACAAAAGTGTTGTCTACAACAAGGGGGCTTTCAACTTCCAGAACACGACTTATGAACCTCTTCATCTGAAAACTCAGAAGTTTCAAGGCGGAGGTGTTCAACACATCGACGACCTTTCTTTCTTCGGGGACATTGATTGTCACCATCAGATCCGGAGAAACCTTGAAAACCTGATTTTCTTTGAAAAACCTTCTGTAAACATCCGTCAATTCTGCTGCCAGATCCCTTGTGTAACCCCTCAACAGTTCTTCGTGTTCTTTCCTGATTCGCTCCTTGAACTCGGGAATGTAACCAATGATCCTCTCAAGAATCTTGAGTTCAACTTTTTTTCTGAAAAGTGCTTCCAGAACATCAAAAGGTTCTTTGAGAGGTGAAACCACGAGTTTTTCCAATTCACTTTCTATCTGTTCCACTTTTCTTTTGAGTTCTTCTATTTTCGTGTTCGATCTGGTTGATTCTATCTCTTCTTTTTCTTTCATGAGGTTAGCGATTTCTTTTTCCAGAGAATCTTTAGCTTTCCTCAAATTCGCACGTCTTTCCAGAAGATCTCTCAACACTATCAATTCATCTTCGTTGTCGACTTCTATTTCCTTCAGCGTGTTTTTCAGTACTTCTCCCTGCTCTTTAGAGTACTCCTGCAGTTCCTCCAGGTTCTTCTTCTTGTCGGACAGAGAAGTCTCAACGGAGCTTTTCAAAATCAGGAGTTCTCTCATCTGTTCTTCCACGTTTTCAATCGCTTTCCTTGGTTCACTCCCGTACTTTGAAAGAACTGGCATTCTTTCGAAAACCTTCTTCACAATCTGATCTCTTAGAAATTTTTCGAGTTCTTCGATGTTATCAACACCTGCGGTTTCCTTCAGTTTGCTTACGATCTGGTTCTTTTTCTCGATCAACGACCTCTTTTGTGTCGAAAGATTCATGAACTCACTTTCAAGTTCAAACAATTTTCTTCTCAACCTGTAATAGTTCCACATGGAAACCACAGAAGCACCTGTTCCAGCCAGTGCCAGATAAAAGAACAGATATCCCGGTTTGAGAAAGGCAAAGATGATGGAAACCAGAGCAAAGGCCAGAAAAATGGCAACAAAAATCCTGAAAATAGAAAGCGTTTTGTCAACGCGCTTCATGTCATCCCCTGCATCTTCGATTTTTGCCTGGGTTTCTTCGAGTTTTTCATCGATTTCCCTGAGAGGCTCTCTGAGATGACCTATTATCTCGTTCAGCTTTGTTCTCTGTTCGTTTTCCACCAGTTCTATCTGTAACTTCATGTTCTCCAACTTGAGCTTCAGTTCCTCGAGACTGTTGACGGAGAAATCTTTCATGATCGTTTTCAGTCTTTCTTCCGTATCTCTCAATTTTTCCTTGAGTGATTCTATCTCCTTTTCCAGTTCCTTACCGCGTTCCCTCAAATAATCCAGTTTCTGGGCAAGCTCGATCGCTTCACGAACTCTTTCTTCGGGAACCGCTGTTTTCCTTTCGATTTCCTCGAGTTCCTTTTCAACACGGAGAAGTTCTGCTTTCATCTCGTTGATTCTGGCTTCCACAAAAGATAATCTTTCAGACTTTTCACTCTCGAATCTATCGATCTCTTCTTCCAGAAGTCTTCTTTTCTCCTGAAGATCCCGCGAAAGTTCTTTCTTTCTCTTCAAAACCAGAAGGAGTGATCGCCTTTTTTCCTTCCAGGCCTCAACTTTCTCCTCCAGATTTGAAATCTCAGTTTCCAGTTCTTTTGTCTTCTTCATCAAACCAGAGAAATCTTCGTTCAATATCTTTTCAAGTTCCACCGCCTCGGGTGCGTTTCTGTAGCTTTCCATAAGGAAAGAAGCAACCTTTTTCGAACCGTTGAGAGTGCTATCCACTCCCTCCGACATGAAGGAAGTGAAGGAAAACAGTTCGGAATCCAGTCTTCCCTGGCCAAATTCCACTCTTCCTTCACTCGTTTCAAGGTATCCTCCAAACCTGTTCGAAAACCAGGGTTTGTAGTTTTCAAGTTCAAGAAGCTCTCCCGTGAGGCAGTATCTTATAAAATTAGCTAAGGTGGTTTTGCCGGCTGCGTTCCCCCCGAAGATGATGTTCAACCCGCTTTTCAGGGGGAAAGAAAAATTCTCGAATTTTCCAAACCCTTCAACGTGTACACGCTCTATTTTCATGTTTCATCCCCCGTTTCGATTTCTTCCAGTAGCAATGCATCAAGCTTTGGTCGATTTTTCTTTTTCAAGATTTTACCAACGAACTTTACTTTTCTTCTGTTCTTTATTCTCTCGACTTCTTGATCCCAGAGGATTCCTTTCAAAAGGGTAAAAGACTCCTCGGAAACTTCCATCAATTCGTCGAAAACACTTTTTTCTTCGAATTTCACTCTGAAACTCGAAAGATCTATTCTTTCGAATTTTTCACCATCGTACACGAGGCATTCGCATCTCTCAGAAAGAGGGGAAGACGTGAATTCAGGGTAAGAAAAATCCAGTCTTCGTTCAACAGAGACATCGAGATAATCCACAATTTCATCCAGAACGATTGAATTTTGAGGAATGTAGTCTTTTATGAATTCCTCAGCGGCAAGAGGGTCCACCTCTTCCGAAAAGAGGTTTATAAATACAAACACCCCCTCAAATGTCCTCAAGATGTGATTCAAAAGTTCAAGTTTTGCGTTGTCCAGTTCTCTCCGAAAAAACAACCAGCCTCTCGGGTAGTCGAAAAACCTCAAATCCTTGATCAGAATATGTTTCATTTCACCCCTCCTTTTTTTCAAGGGTTTTTCAAGAAAATTTAAGGCGTTCTTTTTTATCGTTTCAAGAGGATGTTACTGAGATCAGTTAAATTCTAACTTGCATGTCCCTCATCCCCCGATCCCCCCTGACCCGATGAAGACAAGACACAAAGTATGGGAGGGACGAAAGTCCCTCCTTGTGCTTTTATTTAGGTATGTAAAGCTTCAAATCACGTTCGATGTTGTCTATCCGGGTCTGCTGCACCTGAACGATCTTTGTGGGATGGTAGGTTGTACCAACCCCGAAAACGAGTAGGAACACTCTGTTTGGAATCCCTACTATTAAAGTGGCGTCTCGTGGTATTACAATATCGTATTCTGTAGAGATCTTCGGTTTTTTGTAGTAGAAAAACTTGTAAGGTGAAAGACCCGGCTTCACGTCCCTTGAAAAGAGCACTTCATTTCCGCCCTTGACGGTGATCCACACGGGGTCGTTCCCTATGACGAAGATCCTAATGTATCCAGTTGTGGGATCGTCTTCGATCTCAGAAAATATCCTTTCGAAATCCACGCTGGCTTTTTCAAAGTATTCGTACGCAGTTATATAGCGACTGATAATGGAATTGGGGGTCAGAAGTTCTTCTACCACCTTCAGTCGTTCCTCATAACTCTTCAGTGTAGATTGAAACTGTTTTTCCATTTCGTCCATCCTGGCTTCAAGTTTCTTCAAAAAATAGAAATTGAAAACGGACAGCACGAAGAAGAGTAAAATAGCGATGACTATCAAAGAAGCAAAAAACGTTACGAGACTCTCTTTTCTCATCTTCTATCACCCTAATCCAGAAATCATTCTCTTCACCTTCTGAACCGTGTTGTCAACTTTCTTCGTGTTCACACCAAATTCTTTCGCTATCTCGCCGTACGAGTATCCATCCAGCCATCTGAGAAAGATCTCTTTTTCTTTTTCATTCAATAGTTCAAGAACCATCTCTAAAATTATGCCAGAAAACGCGCTTCTGGCAACGTCGGTTTCGCTATCGGGCACCTCAAAAGGCGCGTCATCTTCCTCCTTTTCCATGCCATCCACGTTCACAGCGTCTGAGAGCATCCTGTTTTTCTTTCTGTTCAGATAAGTGAGAAATGACTTTATCTCTGAATCAACACTCCTCCACGCAAAAGACGTGAAAGAGCTTTTGGTTCTATCGTAGTAGAAAATCGCCTTTATCAACCCTACAAGGCCGTTTTGAACTATATCTTCATGTTCGGCCCAGCTTGCAAAATACTGAGAAGCGATCTTAACAACCATAGGGTAATACTTCTCAACAATGAGGTCGATGGCTTCCTTGAATCCAGCCTGTGCATACTCAACGAGTTCTTCGACTCTCTTACTCCTCAGTCTGTACTTCAGCATTCTATCCGAGAGACCTCGGATCCAGAGCGTCTCTCAACGCGTCACCAACGAAGTTGAAAGAAAGCACGGTGATGAAGATGAAGATACCTGGTATGAGAAGCCAAGGATACTTCGTCATGTAAGTGACGTTCTGTGCCTGTGCGAGCATGAGTCCCCAGCTGGCACTCGGTTCTCTGATACCCAGTCCGAGAAAACTCAAGCTCGCTTCACCGAGGATGTAACCGGGTATCGCAAGGGTCGCGGCGACGATGAGGTAACTCGCCGTATTGGGCAGAACGTGCCTGAAAAGAATTTTCGTGTCAGGAAAACCAAGTGCCCTCGCTGCTTCTACGAATTCACGCTGCTTTATTGAAAGAACCATTCCCCTTATAACTCTGGCTCTTCCTGCCCAGCCGATGAAAGAAAGGATGAATACAAGGAGCACGTACACCTGTGTGGATGGTATATCGAGTGGTAGAAGCGATCTCAAAAGGATGAGCAAGTAGAAACCCGGCAATGACATGATGATCTCGGAGAACCTCATCATGAATTCGTCCACGATACCTCCATAGTAGCCGGAAATACCGCCGAAGACAAGAGAAAGAGTAAACGTGATGAACATTCCGATGAAACCTATGGAAAGTGAGATCCTGGAAGCGAACACTATTCTGCTCCACACATCCCTTCCGTACTGGTCAGCTCCCATGATGTAAAGTCTCACGTATTCGTTGTTATCGTAGTTGTCCACTCCAAAGAGATGATAGTGGAACGGAAAGATCCAGAAGAGGTACCCTATACGGTTCTTCGAGTCTCCTCCCCAGGATTTGACGAACCATTTCACCGGATAAGTCTTGTGGTCATAGTCGATCACCTTTCCTGTGATCATCTCGATATCCTCACCTTTTTTCACTAGGATCATGTTGAGTTTCTCCTTTATGACGATCTTCTCGATCTCGTCGGGGGAATTCAGTCCAAGCCTGAAACCGTATTTTCCAAAGTACGTGTCTTTCGCGGCTTCAGAAGAGGTTTCTATATCTGCCTCCCCTTCCGTTAGAACCTTATCGTCGTATCCGAACAGAAGATAATCAACCACCTTTGTCGTTGAACCGGCGTATTTCATGGTGCCGTCTTTTGGAACGATATAATACTCTTCGTCCAGCATGAAAGAGAATCCTGTCACACCGTCTTTTCCGATTTCGTACTCAACCTGTGTTCCGAAGACATCGAGAACGAGTCTTTTCGGGAAAAGCATTTCGTAGAATTTTCTCTCGAAAGTTGCCTTGTCCACATAACTTATCGTGGGAAGCACGTAAGCTCCCACTCGTTCTCCCTTGTACTCTCTGTGTATCTTTGTGGGAGGTGCGAAGGAATGCTTGAGGGACTGTTCATAGGGATGGTGCGGGGAAAGGAAATCCGCAAACAACGCCATGAGATAGAGGACAATCAGAACGTACAGTCCGAACATTCCGAGTTTGTTTCTTTTGAAAGCTCTCCAGACAAGTTCCCTTCTGGAAAGGACCCTTTCCTTAAACTCTATTTCTCCGTTCTCTATCATCGTCTTTTCCTCAGCCATTGCGATTCCTCCCTCACTCGAATCTGACCCTTGGATCTACAGCGGCGAGAAGCACATCTGCCACAAGGTTACCAATCACGAGCATTATCGCACTGATCACAGCGGACGCCATAACGATGTAAATGTCCTGCTGAAGGAGTGCCTGGTAGATGAGTCTCCCCATACCGGGCCAGGCGAAGATGTTCTCTATGATGACCGCTCCTCCGAGGACGTTGGAAATACTGAAACCAAGGAAAGTGATCATGGGATTGATGGCGTTTCTCAGGGCATGCTTGTATATCACCACACGTTCCGGCATTCCTTTCGCACGGGCAAATTCCACGTAGTCTTCGTTCAACACATCGAGAAGACTACCTCTCATGTATCTCATGAGGGAAGCAAAGCCGCCAAAACCAAGCGCAATGGTTGGGAGAACAAGATGAGATGCGATATCCTTAAACTTCTCCCAAGTTGTCATCTGGTTGTGATTCACCGAGACCATACCGGCAATTGGAAACCAGCCGGTCTTCGCTGCCATGTAGAGGAGCAGAATGGCCAGGAAAAACCCTGGAAGGGCGATTCCACTGAAAGCGACAACCGTGAGAATCTTATCCCAGATGCTGTACTTCTTCAAAGCCGAGAAAACACCGACGATTATGCCAAGCAACCATTCGAACGCGAGGGAAGAGACGGAGAGTATCACCGTAGCAAAAACCCTCTCCCAGATGAGTGTGGAAACGGGTCTTCTGTAGTAGAATGAATAGCCAAAATCTCCCTTCAGAACGTTTTTCAGCCAGATGCCGTACTGAACGATCCAAGGCTTGTCTAGGCCAAGCTCCTTTTCCATCTTCTCAAGGAATTGCTGAGAAACGGAAGGATCAAGACGGTACATGTCCAGGAAGTCTCCTGGAGCCGCCTCCATGATGATGAAAACTATGAAAGAGATGATTATGAGCTCGGGAATCATGATAATCAATCTACGTGCGATGTACTTGAGCAAGCAAGATCACCTCTTTGAACAGAATTTTAAGGGGAGGGGAAGATCCCCTCCCGATGGATCATTGCTCTTTCCAGACACAATCCTGGTTCCAGCCCCACACACCACCGAAAGCAGTGGGTTCCACGTTGTGGAGTTTGTTGCTGTAGGCGTAGAGATAGAGCTGCTGGGTGGTGTAGATGAGCGGTATGTGTTCGGACACGAGCCTCTGGAATTCTCTGAACATATCGACAACTTTCTGCTGGTCGAGTATCTTCACGTTCTCCTCGAAGATTCTGTCGATCTCTTTTTCCCAATCTGGCAGGTAGTAATTGTTGGGATCAACGAAGTCTTTAACTTCCGGATGATAGTTCCAGAAGTGGAGGGATCCTTTGATTCTCCAAACGTTAGCTCCGCCCTGAGGTTCATCGGATCCGGTGAGTCCTATAATGACAGATTCCCAGTCACCGTTCACAACGAGCTTCTGAACGAGTGTGTTGAAATCGATGGGAGCGAAGGTGACATCCATTCCGAGTTTTTTGAGCGCTTCCGTTATGATGTTACCCATTCCTTCACGGATCTGGTTTCCAGCGTTGGTCATGATGATGAACTTCACCGGGTTTCCTTCGCTGTCGAGGAGCTGGCCGTTTTCATCCCATTTGAAACCACCGAGCTTGAGCATCGTTCTGGCAAGATCGAGGTTGTACGGGTATTTTCTGAGAACGGATTCATCGTAATAAACGGTCGCAGCCTGACTGATGGGGCCCCACTGTTCAACCGCGAGGCCGTTGTAGAGTGTATCGATCATCGACTGCTTGTCGATGGCGTACGCCACTGCCCTTCTGAAGAAATCGTTCCTGAACCACTTTCTCTTCACAGGGTCGGGAGCGTTCCAGTTGAAACTGATGAAAGTGGTTCCAAAGTTCGGACCTCCGATACCAACAATCCAGCCCTTTTCTCTTGCCATGGCCTTGAGTTCCGCGTACTCTGTTCCGCGAGGTCCGTACACATCAACTTCTCTGTTTTCAAACGCAAGCCTCTGCGCATCCTGTGTCGGGATGATCTTGAAGATGATGCCGTCGAGATAAGGAAGCTGCTTTCCTTCTTTGTCGTACTTCCAGTAGTAAGGGTTCTTCACGAATCTCACGTACTGATCGGGCACGTACTCAACGGGAATGAACGGACCAAGACCCACGATTTCTCCCTTGTTGATGGCATCAACCGTCCAGAATTCCTTGAATTTTCCTTCCTTCACGTACGGTTCCGCGAGGTGTTTGGGGAAGATGGGAATACCTCCGATGTACCTTACCGCAAGCCTGTACGCTTCTTTGAGGGTTGTCTTCACCGTGTAATCGTCGATCTTTTCGGCCACCGGCCAGTTGTCTGCAAAGAGGTCCTGCATATCGTTCGGTATGTCAGGGTTGAAATAGATATCGTTGATCGTGAAGACTACATCGTCCGCTGTAAACGGTGTTCCGTCACTCCATTTGACACCCTTCCTCAGGTGCCAGACTATCTCCATGCTTCCGTCCTCGTTTTGCTTGAGTTCCCAACTTTCCGCAAGAGCGGGATGGATCCTTGCGTAATTGTCAAGCTCGATCATGGAAGCCATAAACCTCACTATAACGTCTGTGGAACTCGTCTCCTGTGCTACAACATCGTTACACGTTCTGGGACCGGAAAGCACCGGTACTACGAGCACTCCCCCGTACTGTCCTGTGAATTCTGCTCCGATATACGTTTCGAACTGAGCGAACGGTGAAAGTTCCGCGAAAAGTGCAACAACTGCAATCATGAGGAAAATTCCAAGAAACCTACGCATAACATCACACCTCCTCTATGACGAATGTAAATGACACGCCACCCAGTGACCTGGGGAAATTTCCTTCATCGCCGGATACTCTTTCTCACACACGGGCATCTTGTAAGGACACCTCGGATGGAAGAAACAACCAGCCGGTCTGTTGATGGGGCTTGGAACCCCGCCCCTGAGGATGATGCGTTTTCTCGTGCGCTCAACTTTCGGATCTGGAACGGGAACGGCAGAGAGTAACGCCTGAGTGTATGGATGAAGGGGATTATCGAATATCTCGTCGGTGTTCCCCATTTCCACGATCCTGCCAAGGTACATGATACCGACTTCGTGGCTTATGAATCTCACAAGTCCAAGGTCGTGTGAGATGAAGAGATACGTGAAACCCTTTTCTTCCTGAAGCTTGAGAAACAGGTTTATAACCTGTGCCTGAACGGAAACATCCAGCGAGGCTGTGGGTTCATCGAGTATCACTATCTCAGGATTTATGGAGATCGCCCTCGCGATAGCGATCCTCTGTCTCTGACCTCCACTGAATTGATGTGGATATCTTTCGAGGTGATATTCCTTGAGCCCCACGCTTTTGAGAAGATCTTTCACCATATCTACAGCTTCTTCTCGTGTTTTCGCCAGTCCGTGGAACAGAATAGGCTCAGTCAGAATGTCGCCAACTGTCATTCTCGGATTCAAGGAACTCATGGGATCCTGAAAGACAATCTGTATCTTCCTTCTGAATCTCATCCTCTTTTCACCGATGTCATCGAGCAGAATCTGATAAAATTTCTCTTCGCTTTCTTTCGCTTCTTTAAAGAAGATTTCCGCGTACTTCTTATCCACATCCTCAAGCACGTCCACAATCTGATCTGGTGATAATTTTTTCCCAATTTCGCGGAATATATCCACGTAGGTTGTCTTCAGATATTTCTCCGCGTCTTTTCTCTTCATGAAGTAGTACGTGGTGTCGTCACCGTCGATCACAACACGGCCCGCGGTGGGATTCGTGAGACGCAGTATCGTCTTTGCGGTAGTTGTCTTCCCACATCCTGACTCGCCAACGAGGGCGAACGTTTTTCCCTTTTCCACAGAAAAAGAGATATCATCAACCGCTTTCACATAACCAACGATCTTTTTCATAAGGAATCCTTTTCTGATCGGGAAATACTTTCTCAAACTCAGCACTTCGATACTCTTCATCCTGAACAGCTCCCTTTCATACGATGAGTGTGTATCCCAAACTGTCCACAATGGTTTTTATTTGTTCTTTGGAGATTATTTGATCATCGTAATCCACACCAACAACCTCAGCCGTTATCTCATAATCCACATCGAAAACGCCCTCGAGCTTCCCAATGACTTTTATCACTTTCCTGTAATCTTTCTCCGTTTTTGCACCCTTGAGCATAAAATAGTTCAATCTTCTCAACTCTCATACCTCCTTTCGAATCGCATGCCTTCGATTATCGATCTTCCATTTTTTGCTTCCCAGAAGGTCATCTTCTTCTTTCCGGGGAATTGAATGTATCTTACTTTCACTTTTCCGTTGCCGGTACCTATCCATGCACCTTCCTTATCAATATAGTTTATCAAACCTGGTTCATCTCCCGAACTATCTATCGCCGTTACTCCAAACAATTTCACTTCATCGTTCCCTAAGAAAGCTCTGGCACCGGGTCTGGAATCGTAAGCCCTGATTTTGTTCTTCACCGATTCAGCGTCCTTTGAGAAATCCACAATCAGGTCCTCTTTTTTTATCATTGGAGCATAGGTTGCCAGGGAATGATCCTGATCTTTCAGTTCTATGTCCCCCGCCTTCAGTTTTTTCAGGAACTCGATCAACATCTCTTTCGAAAGTTCTATCAAACGTTTTTCTACCTGATCGAAAGTTTCGAATGGATTCACAAAAATTTCCCTCTGGAGTGCAATAGGACCAGCGTCGAGCTCTTTCACCATCTTGTATATGGTGACACCTGTTCTTTCTTCGCCGTTCTCAAGCACTCTCTGTATAGGAGAAGCACCCCTGTATTTTGGAAGAAGAGAGGGATGAATGTTGTAACAACCAAGTTCTGGAAGAGAAAGTACCTTCTCACCCAAAATCCTTCCGTAGGATGCGACTATTATAACATCTGGCCTCACAGACCGGAGAAATTCTAAAGCTTCTTTCTTGTTTATCGATTCGGGTTGAATGAAAGGAACTCCGTGTTTTTCAGCCACTGCCTTCACCGGAGTTGGTGCGACTTTCCTTCCCCGCCCCCTTGGTTTGTCCGGTTGGGTGACTACACCCACCACGTTGAACCTGTTTTTGATCAAATGTTCCAGTATTTCCGCTGCGAATTCCGGTGTTCCCACAAAGACAATTCTCAAATTGCCACCTTCCTTTTTAGGATCTCAAGAGTTTCCCGATCAGCCTTCAACGTGATCAGAGCGTGCCCTTCCCCGTAGTTTTCGTTCAGTATTACCAGTCGATCTTTCAAAGCGTAGATCTGTCCTATCTTTTCCAAGGGAACTTTCAAAGTTTCCTGAATATCCTTTTGCCCCATGATTTCTTCCAGTTTGTTCAGAAGCTGATCCAGTCCTAGCCTTTTTTCCGATGAGATGAACAAGGCCTCCGGATACTTCCACTTCAGCGTTTCTATTCTCTCTTTGGGGCAAACATCGATCTTGTTGAAAACCAGCATCCTCGGAATCTTATCGGCACCGATTTCCTCCAGAACTTTCTCAGAAGCTTTCATTTTTTCTTCAAGATACGGATCAAAAGCGTCAACAAGATGTATAAGCACATCCGAATACTTTATCTCTTCAAGCGTCGCTTTAAACGCACTCACAATGGTGTGAGGTAGCTTTCTGATGAATCCGACTGTGTCACTCACAAGAATGACTCTTCCGCTCTTTAGCTTCAACCGTCTCGTGACAGGCTCGAGAGTGGCAAAGAGTTTGTCAGCGACGTACACATCACTGTAGGTTAAAGCCCTGAGGAGAGTGGATTTCCCGGCGTTTGTGTATCCAACTATAGAAACATGTGGGATCTTCTTTTCCAGCCTTTGTTTTCTCTGAGTGTTCCTTTCTTGCTCTATTTCTTTCAGTCTTTTTCGGAGCTGTGCGATGCGGTTTTTTATGTGCCTTCTCAAAACCTCTAGCAAGGGTTCACCTGGCCCTCTGGTGCCAATACCTCCACCGAGTCTAGAAAGTTCCTCGCCCTTTCCAACGAGCCTTGGAAGCTCGTAAAGCAAACTCGCCATCTCCACCTGGAGCTTTCCTTCTTCGCTCGTTGCATGACGGGCAAAGATTTCAAGGATCACCTGCGTCCTATCAAGAACATCTACGTTCAGCTCTTCTTGCATGTTTTTGTATTGCACCGGCGTGATTTCATCGTCAACGACCACGAGATCCGCTTCACAGAATTCTATTATTTCCCTGAGCTTCTGCAATTTCCCCCCTCCAAGGTAGGTGGCTGGATCCGGCTTTGTTCTCTTTTGCCAGAGCCATTCAACGACTCCAACACCAAGGGTTTTACACAAACCCTTCATTTCTTCAAGAGACTCTTTTATTTTCTCCTCATCTTTACCAGCAGCAACGACCACCGCTTTTTTCCCTTCAAGATTCCTCGTTCTCAGAGATCTCATCCTCCCGCTCTGTTTCCTGTTTCTTTGGCATCAGCATCACATAAGAGGAAGGAATAATCGTGCTGATCGCGTGTTTGTAAATGAGACTTTGCTGGTTTCCGCTCTCCAGCAGGACCGTATAGCTGTCGAAAGATCTGATGAATCCCTTTGTCTGAAAACCGTTCACTAGATACACCTTTACTTCGATTCTGTTAACCCTGAGATGGTTCAGAAACCTGTCCTGAAGGTTGAACTTTTCCGCCAAGGCAAACTCCCCCCTCGATGTGATTCAAAATAGAATTATACTGAAAAATTTTCAACTATCAGCTTCTTGAGTTCCTCCTTTACTTTTCTTTCACTTTCGAACGTTAAATTGTACCACACGGCTTCCTTGTACCTTTTGAACCATATGATCTGTCTTCTGGCAAAGTGTCTGGTGTTTCGTTTTATGAGATGAATCATCCTGTCAAAATCGTACTTTCCTTCCAGATAGTCGATGACTTCTCTGTATCCTATCGTCTTCATCGAGTTGAGATCTTTAGAATATCCCATCTCCAAGAGTTTTTTCACTTCGTCCACGAGTCCTATCTCTATCATCTTATCAACTCTTTTGTTTATTCTCTCGTAAAGTTCGTGCCTTTCCCGGGTCAGAACGATTATGAAAAACCTGTCGTCACCCTTTGCTTCTTTTTGAAGCTCCGAGATCCTTCTTCCCGTTTTCATGTAAACTTCAAGGGCTCTGATCGTTCTCTTGAGATCGTTTGGATGAATGCGTGTTGCCGCTTCAGGGTCGAATTCTTCGAGCATTTTTCTCAAAATCCCGGGTTCTCTTTTCTCTAATTCTCTGAGCTCCTTTCTTATGTTCTCGTCGGCGGGCACTCCTTCGAATATACCCCGAACCAGGGCGTCCGTGTACAGTCCCGTTCCTCCAACGTAAACAGGGATCTTCCCGCGTTTGAGGACATCTTCCACTACTTTCAGAGAATCCTTCCTGTACATGAAGGCGTTGTAATACTCATCAGGATCGATGATATCTATCATGTGATGAGGAACCCTCTTTCTCTGCTCCGGTGTTGGCTTGGCCGTTCCTATGTCCATGTGGCGATAGATCTGCCTCGAGTCCATCGATACGATCTCTGCACCTATTTCTTCACACACTTCAATCATGACATCTGTCTTCCCGACAGCAGTGGGCCCACCGACTATGGCTATCTTCATCGCTTGTATATCACCCCGTACAGAACACCGCTCTTTCTGGAACCTTTCAGTTCGTCAACCTTGATTTTCTTGAAGAGAGAATCCTTCACGTGGCTTTTTAAAATAACCTTCTTCTTCGCGATTCTCAACATTTCCTCAATGTCTTCTTCGCTCACCATGCCGTACACGGCAAAGGGCCTTAGAGGATTCATGGCAGAAGACTCGTACACAGGATTCTCAAACATGGGATCGCAGTAAACCACGTCGAACGAATTATCAGGCTGACTTCTGATGTATTCTTTGAAATTCGCGTAATGAATTTCTATTCTTTTTAAAGCGTCTTTCAACCACTGAATGTCAGTCTCAAAATTTTCCATCCCGTATTTCACGACGGTGTATATGTGAATGGATCCTTCAAGGCCGATTACCTTACCTTCAGGAAGAAAAGCGGCCACGAGGATAGCCTCACTTCCAAGACCAAAGGTTGTATCCAGCACGACTTCGTTCCCTTCCGGTTGAAGGGACTCTATCAGGTAGTCTTTCTGACCGCTTCTTATGTTCCTCATCCGGAGGATAGCTGAAGAAGGATGAAAAAAGAACTCCCCTCCGGGCCATTTTATTGAGATTCTGTTCTTCTCCACCACGTAGTAGAAGTCCACGTTGAACTCTTTCAATCTCCTTCTTGAAACGTAGATGGTGCCAAGTTTTTCAGCGAGTTCTTTCGCCTTCACCACCTGCTTTCTGTCCGGTTTGTGTGAGGTTGTGACCACGAAGTTTTTCATTCTCTATCACCTCTAAAAGCTTCTGGTTCAGCACTTTTTGTTCCTCAATATTCGTCTTCAATTCCTGGTATTTCGACATCAACTGATTGTGCTTCTCCAGTGCCACCTGATAGTTGTGATAGCTCACGAGAAAAACAAAGATCATGAGGAAGAGAAAAGTCAAGAGTCCCAGATTCACTTTGAAATGTTTCCGCCTTCTTGGCCTCAGTTTAGAACGTGATCTCATATTCATCCCTCCCCTCCTGTATGGTGAGGGATATTGATTCATTATCAAAAAACACATACACATCGTAGCTTCCATCAGTCTCTGGCAGATATAACAGAAATCCTTCATTATAAACGGGAACTTTCATTTCGTATTCCCCGAAACTCAGTGTCACCACACTTCCCTCGTTGGTGAGTTCACCATACACCTTCACAGGATCTTCCACTGCAAAAATTCTCTCGTTTTCAAGGTCGAAGAGCAGGTACGCGTTGCTCCTCAACACCGTGTCGGTGCTGAACTTTCCTGCGGAGTGGTAAAGCACCACTGGCGCTGTTTTAAAAGACACTTCTTTTGGTTGTTCATCGAACACGATTGTAGCCACTGTGGTGAGCTCAAAATCTGACAGATCAAACGGTATATCCACCGTGGTCAGAAGCACTCCTTCATTGGCCAATACATCCTTAAGCGTGTACTCTTTTCCGTTCACCGATAAATAACTGCTTTCCAGATCCACAGTAACGCTTTCGTCTGTTCCTACGTTGAACAAATAGACGTACAAATCCGCCTTTCCGGGGCTCATCAGAGTACAGCCAACGGCGAACAGCAGGAGAAAAGCAGCGAAAAGAACCCTCACAGGAAACACCTCACAGTATGTACGCGCTCAGATCCTCGTCCTGAACGATCCTTTCGAGTCTTCTTCTCACGTATTCGGCATCCACAACGACCCTCTTTTCCGGAATATCCGGTGCTTCGAAAGAGATCTCCTCGAGGACCTTTTCAGCAACCGTGTAGAGCCTTCTGGCTCCGATGTTTTCGAGTCTTTGATTCAACTGATATGCTATTCGAGCCATTTCTCTGATTCCATCCTCGGAGAAGACGAGTTCCACGCCTTCCGTTGAAAGGAGTGCTTGGTACTGTTTTATGATGGCGTTCTCTGGTTCCTTCAGTATCCTCACGAAATCCTCTTCGGAGAGGGGTGACAGTTCCACACGTATCGGGAAACGTCCCTGAAGTTCCGGGATGAGATCTGATGGTCGTGAAACATGGAATGCTCCGGCCGCTATGAAGAGAATGTAATCCGTTCTTACCGGTCCGTACTTGGTCATGATCGTGGTGCCTTCAACGATGGGAAGAAGGTCCCTCTGAACACCCTGTCTGGACACATCTGGTCCCACAGCACTTTCTTTTCCAGCGATCTTGTCTATTTCATCTATGAAGATGATTCCCCTGTTCTGAGCTCTGTCAAGTGCTTCCTGCACCACCTTGTCCATGTCTATGAGTTTTTCCGCTTCTAAAGGCAGCAGGACCTTCCTCGCTTCAGAGACCTTCATCTTTCTCTTTTTCTTCTGCTTTGGAAGCATTCCACTGAACATATTAGTGATCTCTATCCCGAGGTCTTCCATGCCCGGCCCGAAGATTCCCATGAACGGAGAGACCGTTTCTTCGAGTTCTATTTCAATCTCTTCGTTTTCCAGCTCCCCTTTTCTCAGTTTCTCCCTCATTTCTTCTCTTTTCGCTCTGAATCTTTTCCTATCTTCCGGTGTGTACTGATGTTGCTGTCCACCGGTTATGAGGTTTATGAAGGGATTCGTGGCAACTGGCATGGCTTTTGATTCGGGAACGAGAGAATCGAGAATTCGCTCTTCAACCAGTTCTTCCGCCTGTTTTTCCACTTCTTTTATCTTTTCCTGTTTCACCATGTTGACACTGATCTCAACCAGATCTCTTATCATCGAGTCCACGTTCTTTCCCACGTATCCCACTTCCGTGAACCTTGTCGCTTCGACTTTCAAGAACGGTGATCCGGAAAGCTGAGCCAATCTCCGGGCGATCTCTGTCTTTCCTACACCCGTGGGTCCGATCATCAGGATGTTCTTGGGGAGTACTTCTTTTCTCCATTCTTCTGGAAGCTTCTGTCTTCTGATTCTGTTTCGGACCGCTATCGCCACAGCTTTCTTTGCTTCGTACTGACCGACTATGTATTTATCGAGCTCCTGAACGATTTCCTTCGGAGTCATTTCATCGAAACTCTTCATAAGAACACCCCCCTAAACTTCTTCGATCACTATGTTCTGGTTCGTGTAGATGCAGATCTCACCGGCTATCATCATTGCTTTCTCCACGATTTCCCGCGCGGAGAGATCGGTGTTTCTGAGAAGGGCCTTGGCAGCTGCGAGTGCGTAAGGTCCTCCAGAACCGATGGCGGCCGCGTCGTCGTCGGGCTGGATAACCTCACCGTTTCCCGATATGATGAAGATGTTCTCTTTATCTGCCACAAGAAGCAGGGCTTCCAATCTTCTCAGAACTCTGTCCGTTCTCCAATCCTTTGCGAGTTCAACGGCAGCCTTTGTGAGGTTACCTCCCCACTCTCTCAGTTTCGCTTCGAATCTATCGAAGAGCGTCATGGCGTCCGCCACAGATCCCGCAAAACCAGCGAGCACTTTTCCTTCCCCAAGCTTTCTAACCTTTCTCGCATTTCCCTTCAAAACGGTCGAACCGAAGGTGACCTGACCGTCTCCTCCCATCACCGTTTGACCGTTTTTTCTCACAACCAGTATCGTCGTTCCGTGAAATTTCATGGTTCAACACCTCCTCAAGTTATTTTAACTCAATTTCTCAAATAAAGGAAATGGTATCATCTTAAATGAGGAGGTGCGAACTTGAAAGTAGGGGTGGCTCTCAGCGGAGGAGTGGACAGTGCGGTAGCTCTCTATCTGTTGCTGAAAGAAGGGCACGAGGTAAAGGCCTTCCACATGAAGACGAAGGAAGATGAATTCTTCATCAGAAAAGAGATAAAGAAGAAGGTCTGCTGCAGTCCATCGGATACGGCTGACGCAATGAGAATAGCACACTTTCTCGGAGTGGAGATAGAGATCGTCGATGTGAAGGAGACCTTCAGAGAGAAAGTCATCGAACCGTTCAAGAGTGATCTTCTCAAAGGTCTCACTCCGAATCCCTGCGCACACTGCAATCGTTTCGTGAAATTTGGATACCTCATGGATTACGTTCTCAAACAGGGGTTCGATGCGTTCGCGAGTGGACACTACGCAAGAATAGAGTTCAGCGAAAAGTATGGAAAAAAGGTGATAAAAAAGGGTGTGGATCTGAAGAAAGATCAGTCGTATTTCCTTGCCAGGATCGAACCCTGGAGGATAGAAAGACTCATCTTCCCGAACGGCATCTACACGAAAGAAGAGATCAGAAGAATCGCCGAGGAAGCAGGAATACACGTTGCAAAGAAACAGGAAAGTCAGGATGTGTGTTTCATACCAGACGGCAGCATCGAAAACTTTTTGAAAGACGAGGGTATAACGCTCAAAGATGGAGATATCATCACACCTGAGGGAGAGGTCGTTGGTCGGCATTTTGGGTATCCGCTCTACACAATCGGTCAGAGGAAGGGCTTCAAAATAGAAAAATTTGGAAAGAGATACTACGTGAAGGGCAAAATTCCGGAGAAGAACGTTGTTGTCGTATCAGATCTGGAAGATGTTTTCTTCTCCGGTTTGATCGCAGAAGATCCTGTCTGGCATGTTGAAGTGCCGGAAGAGTTCAGATGCGTCTGCAGGGTGAGGAAAAAATCGGAAGAAGCCCCCGCAGTTGTCAGGGTAAGAGATAACGAAGTGGAGGTCAGGTTCGAGAAGAAGGTCTTTGCCGTCACACCGGGCCAGATCGCCGCCTTTTACGATGAAGACACACTCCTTGGAGGAGCGATTATAAAGGAGGGAATTCGATGAGAAGCATCGTTCAGAACAAGGTGGAAGAGTGTCTCGAGATATTGAAGTGGGACAAAACGAAATGGATCGACTTCTGGAGAGAGTTGAGAAGAAAGTTCGGCCCGATAGTCCCAAACTACGAGAGAAAACTCGAATTGAACGATGAAAAGATCGAGAAGATCCTTCGGGAAATAGAACGAAGAGAGCTCGACAGATTCAAGTGGGACTGGCTGGACGTCTCGAGGAACAAAAAAATAGAGTGCGCAGAATCGCTCTCAGAGAGAGAAGATTTCCTCGATTTGAAAAGAGAAGACTTCTCCGTGTTCCTCATGTCGCTTTTGGGTCTTTCAGACTGGGTTGTTGTGGATGGAGAGAAAGAGAAGATCGTGGTGATGGATGTGTTCTCTCTCTGGAGAAAGGGACTTCTAAGAGAGCTTTCACTCGCCACGCTCCACGCGGTGATAGAGTTCAGAAAAGGAAAAGAAATCGGGAACTACGGAGGAAAAAAAGAGTACTTCGATTCTCTGCTGAAGGAAATCGAGAAGATTTTAAAAAGAGGAAAAGAAGCTCTCGGTGATCTGTGCGAATTTTTGAGAAACCACGTTTCGTACTACGACTGGGTGGGATTTTACTTCGTGGAGGATGGAAAGCTGAAACTCGGTCCGTTCGTGGGAGAGCCAACAGAACACGTGGAGATACCGTTCGGAGTTGGAATCTGTGGTCAGGCAGCGGAGAGAGAGGAGACCTTCGTTGTTCAGGATGTGAGCAAAGAAACAAACTATCTCTCCTGCAGTCCAAAGACGAAAGCGGAAATCGTGGTTCCCATTTTCAAAGATGGAAAAATCATAGGAGAACTGGACATAGATTCGTACAGTTCTTCTCCTTTCTCCGAAGAAGACAGAGATTTTCTCGAAAAGGTGTGCGAACTCGTATCAAAGGTGGTGTGAGGGAGAACCTCACACCACTCTTTTGAAGTGCTCGATGGATCTGTCCCAGGTTTTCTCCGCGTCGTTCGGGAAATAACACGCGGGAAGTTCTCCGTGCTGTCTGTGGTAGTGCATACATTCACAGCAGATGCCTTTTCTCGGACATCCAGGATAAGAACAGTTGCAGTAAGAGAGGTTCCTCTCTTTGTTCGGGCAGGCCTTCACGATTTCACCTCCAGATTTCTCATGATTCGATCGTCCATATCGAGAAATTCGTTTATTTCTTGAGAGAGCCTGACAACCAGATACAACCAGTACACACCGAGAGTGAGCAGAGTGAGGAGAAAAACCGATAACACGTTCCTTTCCTTTATGACCGGTTTGTAGTCGATGTTGAAAAGGGTTCTGTAGAGGTATATTTTTATCTCTTGGAGTTTCCTTATAGTTTCAAACAGGTAGTGAAGAAAGATCACAAAAAAGATCAACTGAAGCAGGGAGAAAATCCATATTCCCGCAAAGAGAAACTCGAGAAACCAGAAGGCTATAAAGGCAATGTACGGCCAGTTTGGAACAAACGGTCTCTCATTCAAGTTCACAGAATGTTGTTCCGATAGTTTCAGCGTTTCCAGAACGTTGATGTTCAGAAGCACACTCCACTGTCTGTAAACGATCAAAAGAGAAATCGTGGAAATCAGAGAAAGAAAAAGGGTCATAGACCCAAGGGTGTAACTGGGAGATCCTGCCAGAATCTCCCTGTAATATTCTAACAGCAGAATCGAGCTCATCGCAGAAAAGACAACACCCATCCAGGCCAGGTTCATGTTCACCCTCTTCAATTTCTATCCCTCCAGTGTTCGATGAGATCGTCTCAGGAGCTCTCCGAGGTGAAGTCGTTTAAAGCAACGAAATCGTCCCAGTATTCCGGATTTTTCACTTTCTGAGGCAAGTAGATCTTGACCTCCTCCCAATCCCCTGAAGGGGATGGGACTTTTGGTGGCTCTCAGGCCACCTTCCATGGAGCCAAAGACGCTCCATGGCCACAGAGGTGCGGATGGAACCTCACACCTCTGACGGGGGCCAAACCCGCTACTACCTGGCCTGTGCCAGGATACCTTTTCCAGATGTTGATTGCTCCAACTCCGTCCCTGTGATACTCAAAACCACAGGTTTTGCAGTGGTATCTTCTTCCGTTCGGCTTGTTCTTTGCACCACAGACAGGACACGTCTTGCTCGTGTTCGCTTCTGAGATGAGCTTTACTTTGATTCCGAACTGCTCTGCTTTGTACCTTATCATCTCGATGAGTTTTCTGAACTGCCACTGGTGGATCTTCTGGTTCGCATTGTCGCTATAGTCCGCTCTTTCTCTGATCCCTGTGACGTCTCCTATCACGATGGTTCCGATTTGTTTTCTGAGGCACAGTCCGATGAAACTGCTTGTGATCTTGTGCATGATGTCGTTGATCTGGTTTCTGAGCCGTCTCAGGACTCTTTTCTTTGCACGAACAAGCTTGTTGTACCTTCTTGATCCCTTCTTGCACTCTGCTATGGCAGACTGAAGGCTTGCGAGGCGTTTGTTTCGGTAGCGAAGGATGCTGCTAAGAACCCCTCCGTGGTAGCTGATGACTTCTTTTCCATCAAAGCACGTGATGGGACGGAGCACTCCAGGGTCGACTGCCATAACACCAGAATTAGCACTCTTTTCTTCAATCTCCACCTCTATCGCAAGGTGGAGATAGTATCCATCTTCAAAGACAAGTCTTGCCTGTTTGATGCGAAGGGGAGGTTTGAGAGGTGTTTGTACAACAAATGGTTCTCGTTCTCTGCCAAAAGACAGTCTCAGGGTGCCGTCTGGCAGAAGCTTCACAGCGCTTTCTTTCCATATGAACGGCAGATAGCGTTTTTTCTTGTGGGGAGGTTTTGCATCTTGATTCTTTTTGGCTGCTTTGAAGTACCCTTTGAGGGCTTGAAAGTAGAGCTGAACAAATGTCTGCTTTGAGTGGACGTGGATTTTGATGTTTTCTGCCCAGCGGAGGATGTATTTGTCTGCGGCAGGCCAGGACAGCCAGAAGCCTTTCTTTCGGTGTATCTTTCGCACAAGAGACATCGTTTTGTTGTAGATTCTTGCTGCGGTGCGGTTGAGTTCTTCGCATGTTTGATTCAAATGTCCCGGTACAGCGAGTTTGTAGGTTCGTATCACACGTCTGGGCATTTTTCCACTCCCTGTGCCAATTGTAACACAGTCGAGCTACAACAACCACTTACTATCCCTCTGAAAGAGGATAGCTTGCGTGGTTGGGGTTCTGTCAACCAGAGCGAAGACATCTATCCAAGATGGATTTCCCATCATCTCCTTCAGATCCTGAGAGATGAACTGCTCCAGATCGTTGTCCCCTGCTATCCAGACGAGGAACGAAAGCGTGTGGTTGTAAACAGGAATGCACCCGAAAATCAAGAGAAAAAGACTACCTGTTAAGATAATCAAACTTCTTGCCCTGATACGTATCTCTCCTCTCGAGTTCTTCTTCTATCATGTTGATGATTTCTATCTTGCTCTTTCCCCAGTTACCGAAGATCGTTCCCTTTCTCGGAGGATCTGCAACCAGCCTGTGAATAACCACGTTCGGAGAGAGATACTCGAGAAATGTGATCGCTCTGTCGATGTACTCCTCGAGTGAACAGATTTTTATTTCTCCCTTTTTGTACATCTCCGCGAGTTTTGTTCCTTCCACCACGTAAAGCGAGTGGAGTTTCACACCGTCCACATCGAGAGCGGAAAGGATCTTGGCCGTCTCTACCACATCCTCCATATCGTCCCAGGGCAGATTCAAAATCACATGCACCACGAGTTCGATGCCTCTCTTTTTCACTCTCACAGCGGCATCCACGAACTCCGCGAGGGTGTGGCCTCTGTTGATCTTCTTGAGTGTTCGATAGTTTGCTGTCTGAAGACCGAGCTCAACGGAAACATCGACACGCTTTTTGAATTCTTCGAACAGATCCAAAACTCGTTCGGACACGAGATCGGGCCTCGTGGAGACAGAGAGCTGGATTATACTGTCGTCCACGAGAGCTTCCTCGTAGCGTTCTCTGAGCACCTCAACAGGAGCGTACGTGTTGCTGAACGACTGAAAATACGCGATGAATTTCTTGATCCCCCGCTTTTCGTATTTTTTCTTTATTTCCATGACCTGCTCTCTTATCGGGAGCCTCATCAGAGTGGTAAAACCGCTTCCCGTGGCATCACAGTAGATACAGCCACCCCTACTTTTCGTACCGTCCCTGTTCGGACAGGAGAATCCCCCGTGTATCACTATTCTCTGAACCCTTTCACCGTATCTTTCCTTCAGATAATCGCTGAGCTTTCTGTATCGCACGGCCCATCCTCCTTTTCCTATCTATGATACAATAGTTTCAAAAGAACTCGAAATCGAGGAGGAGATCGGCCTTGCGGATGAAAGACCTCTACGCTCCTACTCTCAAAGAAACCCCTTCCGATGTTGAGACAGTGAGCCACGAGTATCTTCTTCGAGGAGGCTTCATCAGAAAAACAGCTGCCGGTATATACACCTACCTCCCACTGGGAAGAAGAGTGCTTCTCAAAATAGAGAACATAGTTCGGGAAGAGATGAACAGGATAGGGGCACAGGAAATTCTGATGCCCATCCTTCAACCTGCGGAACTCTGGAAACAGTCAGGAAGGTGGGACGATTACGGTCCCGAAATGATGAAACTCAAAGACAGGCACGAAAGAGACTTCACACTCGGTCCCACGCACGAGGAGATCGTCACGGACCTTGTGAAGAACGAGCTCCGTTCGTACAAACAGCTTCCTCTCACTCTGTATCAGATAGCGAACAAGTACAGAGACGAAATCAGACCCCGTTTTGGCCTTCTCAGGGCAAGAGAATTCATCATGAAGGACGCTTACAGCTTTCACGCAAGCTGGGAATCTCTGGACGAGACGTACGAAGAGTTCAAAAAAGCGTACTCCCGAATTATGGAAAGGCTCGGCGTGAGGTACATGATCATAGAGGCAGAAACGGGTGCCATCGGAGGGAACGCTTCCCACGAGTTCGTCGTTCCTGCAAAAATAGGAGAGACGAACGTACTCTTCTGTGAAAAGTGCGGCTACCAGGCAAGCGACGAAAAAGCCGAATACAAAGGTGAATATACTCAGGAACAGGAAGAAGAGAAACCCTTCAAGAAGGTTCCCACACCCGGGGTGAAGACGATCGAGGAAGTTTCAGAGTTTCTCGGTGTTCCTCCGTCGAAGATCGTGAAGTCTCTTCTTTACAAAGGAAGAGAAGGATACGTCATGGTACTCATAAGAGGAGACCTGGAGCTCAATGAAGCGAAACTCAAAGCACATTTGAAAGATCAGTCGCTGAGAATGGCAACTCCAGAAGAAATTCTGAAGGACTTCGGTGTTCCTGTCGGATTCATTGGACCCATCGGTGTGGATGTGAAGAAAGTGGCCGATCACAGCGTCAGGGGGCTGAAAAACTTCGTCGTTGGGGGTATGGAAGAGGACACGCACTACGTAAACGCAAACCATCCCAGAGATTTCAAGGTGGACGAGTGGTACGATCTGAGAACGATGGTGGAGGGCGATCCCTGTCCCGTCTGTGGTGAGCCTCTCAAGGCAACAAAAGGGATAGAGCTTGGTCACATATTCAAACTCGGTACAAAATACTCCGAAGCCATGAAGGCCTACTTTATGGATGAAAACGGTGAGATGAAGCCTTTCATCATGGGCTGTTATGGCTGGGGAGTTTCCAGAACGATGGCGGCTGTTGTGGAGCATTTCCACGATGAGAACGGTATGATCTGGCCCCTTTCGATCGCCCCTTACACCGTTGTGGTGGACATTCTGAACATGAACGACGCTGAACAGAAGCAGGTGGGAGAAAAGATTTACCAGGTTCTCTCAGAAAAAGGAGAAGAGGTTGTTCTGGATGACAGAGAAGTCTCGCCTGGTTTCAAATTCAAAGACGCCGATCTCATAGGCTTTCCCATAAGAATAAACGTGGGAAGATCCCTCAAGGAAGGTGTTGTTGAACTGAAGAAACGCTATTCGAAAGAACTCGTCAAGGTGAACATCAAAAACGGTTTCGGCACGCTTCTGGAAACACTGGAAAAGATGAAGCGGGAGTACGATCCCAAGGAGGCTGCCAGGTGAACTACAGCAAACTCTCCTCCGCCACGATACAGGGAATAGAAGCAATGAAAATAGATGTGGAAGTGGATTTCGACAACAGGAGCGTTTTCAACGATATAGACGTGGTCGGTCTCGGTGACACCGCTGTGAAAGAGAGCAGAAAAAGGGTGAAAAGTGCTATTCTGAACAGCGGATTTTCTCTTCCACACGGTAAATACGTGGTGAACCTCGCTCCTGGAGACGTGAGAAAAGAAGGTTCCATGCTCGACCTGCCAATCGCACTGTGCATACTCGCTTCAACAGGAATAGTTCAGGTGAGCGAAAACATCCTCGCTATAGGAGAACTCTCGCTGAATGGAGAAGTGAAGAGGGTGAACGGGGTTCTTCCCGTTCTCCTTTCTCTTTCAGAAAGGTTCAATGGTACGGTGCTCATCCCAAAAGAGAACGAAGAAGAAGCAAAGTGTGTGAAAGGGCTGGATATATATGCAGTGGAATCTCTCAGAGAATGCGTTGAGTTTTTGAGGGGAGATAGAGCGCTGAAACAGATCGAGTATTCGGGTATAGGAAACACGAACGTTGAATACGAGATTGATTTTTCCGACGTTAGAGACCACGAGATGGTGAAAAGAGCGGTGGAGATAGCCGTCGCAGGTTTTCACAACATCCTCATGATAGGAAATCCCGGTTCCGGAAAGACCATGATAGCGAAGAGAATTCCCACGATCTTTCCTCCCATGTCCGAAGAGGAAATCCTCGAGACGAGTAAGGTGTACAGCGCATCTGGTTATCCCGGGATCGTGAAACTCCGTCCCTTCAGATCTCCCCATCACACAGCGTCGACCGTCTCCATCATCGGTGGCGGCACCAACCCAAGACCCGGTGAGATTTCCCTCGCACACAACGGTGTTCTGTTCCTCGATGAACTGCCGGAATTCAAAAGAGACGTGCTGGAAGCGTTGAGACAGCCTCTCGAAGAAGGCATCGTCACGGTTGCCAGAGCGAAGTTCACCGTCACCTACCCCGCTCGCTTCATGCTGGTCGGTGCCATGAATCCCTGTCCCTGTGGAAATCTTGGAGACCCGAAACAACCCTGTGTCTGCTCTCCCAGAGACATCATGAGGTACAGAAAGAAAATCTCAGGTCCTCTTCTGGACAGGATGGATCTGGTGATCAACGTTCCGAAGCTCTCCTTCGAGGAAATGATGAAAAAACCCGAAGGAGAGAAAAGCTCTTCAATCAGAGAGCGGGTGATTAAGGCGAGGGAGATACAGAAAAGACGTTTCAGGGATACTCATATTTCCTGCAATTCACAGATGTCTCACAGAATGCTGAGGAGGTTTGTCCAGCTGGACGAGAAGAGTGAGGACCTCCTGAAGAGATACGTGGAAAGATACGGACTGTCGGGTAGAAAGATCGATAAAGTTCTGAAGATCTCACGAACAATAGCGGATCTGGAAGGTTCGAGCAGTGTAGAAATGAGTCACCTCGCAGAAGCGCTTCAGTACAGGTTCAGAGAGAGTTAGCTTTCCCACCAGAATTTCCTCTCCGCTATTTCATCCATGGTCTTCCTTTCTTTGAGGTTTTCCTCACGAAAGTACTCTCGCATCTTTCTTTCTTTTAATTTTTCAAGAATCTTTCTCTCCTTCATTTTTTCAAAAAGTTTACTTCTCGTTTTTTCCTGTTCCTTCATCAGTTCAGAAAGTTCACTTTGCTTTTTTTTGATCTCTTCTTCATAAAACATCATCTGCATCTCCATATTCAGGAGATCTTCCTTTCTGAGAACCTTTTTGTGAAGAAAATTACTTTCTATTCGCTTCTTTTCAGCGGAAAGTTGTTGTATAATTCTCTGGGTATTTTCCACTTTTTCATTGATTTTTGAGAGATCGTTTTTCAAAGTTTCTTCTTCCTTTCTTCGAACATCGTATATTCTCTGAAGTCTAAATCTAAAAGGCACGAATCATCACCCCAATAAGATTTTTGGAAAAATTTATAGTGGATGATAAAATTAAGTAAGGTTCTGATAATTTCCAGAAATATTTTACCAGAATCCGGGGGAGAAAGGCTTGTATACAAGGGAAGAACTCATGGAGATAGTGTCAGAGAGAGTGAAAAAGTGTACGGCTTGCCCACTTCATCTGAATAGGACAAACGTTGTCGTAGGAGAAGGAAATCTGGATACGAGGATCGTTTTTGTGGGAGAAGGACCGGGAGAGGAAGAAGACAAGACGGGAAGACCTTTCGTCGGAAGAGCGGGAATGCTTCTGACGGAGCTACTCAGAGAATCAGGTATCAGAAGAGAAGATGTTTACATATGCAACGTTGTGAAATGCAGGCCTCCCAACAACAGAACACCCACTCCTGAAGAACAGGCGGCATGTGGACATTTTTTACTCGCTCAGATCGAAATCATCAACCCAGATGTGATAGTTGCTCTCGGAGCCACGGCATTGTCTTTCCTCATGGATGGGAAAAAGGTATCCATAACCAAAATCAGAGGAAATCCCATCGACTGGCTCGCAGGAAAAAAGGTCATTCCAACATTCCATCCGAGTTATCTTCTGAGAAATAGAAGTAATGAACTCAGAAAGATCGTTCTTGAGGATATTGAGAAAGCAAAAAGTTTCATAAAGAAGGAGGGTCGATAGCATGCCAAGAGGAAGAAAGAAAACCCTGACACCTGCGCTCGAAGATTACCTTGCGGTGATTCAGGAGATACTTCAGAAACAACCCGCGGCGAGGGTGAGCACCATCGCGAGAAAGATGGGTGTGAGCCTTCCAAGTGTGACAAACGCCATGAAAAGACTGGCAGAACTCGAATACGTCGAATACGAGAAGTACGGATACATAACCCTTACCGAGAAGGGAAAAAGAAGAGCAAGATCGTTGAGAGGTTCTCAGAACAGACTCAGAAACTTTTTCTTCTACGTGATGGGAATACCTTCGCCCACCGCGGAAAAACTCGCGCGTCATTTCTCACACTTCCTGGATACAAAAACGAGAGAAAGATTCAAGAGATTTTACGACATAATGGTGAATTTCGATGAGAGCAAGGTGCAGGAACTGAAGGAATTCCTCGAAGAGAGCAGAAGACTTGTGAACGTTCAGGAAATCCCTGAAGAAGCCAGAATTATGGAAGAAGATGAAGAAGAGGAGGCTCAACCATGAACGTTCTGGTAACAGGCGGAGCGGGCTTCATAGGATCCCACGTGGTGGACAAACTGATAGAAAACGGATACGGCGTCATTGTGGTGGACAATCTATCCTCTGGAAAGGTCGAAAACCTCAACAGAAACGCGCTGTTTTATGAACAGAGTATAGAGGACGAAGAAATGATGGAGCGGATCTTCTCTCTGCACAGACCCGAGTATGTCTTTCACCTCGCCGCTCAGGCTAGTGTCGCCATCTCCGTTAGGGAACCTGTCAGAGACGCGGAAACGAACATCATTGGATCTCTTGTGCTTCTTGAAAAATCCATCAAGCACGGTGTTAAAAAATTCATTTTTTCATCCACCGGTGGGGCTATATACGGAGAGAATGTGAAGGTCTTTCCAACACCAGAGACGGAGACACCTCATCCGATATCACCTTACGGTATTGCGAAGTACAGCATCGAGATGTACCTGGAATTCTTCGCAAGAGAGTACGGGCTGAAGTACACAGTCCTCAGATACGCCAACGTTTACGGGCCAAGACAGGATCCGTACGGTGAAGCGGGCGTGGTGGCCATCTTCACTGAAAGGATGCTCAGGGGAGAGGAAGTTCACATATTCGGTGATGGAGAGTACGTCAGAGACTACGTTTACGTTGATGACGTAGTCAGAGCGAATCTTCTCGCCATGGAGAAAGGCGACAACGAAGTCTTCAACATAGGAACGGGAAGGGGCACGACCGTGAACCAGCTCTTCAAACTGCTGAAAGAGATCACTGGCTACGATAAAGAGCCCGTCTATAAACCACCGCGTAAGGGCGACGTGAGAAAGAGCATTCTCGATTACACGAAGGCGAAGGAAAAACTCGGCTGGGAACCCAAAGTTTCCCTTGAGGAGGGATTGAAGCTCACCGTTGAGTATTTCAGAAAAACCCTTGAATGAACTGCTCAGGCCGAAAGATTTCGAGGATTTCGTCGGTCAGGATCATATATTCGGCGATAAAGGGATTCTCCGGCGAACTTTAAAAACAGGCAACATGTTCTCCTCCATCCTTTATGGACCACCGGGGTCTGGTAAGACCTCGGTTTTTTCACTGCTGAAAAGGTATTTCAACGGCGAGGTAGTTTATCTGAGCTCCACCGTTCACGGGGTTTCTGAAATAAAGAACGTTCTCAAAAGAGGAGAACAGCTGAGAAAATACGGAAAAAAACTGCTTCTTTTTCTCGATGAAATACACCGCCTGAACAAAAACCAGCAGATGGTCTTGGTTTCCCATGTTGAACGAGGAGACATCGTACTGGTTGCGACAACAACTGAAAACCCAAGTTTTGCCATCGTACCCGCACTTCTCTCAAGATGCAGGATTCTTTACTTCAAAAAACTCTCTGACGAGGACCTGATGAAGATCTTGAAAAAAGCAACAGAGGTTCTCAACATCGATCTGGAAGAAACGGTAGAGAAAGCCATAGTAAGGTATTCCGAAGGAGACGCCAGGAAACTCTTGAACACCCTGGAGATCGTCCACCAGGCGTTCAAAAACAAGAGGGCAACTCTTGAAGATCTGGAAACTCTGCTGGGAAATGTGAGCGGGTACACGAAGGAATCACACTACGATTTCGCTTCAGCCTTTATAAAGAGTATGAGGGGTAGCGATCCAAACGCCGCCGTTTACTACCTCGTCAAGATGATAGAGATGGGAGAAGACCCGCGATTCATAGCACGAAGAATGATCATATTCGCCAGCGAAGACGTTGGACTCGCCGACCCAAACGCTCTACATATCGCCGTTTCGACCTCCATCGCTGTCGAACACGTGGGACTTCCCGAATGCTTGATGAACCTTGTAGAGTGTGCCATCTACCTTTCCCTCGCTCCCAAGAGCAATTCTGTTTATCTTGCAATGAAAAAGGCCCAGGAACTTCTTGTGGAGGACGTACCGCTTTTTTTGAGAAATCCCGTCACCGAAGAAATGAAAAAGCGTGGATACGGAGAAAGGTATCTTTATCCCCATGATTTCGGTGGTTTCGTGAAAACGAACTATCTTCCAGAAAAGTTGAAAGGTGAGGTCATCTTCCAGCCAAAAAGAGTAGGTTTTGAGGAAGAACTCTTTGAAAGGCTCAAACGTCTTTGGCCCGAGAAGTACGGGGGTGAAAGTATGGCCGAAGTGAGAAAAGAACTGGAATACAAAGGGAAAAAGATCAGAATCGTAAAGGGAGACATCACAAGAGAAGAAGCGGACGCCATAGTGAACGCGGCGAACGAATATCTGAAACACGGAGGAGGAGTAGCGGGAGCGATCGTGAGAGCAGGTGGAAGCGTTATTCAGGAGGAAAGCGACAGGATCGTTCAGGAGCGTGGAAGAATTCCGACAGGCGAAGCGGTGGTAACCGGCGCTGGAAAGCTGAAGGCAAAATACGTGATTCACGCTGTGGGACCCGTTTGGAGAGGAGGCAGTCATGGAGAGGACGAACTCCTCTACAAAGCAGTTTACAACGCACTCCTTCGAGCTCACGAACTGAAATTGAAAAGCATCTCAATGCCTGCCATCAGCACAGGAATCTTCGGATTTCCGAAAGAAAGAGCGGTGGGAATCTTTTCAAAGGCAATAAAAGATTTCATCGATCAACATCCGGATACCGCTCTGGAAGAAATCCGCATATGCAATATAGACGAGGAAACAACGAAAATTTTCGAAGAAAAGTTCAGCGTTTGATGAAACCAAAAGAAGGGGCAAACGCCCCTTCTTTTTTTAAGACCTCTGAGGAAGTATTGAATCAACTCAAACGAGTTCTTGGATCTATTCCGCAACAGATTTCCATACCTGAAAGGAACTATTGATATTTTCATCATACCACAGAAAGTAAAAAAAGTAAAGGGGGCCTTTGGCCCCCTTGTTATCATTTAGAATTCTTCAGGAATACTCGGTGTTTCTTTTTTCTCCTCGGGTTTTTCAACGATGAGCACTTCCGTTGTCAGGAGCATTCCAGCGATGGACGCGGCGTTCTGCAGGGCGCTCCTTGTAACCTTTGCTGGGTCAATGATTCCTCTTTCAAACATGTTGCAGTATTCTCCCCTGAGTGCGTCGAATCCATAGGCTGGATCGTCATTCGAGAGTATCTTCTCTATGATCACCGCTCCGTCGTATCCTGCGTTTTCAGCAATCTGCTTAATGGGGGCTGAGAGTGCCTTGTAAACGATCTGAGCTCCTATTTTCTCGTCGCCTTCGAGCTCTTCTATGACCTTTTCAACGGCCTTTCTTGCTCTCAGGAGTGTTACTCCTCCACCGGGAACGATACCTTCTTCAACGGCTGCTCTTGTAGCGCTCAGTGCGTCTTCAATTCTGTGTTTCTTTTCCTTGAGCTCTGTTTCGGTGGCCGCTCCAACCTTTATGACGGCTACTCCTCCTGCGAGTTTTGCCATCCTTTCCTGGAGAGTTTCTTTTTCGTACTCAGATGTGGTTTCCTCTATCTGGGCTTTGATTTGAGCGATTCTCTTCTTGATAGCCTCTGGATCACCTTTTCCTCCAATTATGATGGTTTCATCTTTCTTGACCCTCACAAGATCGGCTCTTCCGAGATCTTCAAGGGTGAGATCTTCGAGATTGATTCCGAGCTCTTCACTTGCCACCTGACCTCCGGTGAGAATTGCTATGTCCTGAAGCATGGCTTTTCTTCTTTCACCGAATCCAGGAGCCTTCACGGCACAGGACTGGAGAGTACCCTTGAGTTTGTTGAGAACAAGTGTTGTCAGAACTTCTCCTTCAACGTCTTCCGCTATAACGAGAAGTGGTCTTCCGGTCTGAGCGACCTTTTCAAGGATCGGAATGAGAGGTTTCACAGCGCTGAGTTTCCTGTCAGTGATGAGTATGAAGGGTTCCTTCAGAACGACCTCCATCTTCTCGGCATCCGTGACGAAGTATGGTGAGATGTAACCTCTGTCAAACTGCATACCTTCGGTGAATTCAACGTAGGTTTCGAGTGTTTTGGAATCTTCCACAGTGATGACCCCGTCTTCTCCTACCTTGTCCATAGCTTCTGCGATGAGCTCTCCTATTTCGGCGCTGTTCGCAGATATAGCGGCAACGTGGGCAATGTCCTCCCTACCGGAAAGTTTCTTGGAGACCTTCTTGATCTCTTCAACGGCTTTCTCAACGGCTTTGTCTATACCCCTCTTGAGGAGAATTGGATTGGCGCCCGCTGCAACGTTCTTGAGACCTTCTTTGATCATAGCCTGTGCGAGAACCGTAGCAGTTGTTGTACCATCACCGGCAACGTCGTTTGTTTTGGAAGCAACTTCTTTCACGAGCTGAGCCCCGAGGTTTTCGAATTTGTCCTCGAGCTCAATCTCCTTGGCTATGGAAACACCGTCGTTGGTTATTGTTGGAGAACCCCACGATTTTTCGATAACAACGTTCCTTCCCTTCGGTCCGAGAGTCACCTTTACCGCGTTAGCAACCTTGTCCACACCTCTTTCGAGTGCCCTTCTCGCTTCTTCATTGAACTTCAGAATCTTCGGCATATCTCACACCTCCTTCACTCTTCGATTTTCGCGAGTATGTCATTCACATCGATGATGATGTAATCCTCATCATCAATCTTTATTTCTGTACCCGCATATTTGGAGTAAATAACCTTGTCTCCAACTTTGATGTCAAATTTTTCCTCGTCATCGATCTTTCCCACGGCTACGACCTCTGCCTTCATCGGTTTCTCCTTTGCGGAATCTGGAAGAACGATTCCTCCCTCAGTCTTCTTTTCCTCTTTGATGGGCTTGATGAGAAGCCTTTCACCGAGAGGTATCACTTTCATCATCCATCCCTCCTTCGTAGATTTTTAGCACTCTCATCGTTCGACTGCTAATATAAATATACTACTTTTTACGAGCCTCTTCAAGGGATATTGATTAAGAAAAACGAACACAAACTCAACATTATCGTTAATAATGGGTAAACAATGAGTCAAAGAGGTTGAAGAAAAGTAAAAAGGCGCTTGAAGCGCCCTTTTTCTGGTGGAGGCGGGGGGATTCGAACCCCCGTCCGAAGATGGAGGCCCCTGGGCTTCTCCGAGCGCAGCCCGTGTTTTCGATTTCAGGGGGGACCCCCCACGGGCAGGGTGTCCTCTCCCACAGCCTTCCTGAAATTTCCCGATTCAGGCCGGAAGGCGAAGCCCGAATCGGTAGGCTGGATCTCTCACGCCCTCTTCCGAAGCCCAGCCAACTTCGGAGAGGACGGCCGCTTATCTATTAAGCGGCAACAGCAACAGGTTCGTTGGCACTTATTCTTTGTCCCACCTTTTTTACGAGGAGGTGGGGACCTCGGCTCGCTTCCCAGGGGACTCCATCCCCGTCGAACCCGTTCGCCCCCTGGTTTATCAATCCATCTTTATTATACCACCTTTATTATACCACTGTTCAGACTCTTCCAAATGTCGGAAGGTTCAGGGTATGTTGTATAATCATATGAAGATACATACCCAATTTACGACCAGGAGGTGTACCAGGTGACCGCATACATCATACGAAGACTTCTGCTCTTGCCCCTGATTCTCTTAGGAGTAACTTTCATCGTCTTCTCGATGATCCAGTCCCTCGGGCCGGATAAATTGCTCGCAGCGTACGTCAACCCGAATATGCTGGACAAATTAACGACTGAGCAAATGGATGCCCTGAAGGAAAAGTACGGTTTGAACGACTTTTTCGTTGTGAGATACGTCAAATGGCTCTCAAACACTCTGAGAGGTGATCTCGGGTGGTCCCTTGTTGGGAAAGAACCGGTGAAAGATGCTCTTTTGAGAAGACTCCCATACACCGTTGAACTTGCGCTTTACGCCATCTTCCCTGTTGTATTTGTTGGAATATGGCTCGGTGTGAAGGCTGCGGTTCACAGAGGAAAATTCCTCGATCATTTCATAAGAATCTTCGCCGTGGTTGGCTGGTCTTTTCCTGATTTCGTCTTTGGATTGCTCGTTCTGATGATCTTCTACAGCATACTGAACTGGCTTCCTCCTGGGAATCTGAGTATGTGGGCTGAAGAAGTGATCAAATCTCCGGAGTTTCATCGCTACACAAAGCTCGTTACAATAGACGCACTTTTGAACGGCAGACTGGACATCTTCTGGGATGGGCTAAAGCACCTCATAGGTCCCATCATAACTCTTTCGTGGCTCTGGTGGGCGTATCTTCTGAGAATCACCAGGTCGAGCATGCTGGAAGTCCTGAACAAAGAATACGTGAGAACCGCCAGGGCAAAGGGTCTTCCCGAAGATGTGGTTATAAACAAACACGCCAGAAGAAACGCCTTGATTCCTGTTACCACGGTTGCCGGTGGTATGGTCATCGGTCTCTTCTCCGGTACCGTGATCGTGGAAACGGTCTTCAACAGAACGGGTGTGGGAAGTTTCACCGCGCAGGCAGCTCTGCAGCTCGATTACGCTTCGGTGATGGCTTCTGCGTTGTTTTTCTCAACAATTCTTGTTGTTGGAAATCTCATAATAGATATTCTGTACGCCCTTATAGACCCCAGAATAAGACTTGGATGAGAGGTGAAACGACGTGAACCAGGAATTCAAAAGAATAATGAAGAGATTTTTTAGAGATCCATCCGCCATCATAGGGTTCTCTCTGGTGCTCTTCTTTGTGGTGATAGCCATTCTCGCGCCTGTTATAGCTCCTCCCATTCACCCGCTCACCAGAGCCAAGCTACCCGATCCTTACTTGATGCCCGTGGTGAGCTGGAATCAGAGCCCACAACCCCCTACCACGAAAGAGGATGCCCTGGCGAAGAATCCCAACAGAGAACCTATACGCTGTGTTGATTATCATCCATTCGGTGTCATTGGTGGCCGTGATATTCTATACGGAATCGTCTGGGGCACAAGAACGGCTTTCAAGATAGGTCTCATAGTCACACTCGCAAGACTCCTGATAGGAGTGTTCATAGGTTCAATCTCAGGTTACTTTGGAGGATGGATAGATGAGGTTCTCATGAGGATCACCGATATCTTTCTCTCTATTCCTTTCCTCATAGCGGCTGTTGTGCTGACAACCGTTCTCGGGACAGGTCTCGACAAGGTTATGATAGCGATGATCGTGTTTGGATGGATGGGAGCGGCAAGGCTCATCAGAGGAAACATTCTTCAGGTGAGGGAAGAACAATTCGTTCTGGCAGCGAAAGCAATAGGTGTGCCCGATTTTCTCATCATACTGAAACACGTTCTTCCGAATACCATTTTCCCCGTCCTGATATGGGCTTCCATGAACATGGGATCTCTCGTGATAACGGCCGCTGTGCTCAGTTTCTTGGGACTCGGTGCCCCCCAGGGATACGCCGACTGGGGATCCATCCTCAGTTACTCGAGAGACTGGATGATGGAGATAGGAAAGCACTGGTACGCCCTCGTTTATCCCGGTACCGCTATGGTTCTCTTCGTTCTGGGATGGAATCTGCTGGGCGATGCGCTCAGAGACGCTTTCGATCCAAGGCTAAAATTCTAAGGAGGGATCGAATTGACAGAGCCTCTGCTTAGGGTGGAAAATCTGAAAACCTATTTCTATACAGAAGACGGTGTGGTGAAGGCGGTCGATGGTGTTTCTTTTGAGGTCAGAGAGGGAGAAACCCTGGGCATCGTTGGGGAATCCGGAAGTGGAAAAAGTGTGACATCGCTCTCAATAATGAGACTCCTGGATCAGAACGGAAAGATAGTTGATGGAAAGATCATCTTCAAAGGAAGGAATCTTCTCGAACTTTCAGAGAGCGAAATGAGGAAGATCAGAGGAAAAGAGATCGCCATGATATTTCAAGAACCCATGGTGGCTTTGAACCCTGTTTTCACGATAGGGGATCAGATAATGGAGGCAATAATTCTTCACCAGAACGTCTCTGAAAAAGAAGCGAGAAAAATGGCTATAGATCTTCTCAGAAAAGTGGGAATTCCCGAACCTGAAAAGAGAGTGGATGAGTACCCCCACCAGCTCTCCGGTGGGATGAGACAGAGGGCTATGATAGCCATGGCACTCTCCTGCAGACCGAGTCTTCTCATAGCGGACGAACCCACCACCGCTCTCGACGTGACCATACAGGCTCAGATCCTGGAGCTCATGAAGGAACTCCAGAAAGAATACGGAATGGCAATCATTCTGATCACCCACGATATGGGCGTCGTTGCGGAAATGTCCGATAAAGTTGCTGTCATGTACGCGGGAAAGGTGGTCGAGTACGGAGACGTGAAAACCATCTTCACCGAACCCAAGCACCCCTACACCTATGCTCTTCTCGAATCCATTCCCAGAATAGACGTAGAACAGGAGAGACTGAAGAGCATTCCGGGAAACGTACCCGACCCGCTCAACTTCCCTCCGGGATGTAAATTCCATCCCAGATGTGAATTCTTCGAAAAAGGAAAATGCGACGTTGAAGAACCTGAACTGGAAGACCTGGATGGCAATCACAAGGTGAGGTGTTTCTTCTGGCAAAAACTCGATGAAATGAGACATGCAAAAAGCGAGGTGTGAAACGTGAGCAGGGAAATCCTTAGAGTTGAAAATCTGGTGAAACATTTTCCCATAAGGGCTGGTGTTTTTAAGAGAATTGTTGGATGGGTGAAGGCCGTCGATGGTGTCAGCTTCAGCATAAACGAGGGAGAAACCTTCGGCCTCGTTGGAGAGTCGGGTTGTGGAAAAACCACGATTGGAATGACCCTGCTCAGACTGTACGAGCCAACATCGGGACGCATCATCGTGGACAACGAAGACACGACCTACTACTTCATGCCGCGTTCCAAGGCAAAAAAATACATAAAGCGCACCTATCTGAGCAGGTTCGTCAACATGAAGGAGTCAGATGTGGAAAAACTGGAAGGTGTCGACAGAGAGTACGCCCGTATTTTCTTTGAGGAGGCAAAGGGTTCTCCAAAGAAGTTCATGTCCATTCTTCTCGATGATCTACCGGAGAAAAGGAAAAAATTTCGAAGAGAGATGCAGATAGTGTTCCAGGATCCATACAGTTCCCTGAACCCGAGGTTGAGAGTGAAGAGCATAGTGGGTGAAGGCATCGTCACACACAGGATCGCAAGGGGGGAAGAAGTAGAGAAACGAATCAAAGAAATCTTGGAGGATGTGGGTATTCCTTCGGCTTACGTGTACAGGTTTCCACATGAATTCTCCGGTGGTCAGCGCCAGAGAATCGGAATCGCACGTGCCCTGGCTTTGGAACCCAAACTCGTCGTGGCGGACGAGGCCGTCGCTGCTCTGGACGTCTCGATAAGAAGTCAGATCATAAACCTCATGGAAGATCTTCAGAGGGAACACAAACTCACGTACATTTTCATTTCGCACGATCTGGCTGTTGTAAAGCACATAAGCGATAGAATAGGTGTGATGTATCTTGGAAAGATGGTGGAACTTGCTCCTAAAAAAGACTTGTTCGAAAAACCGCTCCACCCTTACACTGTAGCTCTCATGTCTGCGATACCGGTACCTGATCCAACAAAGAAGAGGGAAAGAATCATTCTCAAAGGAGATGTTCCGAGCCCTATAAATCCGCCGTCTGGCTGTAGATTCCACACAAGATGTCCCATAGCGAAAGAGATTTGCTCCAAGGAAGAACCGGCTTTTCGAGAGGTTGAAGAGGGACACTTCGTCGCCTGTCACTTCCCGGGTGAGCTGAGGTGAGAAGGTACTGGCTGGTAATTTTGTTGATCGCCATCGTCATTCTGTTTTTTAGAGTGAAGTGGGAAGTGAAGAGAATACACGTTGAAGATCCAGAGATCAAAAAAATGGTTGAGGAAATTCTTCGGGAAAAACGTTACAGATACAAGTTCACCGACACCAGAGAGAGAGCTCTGATAATAGAAAAGGACAGAGCTATCGTACCGCCAAACGAAGTAGTTCTCCACCTGGACTGGCCGGAGAAAGTGAAAGAGAAGGTGAAAGAACTGGTTGAACCGTTCTTTCAAAAGATAGAGCTTTCCGCCACAGAATCACAGATGGCTACAGCAGAGGTGTTTTTGGAAGCTGTGATCGAAAGTTTCTTTGAAGGAAATCAGTCTCTGTTTGAGAATTCTTACTACTGCGGGGAGATCTACGTGTTTTCAAACGGAAAATGTGTGGCGGAGTACGATCCGTCAACTGGAGAACTCGTTTTTCTCGATAAATAGGAGGTGAACGGTTTGGCAACGCTTCTGGAAGTGAAAAACCTCAGCACGTGGTTTTACATGGAAGAAGGTGTAGTCAAAGCCGTGAACGATGTGAACTTCTCGCTGAATTCCAACGAAGTTCTCGGAATTGTCGGTGAGACTGGTTCCGGCAAGAGTGTGACAGTGAAATCCATAATGCGCCTCATAAAGCCTCCCGGAAAAATAGTGAGCGGTGAGATCATATACAAAGGTCAGGATATACTGAAGATACCCGAAAAAGAAATGCACAGGATTCGAGGAAAAGAGATCGCAATGATCTTTCAGGATCCGATGATGTCTCTTAATCCGCTTTACACGATAGGAGACCAGCTCATGGAAACGATCAGGTATCATCTTGGCTACGACAAGAGAAGAGCCTATCTGAGAGCGGTGGAAATGCTGGAACTCGTTGGAATACCGGAACCCGAAAAAAGAATGAACAACTATCCATTCGAATTCTCAGGTGGAATGAGGCAGAGGGTGGTTATAGCCATCGCCCTGTCCTGCAATCCCAGTGTGCTCATAGCGGATGAGCCCACCACCGCCCTCGATGTGACCATACAGGCACAGATCCTGGAACTCATGAAAGAACTTCAAAAAGAGTTCAAAACGGGACTCATCTTCATAACACACGATCTTGGTGTGATCGCTTCCATGGCAGACAGGATTATGGTGATGTACGGAGGAAGACAGGTCGAGATAGGAACATCCGATCAGATCTTCTACTCACCCAGACACCCTTACACGAAGATGCTCCTGAGAAGCGTGCCGAGAGTGGATAAAAGACTTGAAAAGCTCGAGTCCATACCGGGGCAACCCCCAAGGATGGTCGACATACCACCGGTGTGTCCCTTCTTGCCTCGCTGTCCAAGAAGAGTGGAGAGGTGCTTGAAAGAATTACCAGAGCTTTCCGAGATAGAAGAAAACCACTACGTCAGATGTTTCAATCCGGTTGAGGAGGAAGTGAGTCTTGAAAGAAATTCTTGATTTTCAGAAAAACGAGATCACTGAATACCACGTGTATCGAAAGCTATCGAAGAGAACGAACAAGAAAAACGCTGAGATCCTTCTTGCGATAGCGGAAGATGAGAAAAGCCACTACGAAAAACTGAAAAACATCACCGGGAAGGATGTTAAGCCTTCCTATATCAGGATGTTCTGGTACTCACTGCTTTCCGTTCTTTTTGGTTTGACTTTCACTCTCAAACTCATGGAAAACAACGAGAAAAAAGCGGAAAGAGCCTATGAAAGACTGGAGAAAGAGTATCCAGAAGTAGTCCATATTCTCAAAGACGAAGAAAAGCATGAAGAAGAGCTTCTGAACATGCTCGACGAAGAGCGTCTCAATTACGTGAGTTCTATGGTTCTCGGGTTGAACGATGCTCTCGTGGAACTGACGGGGGCACTCGCTGGTCTCACGTTCGCCTTTCAAAACACCAAGATAGTCGGATTGTCCGGCTTGATAACCGGTATCGCTGCAGCCTTCTCCATGGCAGCTTCCGAGTATCTTTCGCAGAGATCGGAAGAAGGATCAGGTGAATCCAAACCCTTAAAAGCCGCCATCTACACAGGCATCGCTTACATCGTAACGGTCGCCGTGCTGGTGGCTCCATACCTCATACTCAAAAACCCATTCTTATCACTTGTCCTTACTTTGACGGGAGCCGTTCTCATAGTTCTTCTTTTCACCTTTTTTGTCTCGGTGGTTAAAGAGAAGGATTTCGCGAAATACTTTCTTGAGATGTTCCTTTTGAGTTTCGGTGTGGCAGGATTTTCTTTCCTCGTCGGTATACTCGCGAGGAAGATCTTTGGAATCGAAATCTGAGGAGTGCTCGCCATGATATGGAACGACACCGTTTTTTGCGTCGTAGACACAGAAACCACGGGAACCGATCCCTTTGCCGGAGACCGGATAGTTGAAATAGCCGCTGTTCCTGTCTTCAAGGGGAAGATCTACAGGAACAAAGCGTTTCACTCTCTCGTGAATCCCAGAATAAGAATCCCTGCGCTGATTCAGAAAGTTCACGGTATCAGCAACATGGACATTGAGGAAGCACCTGATATGGATGCGGTTTACAATCTCTTCAGAGACTACGTGAAAGGGACGGTGCTCGTGTTTCACAACGCCAACTTCGACCTCACTTTTCTGGATATGATGGCAAAAGAAACGGGAAATTTTCCAATAACGAATCCCTACATTGACACACTCGATCTTTCAGAAGAGATCTTTGGAAGACCCCATTCTCTCAAATGGCTCTGCGAAAGACTTGGGATAAAAACCACGATACGGCACCGTGCACTTCCAGATGCCCTGGTGACCGCAAGAGTTTTTGTGAAGCTTGTTGAATTTCTTGGTGAAAACAGAGTCAACGAATTCATCCGTGGAAAACGGGGGTAATAAAATGGTTAAGAACTACGTTCTCGACACGAACGTCTTGATTCACGATCCAGATTCCATCTTCTCCTTCGAAGACAACAACGTGATCATTCCTCTTCCCGTTCTTGAAGAGCTCGACAAGCTGAAAAGAGAACACGGAAGTGTGGGAAAGAACGCCCGAGAGGTGATTCGACACCTCGATGAACTCAGAAAGAAAGGAAATCTCAGAAAAGGAATCCCGCTGGAGAACGGCGGAATTCTCCGCGTCATGGTTTTGGAAAGAGAAGTGGAGAACGTTCCAAGATTCCTTCACGAACGCTACGTGGACAACATCATTCTCGCGTACGTGATAGAGCTCATGAACAGAGAAAAGATCCCCACCATTCTCGTCAGCAAGGATATAAATCTTCGGGTGAAAGCGGACTCTCTTGGTATTCCCGCCCAGGACTATCTGACCGATCGATCCGAGCTGGAGACGATGCCTAAGGGGTATGTCGAAATCGACGACGAAGAACTCAAAAAACAGTTAAAAGTGAAAGGAGTTGTGGAAAAGAAACTCGACCTTCTCGACAATTTCTACATAGATCTGGGTGGAGTGTACGGGAAATATCGCAAAGGAAAAGTTCTGAGAGTGGAACCTTTCGAGACTATGGGCATTTCTCCGCGGAACAGAGAACAGATCTTTTCCATGGATGCCCTTCTGGATGACGAAATACCTCTGGTCTTCCTTGTTGGAATCGCAGGAACCGGAAAGACGCTTCTCGCTCTCGCTTGCGGTCTCTACAAAGTCCTCGTTGAAAAACGCTACAAAAAACTGATAGTGACTCGTCCTACGGTTCCCATGGGACGCGATATCGGGTATCTCCCCGGAGAACTTGAAAAGAAAATGAAACCGTGGCTCCAACCGATAATGGACAATCTTGAACTCATATCTTCTCTTTCCGGTTTGAAAATCAAGGAACTCGAGAAACAGGAAATACTGGAAGTGGAAGCGATATCTTTCATCAGGGGAAGATCCATACCAAAGCAGTTCATCATCATAGACGAAGCACAGAACCTCACTCCACACGAGGTAAAAACGATCCTCACACGTGTGGGAGAAGACACCAAGATAGTTCTCGTTGGAGATCCGTACCAGATCGACACCCCGTATCTGGACAAAGACACGAACGGACTGGTTTACGCAGCCTTGAAACTTCTGGAATCGGATCTTTCCGCGGTGATAAAGCTGGAGAAGGGAGAAAGGTCAAGACTCGCCACCATCGCTGCTGAGCTTCTGTGAGACCTCTTTCAATATTTCATCCAGCATGGTGCTTTCAACAAACGAAGGGGAAAGCTGATACAGATAGCTTTTCCCCTTTCTTTTCTTTCTGACAATTCCCATTCTCTGAAGCGAGGAGAGAACAGCGGATGAGTCTTTCCCCCTGAACGCGTCTATTTCGCTCTTTGGAATCGGTCCTGAGAGGAGAAGCAGTGCCACCACTTCCATCTGCGCATCGGTGAGATTTTTGTACTTCCTTCCGGACAGCTTAGAAACGAAATCAGCGTACTCAGGTTTGGTGAAAAAACGATACCTTCCATTCACCTCTCTCAGAACAACTCCGTGTGCTTCGTCTTCGTATTCCTTTTTCAATTCTTCGAGAACTCTTTTTATCTCTTCAGGATCTTTTTCGAGTATTTTGATAAGCCTTTCCAGAGTGATACCATTTGAAGCAAATATGAGTGCCTCAATAGCGGCCTTGAGCTGCATTTGTGTACCTCCTGATCCTGCTTTCTCCCACGAGAATCAATTTCCCTATCTTCACAAGCTCGAGGATAGCAAGAAGTCTGACTATCAGTTCGTAGACATTCTCCGCTCTGGAAAGCAATCGCAGGATCTCGATCTCACCATCTATTTCATCAAGTATTCTCTCCATCATCTCTTCAACAGAAAGAGTTTCGCTCCTCACCTTGTGTACAGCTTCACGTAGTGATTCTTCTTTCCATATCCTCTCGAGCGTTTTCCTGAACCTTTCCAGGCCTTCTATTCTTTCAAAGAAGACACTTCTCACCCTGATTTGTTTTCTCTTCAGAAGATTCGTTTCATTTCTGATTCTCTGGATAATTTCCTTCACCTTGGAGTATTCCTCAATTCTTCTGTAGAGTTCTTCTTTCTTTCTGTCTACCTCTTCTTTTTCTTCTTCTCTCACTCTCGGAATGAGCATTTTCGACTTGAGCTCCATCAGAGTGGAGGCCATTTCCAGAAAATCGGAGGTGACCTTCATATCCAACTTTTTCATCTGCTCGAGGTATTCTACGAACTCGTCTGCGAGCTGTGCGATGGATATTTCTCTGATATCTACCTTTTTCTTTCTCACAAGATAGAGCAGAAGATCGAGAGGTCCCTCGAAAACGGGAAGTTTGAAGACAAGTTCCATTCTTTCACCTCAGAACATCAAGTTCATGGCCTTTCTCACTTCCTCCATCGTTTTAGAGGCTACTTCTCTGGCCTTCTTCGTCCCTTCCATTATAACGTCTTCTACGTAATGTGGATCTTCGTCTATATTTTTGAAATTTTCCCAGATCGGTGCCAATTTTCGTTTCATATTCTTCAACAGCAACTTCTTACAATCAACACAACCGATGCTGGCCGTTGTACAGCCTTCCCATACCCATTTGCTCTCTTCTTCACTGATATCGAACGCCTGGTGGTATTTCCATACGGGGCAGTTCTCCGGATTTCCAGGGTCGCTCCTTCTCACTCTTGCCGGGTCGGTCATCATTCTCAGTATAGTCTGTTCCAGTTCTTTTTCCGTGATTTCAAGGTTTATTATGTTCCCATAGCTTTTGCTCATCTTTCGGCCGTCCGTTCCTGGAAGCTTTGGAACTCGAGACAGAATTGCTTCTGGTTCTGGAAAGACTTCATCGTAGAGATAGTTAAAACGCCTGGCGATCTCCCTCGTGAGTTCTATGTGGTAAACCTGATCTTCACCGACTGGTACTCCTTCAGCTTTGTAGATCAAAATATCGGCTGCCTGAAGAACGGGATAGATGAGAAAACCAGCCGTGGAAAGATCTTTGTAGTTCAGCTCACTTTTTATCTCTTTGTAAGTGGGAACCCTCTCGAGACGTGAAACAGAAACGATCATGCTGAAAAGCAGTGCAAGCTCAGCGTGCTCTTTGACACCAGACTGAACAAAAATCACGGACTTTTCAGGATCTATTCCACAGGCGAGAAATCCCCTCACCAGGTCGCGGGTGTATTCTTTGAGCTTCGAAACATCGTCGTAGTGGGTGGTCAAAGCGTGCCAATCCGCGACAAAGTAGAAACATTCGTTTCCTTCTTCCTGAAGCTTCACCCAGTTTTCCAGAGCTCCCACGAGATGACCTATATGGAGTTTTCCGGTAGGTCTCATGCCGCTCAGTATTCTCAACTTTTATCCCTCCATGTTCTGTGATAATATTAATTGAGAATATCAAGAATGAGGAGAGTGAAAAGGTTGAGCTCAAGAACCATCTACATCTTGCTGATCATCATGGTTGTTTTCATGCTCGTCGAATTTCTCTTTTTCTTTCTGGGAGGAAGAGCTCCCTTTGAAATAGTATACTACAGGAGCACCATGGAATACGATTATTCCGGGAACGCCACGTTCACCACCAGTGCGAAGCTTTATTTTAAAGATGAGAAGAAAAAAGAAGAGTACAAGATCAATTATGCTTCTGCATCTAAGGAGGAGTTGAATAAATACTTTTCTCAGATCAGCAAAGAAGTTGGAAGAGAAATAGTTCCACTGGATTACAACGTGAGAGTTGAAGACACAGGAGGTATGCTCGAAGTCACAGAAACAACGCTCCTGAGGGGAGCTGCACAGGTGAAGGGTGATGTCTTGGACACCAGCATGGGAAGTCTCACAATGAACGTAGCGGGTGAAACGGAGATCGTCGTGAAATTACCTGAAGACGCAGCTGTGATATCGGTCACACCAACCCCATCTGAACGTGAGAACAACACTCTGATCTGGCGTCCAGATTCATCCATGGTGTTTCCAAAAGTTATCTTTAAAAGGGTGAATGAAAATGAAGGAATTCCTGGATCTTCTCAATGAATCCAGATTGACCGTCACTCTCACGGGAGCCGGTATCAGTACCCCAAGCGGCATACCAGATTTCAGAGGACCGAATGGGATATACAAAAAGTATTCCCAGAATGTCTTCGACATTGATTTCTTCTACTCTCACCCTGAGGAATTCTACCAATTCGCCAAGGAAGGTATTTTCCCTATGTTAGAAGCAAAACCGAACCTTGCACACGTGCTGCTCGCAAAACTGGAAGAAAAGGGCCTGATAGAGGCTGTGATCACACAGAACATAGACAGACTTCACCAGAGAGCGGGCAGTAAAAAAGTGATAGAGCTACACGGAAACGTTGAGGAGTATTACTGTGTGAGGTGTGAGAAAAAATACACCGTCGAAGATGTTATAGAGAAACTCGAATCATTGGATGTTCCACGCTGTGATGACTGCAACGGTTTGATCAGGCCGAACATCGTGTTCTTTGGGGAAAATCTGCCGCAAGACGCCCTCAGGGAAGCGATCGAACTTTCATCCAAGGCCAGTTTGATGATCGTCCTGGGATCTTCGCTCGTTGTGTATCCCGCTGCCGAGCTTCCCCTCATAACTGTCAGGAGCGGTGGAAAGCTCGTTATCGTGAATTTGGGAGAAACTCCTTTCGATGATATCGCAACTTTGAAGTACAACATGGACGTTGTCGAGTTCGCCAGAAGAGTGATGGAAGAAGGAGGTATCTCATGAATCTCGTAGACTATCTGGTGGTGCTTTCCACGGTGGGAACGGTGGTCTTTTCGTGGACGTATCTTCTCCTTGGGAGGAACGGTAACTCAAAAGAGCCGAATCAGGAGGATGTAGAAGAGAGGATCATGGAACTCATGGGAAAGTTCCGCTACCTGTCGGCCAACAGACTCGAACTCCTCGAAAAGAAGACACAAGAGTTAAGAAAACTCATATCCGAAGCCAACACCGTGATGTCAAGGCTGATGGTCAAGATGTCCGAAATAGAAAGAGAAAGGATCTTCTCCTCTGAAGATGAAGGGGAAAAATCTGAAAAGATGGAAAAACCAATTATCCCTGTTATTCAAGAGCAGGATGAAACGAAAGCGGAAGAAAAAGAAGAGGAACTGGAAACCGCTTTAGAAAGAAGAATCGTCTCGATGTACGACAGGGGATTTTCAGAAGTGGATATCGCCAAAAAACTGGGTATCACGGTTGGAGAAGTCAGACTGATACTCCAACTGTTCAAGAGGAACGCCGGTTGAGAAAGAGAAAACGGTACTTTCCGGCGGAATCCTTCAGGAAAACAGCGTCGGAAACGATCTTTTTCAACTCCTCCACCTGGTCTTCTCCTATCTCCATCAGCACAATCTTTCCACTCGTGTTGTACCTGCCGAAAAATTCTCTGTAAAAGTCGAGGCCGTCCTCTCCTCCAAAAAGCGCCTCTGCAGGTTCGAAAAGAACATCTTTTGGCAGATGAGCACTTGATTTCACGTATGGAGGATTCGAAAGGATCATCTCGATCGATGCGAACTTTTCTTTGAACGGTTCAAGAAACTCACCTTTTCTCACAAAGAATCTGTCGGAAACACCGTGCCTCTCCGCGTTTTTTCTGGCGACTTCAACAGCTTTGGAAGAAACGTCCGTCGCGAAAACAACCACATCGGAGAATTTCGCTACACTCACTCCAATGGCACCGCTTCCTGTTCCTATGTCTGCGACTGCTTTTATTCCGTACTTTCTTATCAGCTCGAGGGCGAGTTCGACCAGTTCCTCCGTCTCCGGTCTTGGAACGAATACACCTTCTTCCACGAGTAAAGAAAGACCCATGAACTCTTTCTCACCGAGAATGTAGTGCAGGGGATATCCACTTGCTCTTTTCTCCACGAGTTTCAGAATCCTTTTTTCCTCAGTTGGAGAAACTACCAAGTCTTTCAAAAAGAGATCTTCCTTGCGGATCCCAAGTACCCGGGAAACGATGAGTAACACCTCAAGAACAGGAGTTTCGGTCACTCCCTCGAGTTTTCCAGAGCAGTCTTTTATCAAACTCCAAATTTTTCTCTCAGCTCCGGAGACATTCTTTCTGGTGTCCATGGTGGGTCGAATGTGAGCTCCACCTCCACGTTGTTGACTCCCTCGATCCTCTTTATCGCCTCTTCAGCGTCGGAAAGAATCATTCCGGCAAGAGGACACATGGGTGTGGTCATTGTCATGAGGACTTTCACGTTGTTCTGATCGTCTATCTGGATGTCGTACACCAGACCCAGACTCACCACATCCAGACCGAGTTCAAAATCGATCACGTTTTTCAGGGCGTTCAGAACATCTTCTTTAGTCACCTTTTTCGACATCGGCATCCCTCCCGGTTCTATTATACTATGTTATAATTCAAATTAGAAGAGCCGAATTGAGGAGGTGAAAAAATGCCGAAAGTAACGGTTTCCATAAAGGTGATTCCCGCCGTGGAAGATGGAAGACTCCACGAGGTGATCGACAGAGCGATCGAAAAGATCTCTTCGTGGGGCATGAAATACGAAGTGGGTCCTTCCAACACCACCGTGGAAGGTGAATTCGAAGAGATCATGGATCGTGTGAAAGAGCTCGTCAGATACCTTGAACAGTTCGCGAAACGATTCGTTCTTCAGCTGGACATCGATTACAAAGTCGGAGGTATCACGATTGAAGAGAAGGTATCGAAGTACCGCTAAATGGCTGTTTTTTATAGCTCTGATTTTCGTGTGGGAGTTCTCGAAAGTCCCACAGTATCTTCTTCCCAAACCTTCTTCCATAGTTCTCGAGGGACTTTCGCAGTGGAAAATCTTGATGGATCACAGTCTCTACACGATCCTTGAGGCTTTTTCTGGCCTGGTTATAGGCCTCGTGTTGGGAATGGGGCTTGCGGTCCTGATGGATCTGTTCCAGACGGTGAAAGAGGTAATGTACCCGATCCTCATCATCTCACAGGCGATACCCATCGTTGCTGTGGCACCGCTCGTCATCATCTGGTTCGGTCTGGGCGTGGGCACGAAAATAGGCATAGTAGCGTTCGTCACACTCTTTCCGGTTGCGCTCAACACTCTCGAAGGATTCAGAACGATCGATCAGGACGCTCTGGATCTTTTCAAAGTGATGAAGGCAACGAAGATCCAGATCTACAGGTACCTTGTACTACCGCACACGTTACCTTACGTTCTCTCTGGGCTCAAGATATCCGCCACATACGCTGTGGTTTCCGCTGTGATAGGAGAATGGCTTGGAGCAGAAAAAGGCCTGGGCATATACATGATAAGGGCAATGAACACCTTCAGAGCTGACAGGCTCTTTCTCTCTGTGATAGTTGTGGTTGTGCTCAGCGTTGCCGTCTTCAAGATAGCTGATATTCTCTCCAGAAAACTCACACCTTGGTTCGAGGAAAGGAGGCTGGTAAAATGAAAAGACTGACCTTCATTGCGATGTTTTTGATCTCTGTCCTTGCACTTTTCGCTGAAGAGGTAACGGTCGTACTGGACTGGTATCCCAACACGAACCACACGGGGCTCTACGTAGCCAAGGACCTTGGATACTACAGAGAAGAAGGGTTGGATGTGAAGATCGTTCAACCGTCTCGGTTGACAGCGGAACAGCTTGTAGCGAGTGGAAAAGCGGAATTTGGCGTGAGTTATCAGGAAGCGGTCACCCTCTCCAGAGGAGAAGGGATGCCCATCGTCTCCATAGCTGCCATCATCCAGCACAACACATCGGGTTTCGCTTGGCTGAAGGATGAAGGAATCAAAAGTGTGAAAGACTGGGAGGGTAAGAGATACGGAAGCTGGGGTTCTCCTATAGAGAAGGCGACCATAGAATACATCATGAGAAAATACGGTGCAGATCCTTCAAAGGTGATTTTTGTGAACGTGGGACAGATGGATTTCTTTGCGGGAACGCTGAACAATGTGTTCGATTTTGCCTGGATCTTCTACGGATGGGACGGTGTTGCCAGCAAGGTGAAAGGGATAGAGATAGAGTTCCTCCCGCTGAAGGATATAGACGAAGTCTTTGACTACTACACGCCGGTTCTGATAACGAGCGAATCTCTCATAAAGCAAAATCCAGATCTCGTAAGAAGATTTTTGAGAGCCACGGCCAAGGGATACGAGTACGCAATACAGCACCCTGTGGAGGCAGCCAAAATACTCCTCAAATACGCTCCGGAACTGGATGAAAAGATCGTTGTAGAATCTCAAAAGTACCTCGCAGGTCAGTACAAAGCGGACGCGGAAAAATGGGGCTACCAGAAAGAAGAAGTCTGGAGGAGATACGCGGAATGGCTTCACTCTATGGGATTCCTGAAAGAGACGATAGACGTGACGAAGGCGTTCACAAACGAGTTCCTACCGTGATAAAGGTATCCCACCTCACGGTTTGCTACGGAGAACTCAAAGCGGTGGAGGATCTCTCCTTGGAGGTTCAAAGGGGAGAGATCCTCTCCCTTGTGGGACCATCCGGATGTGGAAAGACCACCGTTGTGAAGGCTATTCTGGGATTGATTCCCTACGAGGGAAAGATAGAGATCTTCACATCTCGTCTCGGATACTGTCCTCAAAAGGATGTGCTGTTCGACTGGATGACCGCCTATGAGAACGCCGTGCTCCCACTCGTTCTCAGAAAAGAACTGCCGCCATCAAACATAAAAGAATTGTTTGAACGATTCGGTCTTTCTGGCTTTGAAGAGAAAAGGCCGTACCAGCTGAGTGGCGGTATGAGGCAGAGACTGTCTCTTCTGAGGGCCGTTCTATCGGGCGAGGAGCTCCTCGTACTCGATGAACCTTTTTCTTCGGTAGATGCTTACACTCGAAAGAAACTCCAGATATGGCTTTCTGAGATCGTACACAGGATGAAAAGTACGGTCGTACTCATCACTCACGACGTGGAGGAAGCGGTCTTCCTTTCAGACAGAATATTGATCCTCTCCGATCGCCCCGCAAGGATTTTGAAGGAAATACGCGTGCCGTTTCCAAAGCCGAGAACCATAAAAACTTTTTCCGATCCTCGTTTCTCAGAAATAGAAGAAGAGGTGCTGGAGACTCTCATGAATCAACCCTGATATTTTCAGGGAGAGTCTCTTCAGTTTCCTCCAGGGTGTTCTCCGTGTTCAGCAGACCGTTCAGGTAGTTTCTCAATCTTCTGACCTGGAACATGAACGCCTCCAGCTTGCTCTGTACCGTTGGTGTGAACGGATTCCCATCGGACTCTATGTGTATCACGGGAAGGTCTCCGAACTCGTCCAGTACTTTTCTCAAAACCCCTGTGGTCTTCTCTTTTTGTTCTTTCAAGCCTTTTTTCACAACCGCTTCCGCTATCCTGCTCGGCATGCAACCAAAGGGTCCTATTGAGATGATACCATCGTAGTGGTTTACGATCTCATGCAGGACGGTTCCTATGGTGAGGATCGCTTCTCCGGTGAGCTTTGGATTCAGGTAGTCTTTCGCCGCGTCAACAATGGATTCTACATCCACCATATGAGACCTGTAAAAGCCGCTTTTTTCCAAGATTTTTTTCACTCTTCTCTCTACGTACCTTTTCACGAGGATCTCGATTCGCTTCTTCAGCCTGTCCACGCGGGTGGAATTCGGAGAGATCAACCTGTTGAGGTACAGATAATCCGTGTAATAGATCCACTCGTGGACCGGCGATATGTGCATGATGATCCCGTTCTTCTCCATCAGGTTTTCGAGGTGTTTTCTGGAAAACTCGTCTCTTCTCACGTAGATTTCTCCTGTGAGCAGTACCTTCGGTGCCTTTTCGTAATCCATTATTCTCTCAACACCCGAAAGTATCTCTGAGACTTCATCGAGTGTTTTGAAGAAGTCCCTGAGAGAATCGTTTGCAAGACTGTTCAATATCTTTTCCCTGCATCCTTCAAGGATTTTTTTCGCTTCTTCTTTGTCCCTCGCCAGCGTCATCACAGCGCGTTCCACATCGAAGAACACATCGGAAACGACAACAGCCAGCCATGCTCTGATCCTGAAAGCGATTCCAAGCCCCGCGTAGGCGTTTTCGGAATTCAAACCGAAGAGCGTCACGTTTCTCACGTTGTTCCTGTCGAGCCACAGGTTCATGAAGACACTGTACTGCCCGAAACGGCACGGTCCCATCGTCTCTGGCATGAAATAAAGTATGATCTCGTCATCGGATGCTTTCTCTCTGATGTACTTTATGAGGCTTCCAAGAGTGAGTTGAAGAGGAAGACACTCCTTCGAAAGAGAGTTCCCCCTTCCGAGTTTGAACTCCTCGACGTCCGGTGGAGGACACACGTCGGACCTGACACCGTAGTATCTGAAAGCCGCAGAAAGACACTGAGACCCGAACTGACCCATCGACGGGAAAACAACCTTCACCCTTTCATCGTTGAGCCGCAGTCTCTCTCCGTCCGGAGTGATCACGTAGAGGGTGTTTTTCTCCAGCACTGTTTGGGGTCTTTTCGCACTCTTTCTTTCTTCTTTCTTTCTCTGAAGTCTGAGATAACTCTTCACAATGTCTATGAAGGCTTCGATTCTCGTTTCTATGCCCGCGTCCGCTGTGTGACTGTCGAGTTCCAGAACGAGTGATGGTTTCTTCGCCATTATGTCTCTGAAGTAAGAGATGATGAAAGAATCGGGCCCACAGCTGAAGTTGGTGATGTAAACCCCAAAGAGTTTTGGATGCTTTTCGACGAATCGTGACGCTTTGAGAATCATCTCTCCCCACGACCAGTACATGTTTCTGTAGCCCTTTTCATCCTCGAAGGGTATGGAATCGAAGTTGATGATGGGAATTCCGCGGGTGGCGAATTTTTCGGGGATTCCCATGTTCGCATCGGAAGAGAAGGCGTTGTAAGATCTTCCAAAGAGAACCACACCGAATTCCGACTCGTCAAGAATTTTCAGAAATTCATTCCACTGTTTCTTTATGAGACTAAACCTTTCGTTGAAAGCCTTCCAGGCCTTTTCAAAGGCTCGTTCCCCTTCCTCGCGTGATCTTCCAAGCCTTTCAGCCACTCTGAGAAATTCTTCCTTTTCATCACCGCGCGAGAAATCGAAATAGCCCGTCACGAGCTTTTCTTCCATTTCAGGAAACGCAGATGTGAGCCAGTCAACTTCACTCTGAACAAAGGGACAGAAGACGTTGTAGTTCTCTGAATTTTCCACTTTGATTCCTCTCAACCTTGGAACGAATATCAGATCCGGATTCTTCGAGATCAGATCGTACATGTAGCCGTGGGAGAGTTCCACCGGGAAGCAGAATTCGGAGTTCATCATCTCCCAGCCGCGTCTGTCGGACTTTTCGGGAACCACAACGTCGAAACCGAGTTCTGTAAGGAAGGTGTAGAAAAGCGGGAAAAGGTTGTTCATCGCCAAAGATCTGCTCAAACCGATGGTCTTTGCTCCCTTCACTTCTCTCTCGAGGTGGAAAATGTATTTCTCCCTGTTTTTGACGAAGTTGTACTTTGTGCTGTCTATGTTGGCGTGTCTCAGCACGTTCTCGTACTTGTTGCAGGCACCACCGAACGGGAACCGCTTTCCATCGATCTCTATGATCCTGATCTCACACTTTCTATCGCATTTTTCTTTCCCACCGGGACAGATGAACGTTCCTCTGTATCTGACTTCTCTGGAGATCAATTCCTTCAGTTTGAACTCTTTCTTTTCCAGAAAACCGAGTTCAAGATTCTCTTTGGTGAGCAGAGCCACTCCGTAAGCGCCCATCAAACCCGGGTGCGGGGGAACAACTATGTTCTTTCCAACGAGAGCAGCCATGGCAACAGGCACCGCTTTGTTGTAGCAAACTCCGCCCTGCATGAAGATCTTCTTTCCTACAGGTCTGCTTCCTTTCACCCTGTTCAGGTAGTTCATACACACGGAGTACACAAGCCCGGCGCATATGTCTTCTTTAGAGATCCCTTCGTTCACCGCCGTCTTGACGTCGCTTCCTATGAAGGCCGCGCACTGATCGCTGAAGTTCGGAGGATTTTCGCCTTTCAGAGCGAGATCTCCGATCTCGGTGTAGTGGACTCCAAGGGACTCTCCCGCTGCCTCTTCGAGGAAAGATCCCGTCCCGGCCGAACAGGCTTCGTTCATCGCGTAATCCGCCGGAACCCCGTTCACCAGATAGGTGTACTTGGCATCTTGACCTCCTATCTCGAAGATCGTGTCCACCTCTGGATCGAAATGAGCGGCCGCTTTCGCGTGCGCCATTATCTCGTTGTACACGGCGTCGGTCTGAGAATACAGCCCAACGATCTTCCTCCCTGATCCCGTCACACCGAGTCCGATTATCTTCACTTTCGTCCCGTTGAGCTGCTCCAATATAGAGGAGTAGCACTGCCTTGCCGCTCTTATGGGATCTCCCAGAGTTCGAAGGTACACTCCCGCCAGGATGGCTTCATCATCGTATCTCATCAGCACCGCTTTCGTTGTGGTGGATCCAACGTCTATTCCCAGCACACACACATCCCCATCTCTTGCCTGCTGGAACGGCATTTCTTTGAACTCGACCATGTGCAGGTACTTTTTGAGAGGCTCGTGAGTGGGAAAACTGGTAATTTCTTCTTTTTTGATCGTGAAGGTCTTTTTCGATACCACTCCGTTCAGCTTTCCCCACAGGTAAGCCCCGTAGGCTTCGAAGAACAGCGCTTCTTCCGGAACGATCACTTCCAGAACTCTTTCCAGGTGCTTCAACATGAGCCTGTTTCTCGTCGTTCCACCGACAAGGAGGATCTTCTTAACTCCTGCCTTGTGAGCCAGTTCCACTATCTTGTCGGCCATCACCTTTCCAAGACCGTTCAGAACGAGTTCCTTTGGAACCCCTTTGTTCAGCGCGTGGGTGCAATCACTCTTGCAGAAAACGGTACACCTCGAGGAGAGTTCATAGTACTCTTCCGTCTCGACACTGTTGGCTTCCTCAAGAGATATTCCCATCCTCTGAAGCTGCTGAAGGAAGAATTCTCCCGTTCCCGAGGCGCACTTGCTACCCGTGTATATGCCGGTTATGATTCCCTTATCGTTCACTCTGTAGAGAATGGTGTTCTCCCCACCGGCACTGACAACGGCTTCGACCTTTCCGTATTTTTTCATGAGATGCCTGTAGGCGATTTCCGTTGCCTCCGCTTCGGATATCTGAGGCAGATCTATTATTTCTCTTGTCTTTCGACCTGTGATGACCACGGGCCCTTCATCGAGAAAAGCGGGGATCATCATGGAAAGCAGAGCGAGGGGATCTCCGTTGTGAGGAAGATTTCCTTTCTCCCTTTCACTGTAGAATGAAACACTCGAGGAACCGATGCACACTCCGGTCATTTCACATCACCTCTTTGTTGAATATTTTAACACCTAACGTTCGCAGTCTCAACTCACCTCTTGAAATCCTCTCCACTCTGTGATATCATTTGTACCGGCGACCCGGTAGCTCAGCAGGCAGAGCACCTGACTTTTAATCAGGGGGTCGTGGGTTCGAATCCCACCCGGGTCACCAGCGGTGCGAGAGTGGCGGAACTGGCAGACGCGCTGGACTTAGAATCCAGTGGGCTGAAGCCCGTGTGGGTTCAAGTCCCACCTCTCGCACCAGGATAGAGCAGGCGGGTGTAGCTCAGTGGTAGAGCACCAGCTTGCCAAGCTGGGGGTCGCGGGTTCGAATCCCGTCGCCCGCTCCAGACAAGAAAGAAGGGGAAATCTCCCCTTCTTCTTTTTCTTTACGTCGTGGAGGTAGAAGAGTCTTGAACACTCTGTCAGTGTTGTTATCCCTTTTCACAGTCATTGTTGTGCAGAGAGTTTTCAAAAAACTTTCCATTTCTCTGCTCTCTGGTGTCATCGTGATGATTCTCTCTCTCAAGGTGAGAAACATTCCGGAAATTCTTTCCTGGACGATCTCTTCAGATTCCTTCTGGTCACTCATTGCGACGGTTTTTCTGATATACCTTCTTTCAGGAATGATGGAAAATTCAGGTGATTACAACCGCTTTTCCGAGGAAATGCGAACTATCTTTTCGAAGAACGTGGATTCGTTCGTCCCCGCTCTCATAGGTCTCATGCCGATGCCCGGCGGAGCTCTCTTCACAGCTCCCATAGTGAAGAATTCACTTCCCGAAGAGAATCCGCTGAAACTCGCCGTCAAGAACTACTGGTTCAGACACACGATAGAATTCTTCTGGCCCATATATCCAGCTGTGGTGCTCGTCTCTGAACTCTCCGGGATCCATCCGGGAAAGGTTTCTCTGACTCTCTTTCCTGTGTTTGCCATAGCCTTTCTTCTGGGATGGTTTTTTTTCAATGGAAAGCAACTTCCCCGTCTCTCTAAACCCAGATCTTTCTTCAATCTTCTTCCACTGATACCCGTTCTGGGAACGGGTGTTCTCATACTTATTTTCAAAGTTCCAGGATGGTTCGCACTTCTTTTGAGCACATCGGGTTATGCGGTATTCAGGAGAAGATACCTTCTAAAGACTCTGAAGCAGGTTTTCAATAAGTGGGATGTTTTTCTCGTCCTTTTTCTTGTTTACATCTACAAGGTCATAGTTGAACACTCCGGCGTGGGTGAAGGCATCGCGGCTGAATTTGTCAGATGGAATCTTTCTCCCTGGATCCTTCTCATCTTTTTACCTCTCGTGTCGGGAATCTCCACGGGTATCACACAGGCAGCCGTCGGTATTTCTCTTCCTGTTTTGATGGAGGTGTTCAGCAGCAAGTACGCCGTGTACACCTACATGTTCGCTGTGGGTGGTGTCATACTGTCTCCGGTTCATCTGTGCGTCGTGCTGTCTGCGAAATTCTTCGAGGTAGAGGTGTTCGACATTCTAAAGAAGGTGTTCCTCCCACTGGTGCTGACTCTGATCCTCGGCGCCCTCGTTTTGGGGGTGATCCTGTGAACGAAATCGTGGTGAAAGGAGCAAGAATTCACAATCTGAAAAACATAACCGTGAGGATTCCAAAGAACAGGCTTGTTGTCATAACGGGAGTTTCAGGATCGGGGAAGTCTTCACTCGCCATGGACACGATATACGCCGAAGGGCAGAGAAGATATCTGGAGTCACTTTCTACGTATGCGAGACAGTTCCTCGGCAACCTGAAAAAACCCGATGTTGACGAGATAGAAGGGCTTTCCCCCGCCATAGCCATAGATCAGAAAACCGTCTCTCACAATCCCAGATCGACCGTTGGAACGGTGACGGAAATTTACGATTACCTGAGGGTGCTCTACGCGAGGATAGGAAAAGCCCACTGCCCTGAGTGCGGAAGGCCTCTCGAGAAAAAGAGCATCGATGAGATCCTTCAGGATTTGTTCAATTCTTTCAAAGAGGGGAGTCGAATCTACATACTCGCACCAGTTGCGACGGAGAAGAAAGGAACATTCAAAAAAGAGATCGAAGAGTTCATCTCCAAAGGATTCGCGAGAATAGAAATAGACGGCGAGATTTACAGGCTCGAGGAAGTGCCGGAACTCGACAAGAACAAACGACACACTGTGAAGCTGGTGGTCGATAGGTTGATCCTTGAAACCAGAAACGAACACAGGATACTGGACAGTCTCGAGCTAGCAATGAGGGAAGGAAAAGGATTCGTCGAGATCAGAAACGTCGACACCGGAGAATGCAAGATCTTCAGCGAAAACCTCATGTGCCCGGTGTGTGGTATCGGGTTTCCAGAGATCACACCAAAGCTGTTTTCTTTCAACAGTCCGTACGGTGCGTGTCCGAACTGTCACGGCCTCGGCTTCACATTTGAGGTGGATCCATCCCTCGTGATAGACGAAGAGAAGAGCGTTCTCGAAGGTGCGATCATTCCGTACAGATGGGACAGAAGGCTCTCGAGATGGGTCGCAAGGGAGATAGAAAAGCGAGGTGTTTCCCCTCACCTTCCCTTCAAAGATCTGCCTGAAGATGTGAAAGAGTTCATCTTGTACGGAGATGATCGTTTCGAAGGAGTGGTTCCAAAAGTTCAGAGGTGGCACAGAGAAACGGAATCTCCCGAGATGAAGGAGTGGCTGGAAAAGAACTTCATCGTACAGAGAACCTGCTCCGTCTGCGGTGGGAAAAGACTGAACAGGGAAGCCCTCTCTGTGAAGATAAACGGTTTGAACATACACGAGTTCACCGAGCTTTCTATCTCAGAAGAACTCGAATTTTTGAAGAATCTGAATCTCACCGAAAGAGAGCGAGAAATCGTGGGAGAACTCCTGAAGGAAATAGAAAAAAGGCTCGAATTCCTCGTGGACGTTGGACTCGAATATCTCACTCTCTCCAGATCCGCCACCACACTCTCTGGAGGAGAATCTCAGAGAATAAGGCTCGCAACACAGATAGGTTCGGGTCTCACGGGAGTCATCTACGTTCTGGACGAGCCGACTATTGGACTCCACCCAAGGGACACAGAGCGACTGATAAAAACCCTCAAAAAGCTCAGAGATCTTGGAAACACGGTGATAGTGGTGGAACACGATGAGGAAGTGATCAGGAACGCTGACCACATCATAGACATCGGACCGGGCGGGGGAACGAACGGTGGTCGGGTCGTCTTCCAGGGTACCGTGGATGAACTTTTGAAAAATCCAGACAGCTCTCTGACGGGTGAATACCTCTCGGGGAAAAGAAAGATCGCAGTAAACAAAACGAGGCGGCTTCCTTACGCGTCTTTGAAGATCAAAGGCGTTCGTCACAACAATCTGAAGAACATAGACGTTGAGATTCCCCTCGGTGTCTTCGTCTGTGTCACGGGAGTGTCGGGATCTGGAAAATCTTCCCTCGTCATGGAAACGCTCTACCCGGCGTTGATGAATCTCCTTCACAAAACCAAACTTCCCGCTGGAGAATTCGATTCGATCGAAGGACACGAGAACATCGACAAGGTGATCGCGATAGATCAATCTCCCATTGGAAGAACACCGAGGAGCAACCCGGCTACCTACACCAAGGTGTTCGACGAAATAAGAAGCCTCTTTGCCATGACCCCCGCTGCTAAGGCACGTGGTTACACCAAGAGCAGATTCAGCTTCAATCTGAAGGGAGGAAGATGTGAAGCCTGTCAGGGTCAGGGTTACGTGAAGATAGAAATGCTCTTCCTTCCCGATGTGTACGTGGAGTGCGATGTTTGCAAGGGAAAGAGATACAACAGAGAAACACTCGAGATAACCTACAAAGGAAAAAACATTTCTGATATACTCGATATGACGGTGGATGAAGCGCTGGAGTTCTTCAAGAACATACCCTCTATAAAGAGAACGCTTCAGGTTTTGCACGATGTGGGCTTGGGATACGTGAAACTCGGGCAACCAGCCACCACCCTCTCCGGGGGTGAGGCGCAGAGAATCAAACTCGCCTCTGAGTTGAGAAAAAGAGATACGGGAAGAACCCTCTACATACTCGACGAACCAACTGTGGGACTTCACTTTGAAGACGTGAGAAAACTCGTGGAAGTTCTCCACAGGCTGGTAGATAGAGGAAACACCGTAATCGTGATAGAACACAATCTCGATGTCATAAAAAACGCAGACCACATCATAGATCTCGGTCCTGAAGGTGGAAAAGAAGGTGGCTACATAGTTGCAACGGGAACACCAGAGGAAATAGCAAAGAATCCTCACTCTTACACCGGAAGATTCTTGAAGAACGTGTTATAATGCCCAGGGAGGTGTAGTGATGAAGACGTTTTTCCTAATCGTTCACACCATCATAAGCGTGGCTCTCATCTACATGGTCCAGGTACAGATGTCGAAATTCTCAGAGCTCGGTGGTGCCTTCGGAAGTGGAGGACTTCACACCGTTTTTGGAAGGAGGAAAGGCCTCGACACCGGTGGAAAGATCACTCTTGTCCTGTCTGTACTCTTTTTCGTTTCCTGCGTAGTAACAGCTTTCGTCCTAACGAGGTGATGGGATGACGCCGGAAGAACAGGTGAAAATTCTCAAAAGAAATGTTGTTGACCTCATAAGCGAAGAAGAACTCCTCGACAGAATAAAAAGAAAGGGAAAACTCCGCGTGAAACTCGGCGTGGATCCCTCAAGGCCCGATTTGCATCTGGGTCACGCGGTCGTTCTGAGGAAGTTGAGAGAGTTTCAAGAGCTCGGTCACACGGTCGTTCTGATCATAGGAGACTTCACCGCACGCATTGGTGATCCCTCTGGAAGGAACGAAACGCGTCCCATGCTGACCAAAGAAGAGGTTCTGGAGAACGCAAAGACCTATCAGGAACAGGCCTTCAAGATACTGGATCCAGAAAGAACGGAGCTTCGATTCAACGGTGAATGGCTCGACAGGATGACCTTCGCGGATGTGATCGTTCTGGCTTCAAAGTACACGGTTGCGAGGATGCTCGAGAGAGACGATTTCGCAAAGAGATTCAAAGAAGGCATTCCCATCGCCGTATCGGAGTTTCTGTACCCGCTCGCACAGGCCTACGATTCCGTTGCCATCCAGGCAGATGTGGAACTCGGCGGAACGGATCAGCTTTTCAACCTCCTTGTGGGAAGGAAGATACAGGAAGAATACGGTCAAGAGCCCCAGATCGTCATGACGATGCCGATCATCGAGGGAACAGACGGAAAATTGAAGATGAGCAAAAGCTACGGAAACTACATCGCTTTCAACGATCCGCCCGAGGAGATGTACGGGAAACTCATGTCCATACCTGATGAACTCATCATAAAATACATGCACCTTCTCACGAACATCCCAGAAGAACGGATCGAAGAGTACGAGAAAAAGATGAAGGAAAAAACGATCAATCCACGAGACGTAAAGATGGTTCTCGCGTACGAAATAACCCGTTTCTTCCACGGAGAGGAAAACGCAAAGAAGGCCCAGGAACAATTCGTGAAAGTCTTTCAAAAGAAAGAAATTCCTGACGAGATGCCGGTCGTTGAGATTTCTCAGGATAAGAACATCGTGGATCTCCTCGTGGAGATAGGAGCTGCATCCAGCAAAAGTGAGGCTAAAAGACTCGTTTCTCAAGGTGGAGTGTACATCGACGGAGAGAGGATAGAGGACATAAAATTCACTGTAGAACCTGATGGAGAGCGAGTTTTGAGAGTTGGAAAGAGGAAGTTCTACAGAATATCAGGTGGAGAGACAAAAAAACTTTAGAAAACTCTTGAATTTCCTTTGGACGGGATGGTATAATCACCACAGGATTTAACTGTGATCAATAAGAAGGGAGGTTTGTCCCATGAAGAGAGTTCTTCTTACCGTTGCAATGCTGTCCGTTTTCTTCTCAGCGATGTTCGCGTTCTTCCCTGATGTTCCAAAAGATCACTGGGCTTACGAGTACGTCTGGAAGCTGTGGCAGAGGGGTATCTTCATAGGTTATCCGGACGGCGAGTTCAAAGGGGACAGGTACATCACCAGATACGAAGCAGCGACTGCGGTGAGCAGGCTCCTCGATTTCATCGAACAGAAGATGCTTGCAGGTGCTTCAGGTGATCTGGCACAGGTTGTTGGAAATCTCTCCGACAAGTACATGGCCCTCGAGGAGAAGGTTAACGGTCTCACCGGCATACTGGACACTCTGGCATCCCAGATAGGTACCACTCAGGCCAATCTCACAGAAACCGAAAGAGAACTGCTCGAGAAGATCGATTCTGTGAAAGAAGAGATCGAGATGGAGTTCGACAAAGAGATCTCGCTCAACAGAGAAGTTGTGAACAACATCGGGCTCAAACTTGGAAATCTCTCCAGAGACTACGAAAGATACAAGGAGAATGTGGACGCAAAGATCTCCGAAGTGAACGAAAAACTCGCAGCCCTTGAAAAGGACCTTGGAAACAAGATCGCCGATCTCGAAGGAATAGTCAACCTTCACGAGAAAGACATCATAAACATCTACAACAAGATCAGTTCCGTTAACGAAGAACTCAACAACAAAATCGCCGCGGCAGAAGAGAAACTCTCCAGGAAAGATGAAGAAATCTCCGCAATGGTCGAACTTCACGAAAAAGACATCATAAACCTCTACAACAAAGTCGCTGCACTCAACGAAGATCTCAACAAAAAAATACTTGACACGAAGGCCGAACTTTCTGCTAAAATAGAGTCACAGGAGAAAACGTTGAACATGGTCTACACAAAACTCCTCGACACAGAAAGCAAATTGAACGATGAGATTTCCGCTCTCAAGGAAAAAGACGCAGAGATACAGAAGATGGTTGATCTTCACGAACAGGACATCATCAACGTGTACGGCAAAATATCTTCTCTTGAAGAAGACCTCAATCTGAAATACGACGAAACCAACGAAAAAATCGATCAGGTGAAAACAGAACTCGAAAGCAAAATCGAAAGCGTGAAGGCTTACAACAGAAATCTCAGCATCCTCACAGGCGCGTTCTTTGGAATTCTCGGTCTCATTCTGATCGCAATCAGTGGTAAATAAAACCAAAATTTATTCTGAGGGGAGGTAAGATGTTATGAAGAAGTTGCTCGCTCTTTTCCTGGTACTGGGTCTTTTAGTCACAGCAGCGTTTGCCTACGAAGACGTCGTTAAAGTCAATGTCTCTGGAACTGGCTACTTCAACGCGTACCTCGATGAAGAAGGCATCGATCTTGAAGGTGGTATTAGTGATTTGTCTGTGTCCATTTCTCCAAGCTCTGGCAGTGTAACAGCACCTGCTACCATTACAGCAGAATTTTCCATTGACGTCCTTGGACCAACCGCTTCTCTCAGCAAGATAGCTGTCACAACAGATCTGTTCGATCTCACTTACTACAACTCTGATATCTATGGGGATGGCTATGTGTTCTACTACGTAGGAGACAGAGCACTTGAATTTACGCCAAAACTTGGTCTTGAAGGAATTTCTCTGACCGCCTACTTTGCAGACATTGTGTCTGAGACAGATCTCACCAACGCCACGAATGATACCAACAACTACTTCGACGATGCCGTTGCTCTGAAACTCGGCGTGACAAACCTTGATCTTCTCGATGCAACACTCTTTGGTGCGTTCTATGATACCGATACGAACAATGCTACAAGCGCGTATGGCTATGCTGCCCACTTGAATCTCACTGGAAAAGACATCCTTGAAAATCTCGTGGTCGATCTTGCCTACGCCTACGAAGCAACCAGCATGTACCTGGTAGAAGCACAGTACAGCAAGTCCTTTGAAATGGAACCTGTTACTCTGACGGTGTCTCCATACTTTGTCTATTCTGAAGGAGCCCCCACATACTACGACGATGATTCTGTTGATGGCGATGGCTGGACAGCACCCTGGGGATCCAAACTCGTGAAAGTTGGTCTCAAAGCGGAAGCTGGTGTCACCGATGAAGTGACCTTCAGTGCAGAACTGACACCGACTTACGATCTTGATGCCAATTCTTTCAGCCTGCCTGTGACGCTTGCTCTTGCTTACGACTCCGATATGGCAGAGGCAAATGTGAGCGCTTCCTGGGATGATGCTGTCGCTTCTGCTACTAATGTCACCATCGATGCCAACCTGACAGTCACAGCTGTTGAGAATCTCAAAGTCAAAGCAGCTGCACAGTACAAAGTTGACACCAACGAACTTGGATACAACGTTGACACCAGCTACGTCTACGGACCTCTCACAACAGGATTCTTCTTCGGAACATTGTTTGATTCCAATAGTGATGGTACTGCTGATATCAACGATTACTTCACCTGGTACCTCTACTTGAAAGCTTCCGTTGCATTCTAATCCAAACCATCATAAATCAACCCCCGGCACTTGCCGGGGGGTTTGTTTTGTTGTATAATTTAAAACTGGAGGCGTGTCCGAACTGGCTAAGGAGCCGGTCTTGAAAACCGGTGGGCCGGAAGGCCCGTGTGGGTTCGAGTCCCACCGCCTCCGCCAGCCCCGCACGGGGCTTTTCTTTTTAGGGGGTGAAAACGTGAGAGCGCTTCTTGTGATAGACCTTCAGAGAGATTTCGTGGACAGAGGAGGTGCTCTCTACTTCGAGGGTGCGGAAAGGGTGATCGACCCCGTTTTGAAATGGGTTGAAGAGTTCAAAAAGGAGAACCTCCCCATCATCACCACCCAAGACTGGCATGATCCTGAAGACAGAGAATTCAGCCTCTGGCCGAAACACTGTGTTGCGAACACCGATGGTGCAAGACTCACCGAAAAGCTCGAGAAAGCCCTGGAAGACTATCCCAATCACTTCTCTGTGAAGAAAAACCGATACAGTGCCTTCTACAACACAAATCTTGAAAAGGTAATCAGGGACAACGAAATAGACGAAGTCTACGTCTGTGGAGTTGTAACACACATTTGTGTACTCTTCACCGTTGAAGAGTTGAGAAACAGGGATATCCCTGTTAAAATAATCACTGAAGGCGTTGCTTCTTACGATGAAGGGCTTCACCGTTTTGCACTGAGAGAAATGAAAGAAATCTTAGGAGCAGAACTCATCTGAGGTGATCAATGTGAAAAGACTCAGTCCAGAGGTCTTCAAGGTTCCCATCGACCGCATCAGAAACGGTTACTACTCCGATATTTATTTCATAAACTACGTGAAAGTCCTGAAGAAAGACAACCACCATCCACGGGTGTACTACCAGTTCTTTCCGAGAAAAGACGCTACTATCTGTGGAATTGACGAGGCTCTCGCCATCTTGAAGTTCTGCACAGGATACTACAGAGACGAAGAAAAAGCAAGAGAGCTCTTCGAGGAGATCTTGAAAATAGACAAAGAAATGCAGGCAGCTTCAGTTGAAATGAACGTTCAGAGGATTCTGGAGCTCACTCAGAAAAAGTGGGACCTCAGATTGAAATTGAACGATCTGTGGGTTGACAAATGGGAAGAAATAGAAGTACACGCCCTCTACGACGGCGAGGAAGCGAAAGAAGGAGAGCCAGTAATGACGATAGAAGGAGATCCCACCTATTTCGGGTATCTTGAGACGGTTCTCCTTGGGGTGATTGCAAGAGCAACCAGCACGGCGACTGCCGTCAAGAAAGTAGTGAAAGCGGCGAGAGGAAAACCCGTGCTTTTCTTCAGCGCCCGTTTCGATCACTACTGGGTCCAAGCAACGGACGGCTACGCAGCGCTCAAGGCCGGAGCTTTTGGAGTTTCGACGGACGCGAACGCGGACTACTGGGGCGTCAAATCGATGGGAACGATGCCGCATGCTCTGATAGCTTGCTACGACGGAAAGACCGAAGATGCTGCCATCGCGTTCGATATTCACATGGAGGAAGACGTGAACAGGATCATTCTTGTGGACTGGGACAACGATGTGATAGGAACGACCTTCAGGGTCATCGAAAAATTCTACGAGTACGTGATGAAAAAGCCGTTCAAACTCGGAGTGACAGATCCTTCACCGATCATAGGTCCCGGAAAGAACAAGATATGGGGTGTGAGGTTCGACACTTCCGGGAATCTAAGAGATAAATCCGTGGTACCAAAGGACGAGTCTTCCTTTGGGGTGTGCCCGGAACTCGTCTGGAGAGCCCGTCAGGAGTTCGACAGAGTGGGGCTCAAGGATCTGAAGATAGTCGTCTCTGGAGGATTCGACGAGAAGAAGATAGATCTCTTCGAAAGACTCGGAGTTCCTGCAGATGCTTATGGTGTTGGATCTCGCCTTCTGAGGGAGAAAGTGGACATCACAGCCGATATCGTTGAAGTCAATGGTAGACACTGTGCGAAGGTGGGAAGGTACAAGATAGAAAACCCCAGACTGAAAAAAGTGGAGAAGCGCTACTGGGAAGAAGAGTGAGGAGGTGGATGGAATGGAAATCAAAAAGGGCACCTGGATCATAAAGAAAGGTTTTGCGGAGATGTTCAAGGGTGGCGTCATCATGGACGTCACCTCTGCTGAACAGGCAAAGATCGCAGAAGAAGCGGGAGCAGTCGCCGTCATGGCCCTCGAAAGGGTTCCCGCCGATATCAGAAAAGAAGGTGGAGTCGCAAGGATGGCTAGCATCGCAAAGATCAGAGAAATCATGGAAGCAGTGTCCATCCCTGTGATGGCGAAGGTGAGAATCGGTCACATAGCCGAAGCAAAGATACTGGAGGAACTCGGAGTTGACTTCATCGACGAATCCGAAGTCCTCACACCAGCTGACGACAGGTTCCACATCAACAAACACGAATTCAAAGTGCCCTTTGTCTGCGGTGCAAGGGATCTCGGGGAAGCTCTCAGAAGAATAGCGGAAGGTGCAGCCATGATCAGAACGAAGGGAGAAGCCGGAACGGGAAACGTTGTAGAAGCAGTGAAGCACATGAGAAGGGTGATGGAACAGATAAAACAGGTGACGAAGATGGAAGACGAAGAACTCGTCGCTTACGGAAAAGAAATAGGAGCTCCCGTCGAGCTTCTCAGAGAGGTCAAGAGACTTGGAAGACTTCCCGTTGTGAACTTCGCAGCGGGTGGTGTGGCAACTCCTGCGGATGCGGCTCTCATGATGATGCTCGGAGCAGATGGAGTGTTCGTGGGATCCGGTATCTTCAAGTCCAAGGATCCGAGAAAGATGGCGAAAGCCATGGTGCTGGCCGTTACCTACTGGGACAATCCAAGGATACTCCTCAAGATCTCCGAAGACATAGGAGAGCCGATGAGAGGGCTCGATGTCGAAGAACTCGAAGTGAGAATGCAGGAGAGAGGGTGGTAAAGAATGAAGATAGGCGTTCTGGGTGTTCAGGGAGACGTCAGAGAACACGTGGAAGCTCTCCATAAACTCGGAGTTGAGACCCTGATAGTGAAACTTCCAGAGCAGCTGGACATGGTGGATGGCCTCATTCTGCCCGGTGGAGAATCGACCACCATGATAAGAATTCTCAAAGAGATGGATATGGATGAAAAGTTGGTGGAAAGAATAAACAACGGCCTTCCCGTCTTTGCAACGTGTGCCGGTGTGATCCTTCTCGCAAAGCGCATCAAAAACTACTCTCAGGAAAAACTAGGAGTTTTGGACATAACCGTTGAAAGAAATGCCTACGGAAGACAGGTCGAAAGTTTTGAGACGTTTGTAGAGATACCCGCTGTAGGAAAAGATCCGTTCAGAGCCATTTTCATAAGGGCTCCGAGGATCGTTGAAACAGGAAAGAATGTGGAAATTCTGGCAACTTACGACTATGATCCTGTTCTAGTGAAAGAAGGAAATATACTCGCGTGCACGTTTCACCCAGAACTCACCGACGATTTGAGACTGCACAGATACTTCCTGGAGATGGTGAAATGAAAGTGAAGATTGATCTGGAAGATGAAAAACTCCGTGAACGAATAGCCAGTATCGTTCAAGAGGCAGGTTTTTTCATAAATGAATCGGCGGATGTGATCATCACCGACGATTTGAAAAAACAGGGTCGGTGGGTGATTCTGGTTTCAAAGAACGTACCTGAAAATATCCCGGAAGGTGTGCTGGACGTGATCGATCCACGCCTTCCGGACTTTTTGCTGAGAAGAAAATTCGAAATGATGAAGGTGTACCTGATATTCCCATTTGGTATCCTCAGCTATCTCGAAGACGAATTCGAAAAATCAAAGCGATACGGATTTCCACTTTCTGTTATCTATCTCTTCTTCGAAGATGACGGCACAGCGAGACGCGTCTATGAAATCCTCCGGGAACTTTTGAGGTCCTCTGATAGATTCGATTTTCTAAAGAGAAACGAAATAATGATCGTTCTTCCTGGAACATCGAAAGAAGGTGCGGAGAGACTTCTTAAAAGATTGAAGAGAAAGTTCCTGAGATTAGACTGGACGAAACAACCGATTCTCGAGTACGGAATCGCTCAGGTCGAAGACTGGATGGAAACCGTTGAAGATCTGCTCGCATCCCTTGAATCCTCTCTGAGGAGGTTGTAAAAATCTGAGTAAAAAAGAGTGGATCAACATAATTCTGGCACTGGCTTTTGGATTTCTCGCCGTTGTTTTTATTTTCAGGGAAGTGGATCCCGCTGAATTTTCCAGATATTTTCATTTGAAATCTCTCCTTTACATGTTCCTTCTCTGCGGAACATTTGTTTTTTCTATCGTCATAGACTCTCTCAGGATGAAATGGCTCTACTCATTTGTGTGGAAAGAGAAGTTTCCACTGTACGATGCCTTCTTCAACAATTACATGAGTTTTGTCTTCAGCATGCTCACCCCTTTCTATTTTGGAGGACAGTTTTTCCAGACGTATCACCTCTCAAAAATGGGTTTCAAATCTGAACACAATGTGAACGTGATTCTTTCCAGATTTGTAGAATACCTGATCTCCGTTACTGTTCTTTCGATTCTGGGCCTTGTGAGATACAGAAACTTTCTCTTCTCGAACGCACTTTTGACTTCAAAGTTGATACTTCTCGCGTACCTCATCAGCGTATCGTTCATTGCTGTTTTGATGTCTGCGCTGATAAATCCTCCCCTCATCGCACGTCTTTTTAACGCTTTCAAAAGAATAAGATGGATAGATCGACTCATCAAAAAGATCACCAAAGCAGAAGACTGGGATACCAGATTTCTCGAATGGACAGAAAAATTGAAGGAAAGTGTTCAAGTACTCTGGAAAAGCGGCTTTATGTTTTTTGATTTTCCTCTCACTTTCATTTCCCTGCTTGTTCAATCTTTTGTTCTCTACCTTGCCATCTGGCTCACATCCGGAAAAATAGGTTTCCTCGATGTCACAGGCCTCTTCTATTTCTTGAGTTTGGTCGTGTTTTACATACCCACTCCTGGAGCGAGTGGAGGAGTGGAAGCGGTTTATCAGATCGTTTTTTCCAAGATTTTGAATTCTTCCGAAAAAACACTCGCCTCCATTCTCATCTGGAGGATTTCCACCTATTACCTTCCGATATTCATTGGTATAGCATTCCTCTTGATTTACCGCTATCCGAAGGAAGTGACAAAATGAAGATCGTTCTCAGATTCAAGAAAAAAGGAATGAGGAGATTTCTCTCAACACTTGAGTCCATAAAACTCGTGGAAAGATCCATAAGGAGAGCAGATTTTTCGATCGTTTTCACGGAAGGTTTCCACCCAAAACCGAAAATGAGCTTCCTCGACGCCATGCCGGTGGGTGTGGTGAACCTTGCTTTCTATGTGGAACTCATTGTGAAAAACATCTCAGAAAAACACATAGAGACTCTGAAAAGCATTCTCCCAAAGGATTTCGCTTTAGAAAGTGCATGGATCTTCGATGGAAACATCAACGAACTAGTCAACGCGTATCGTTTTTTGGTGATCTCAGAAAAACCCATGGATCTGGAAAAAGTAATTTTGAAAAAGAACAAAAAGATTTCGTTCAAAGAGAGTCTTCTGGATTTTGAAGTATCGAGTAGAAAAAAATATCACATTTTCAGGTATACTCAAAAGAGGGAGAAACTGATAAACCCGTTGCTTCTTGCAGAAGAAGGAACTTTTTTCTTACCCATATGTGAAGAGGCCATGACCGAACACGGTCCTCTTTCTTCTCTCCTCGAAAGGAGGGGTGCGTGTGTCTAAAAGGATTCTTCTTGTTGACGATTCGGCGGTTTTGAGAAAAATAGTTTCTTTCAATCTGAAAAAAGAAGGATACGAAGTGATAGAAGCGGAAAACGGGCAGATAGCCCTGGAAAAGCTTTCAGAATTCACACCAGACCTGATAGTTCTCGACATAATGATGCCCGTGATGGATGGGTTTACCGTGTTGAAAAAACTTCAAGAAAAAGAAGAATGGAAAGGAATTCCGGTGATAGTCCTCACGGCAAAGGGCGGTGAAGAGGACGAATCTCTGGCACTTTCCCTGGGTGCCAGAAAGGTCATGAGAAAGCCATTCAGTCCCTCCCAGTTCATCGAGGAGGTGAAGCATCTACTAAATGAATGAAAGGGAAATTTGCGAAAGAATCGCTGAAATCTTGAGTGTTGAACACAACTGTTTGAAAGGAATAGATGATCTTTTGAAGATCCTGGAGTACGAGATAAACGAATATCGAAAAAGCTTAGAAGAGCAGGCCATGTTCATGGAAGCCCAGATCGAAGAACTTTCGCGCTCGTACGAAGAAATATCAACCCTGCTCGAAATCTCGGAGATTTTCGGAACATTTGAATTTCCTTTGAACTTGCAGGACAAACTGGAAAAGGTTATTCGACTCCTCAGGAATGTGATAAAATTCGAAAGCTACCTTGTTCATCTTGAAAGTGAGCTAACATCTGGAGATCTAAACAGAGAAGAAATAGAAGCGGAAATAGGAAATGAAGAAAAGACCGTTCTGATAGAGCCTGGAAAATCTGAGAAATTTTCAAATCTTCTGTTTGTACCGATAAAAGGAAACAAATACTACGGATACGTGTGCTTCGCTGGAAAAGAAGACGGAGGAGTTTTCACCGCTGGCGACAGAAAGATAGCTGAGATGACAGCAAGATACATAGCGAGCGCTCTCGACAGACTGGATTTTCTCAAAAAGGAAATAGAACGCGAAAGGTTGGAAGAACAAATGAACATAGCAAGGCAGATACAGTCCAATCTTCTTCCCCGGAAAACTCCAGAGATTGGTTTCATAGAAGCGGATGCTTGTTCTCAACCCGCTGTTCAGGTTGGTGGAGATTATTACGATTTCTTCGTGTCACAGGAGAAAAGATTTCTCACAGTCGTGGGTGATGTGGCAGGAAAGAGTGTACCGGCGGCTCTGCTCATGAGTGCCGTGAGGAGTTATCTGAAAGTACTGGTCACCACGTGTCCCAATCTAGAAAGACTCGTGAACAGGTTGAACTCCATTCTCTGTGAAGATATGACAAACGATCGTTTTGTAACGATGGCTTTTATAGAAATATCTCCAGATGGAACTTTGAATCTTATAAACGCAGGACACAATCCAGTTTATTTCTTGCATAAAGGAGAGCTCGTCAAGCTTGAAGCTTCTGCAATCCCAATCGGTATAACAGAGTGGGAATACAAAAAACACTCTATTCATTTGAAACCTGGTACATTCGTTATATCTTACTCCGACGGATTGACAGAAGCGAGGAACGAAGCGGGCGAAGAATTCGGATACGAAAGGCTGGAAAATATATTGAGGGAATTCAAGGGTGAAACATCCGCCGAATTGCTGGAGATGCTGAGAAAAAACGTTAAGTCGTTTATAGGAGATGCCCAGCAACATGATGATATGACAATCGTGGTGTTAAAATATAAAGGACAGCAGGAGGTGGAATGATGTCAGGTCATAACAAGTGGGCCAATATTAAACACAGGAAGATGGCCCAGGATGCGAAGAAATCCAAGATTTTCACAAAACTAATCAGAGAAATCATCGTTGCGGCAAGAGAAGGAGGAGGAAACATAGAAACAAATCCGCGATTGAGAGCGGCAGTTGAAAAAGCAAGGGCGGAAAACATGCCCAAAGAAAACATTGAAAGAGCCATAAAGAGAGGAACAGGAGAACTCGAGGGAGTAGACTACCAGGAAGTGATCTACGAAGGATACGCACCCGGAGGAGTCGCCGTGTACATCAGAGCGCTCACAGACAACAAAAACAGAACCGCTCAGGAGCTCAGGCATCTGTTCAACAAATACGGTGGCAGCCTTGCGGAAAGCGGTTCGGTGAGCTGGATATTCGAAAGAAAGGGTGTTATCGAAATCTCGAGAGATAAGGTGAAAGATCTGGAAGAACTCATGATGATCGCTATAGACGCGGGTGCGGAAGACATAAAAGACACAGAAGATCCAATACAGATAATCACAGCACCTGAGAACATCTCAGAAGTGAAGAGCAAGCTGGAAGAAGCCGGTTACGAGGTGGAATCTAAGGTAACATTCATCCCTAAAAACACGGTGAAAGTCACAGGCAAAGATGCCGAAAAAGTTCTTGAATTTCTCAACGCGCTGGAAGATATGGACGACGTGCAGGAAGTGTATTCGAACTTTGAAATGGACGACAAAGAGATGGAGGAGATACTTTCCAGGCTGGAAGGATAACCCTGATTTTGTTTGTTTTAGTAACTGTCTCTGCATACGCTGGTTTCATCGAAGTGGGAGCAGGAGTTTATAATGGTTCTCCCACACTGGGTTTCGTGCTGTCTCCCGAACTCAAAACAGATTTCATAGAAGGAAAATTCAGGTTCGATTTTTTTGCAAGTTTTTCGGAAGGGGAGCTTTCTCTCCTTCCTTTCATTTACGGCAATCCTGTTTATTTCCGATTCGGAATCGATGATTTTTCATTCGAATATCACGCACCGACAGTTTTGAAGGCATCTTTTGTACCGTTCAAAAAGAGCTGGAACGTGAGACTTGGTTTCATGGGTAGTATCTGGAACGGAGAAAATGTTTTCTTCTTCACGGAGAAACCTGTGTTTCTCGTTTTGTCGAACGATGGTAACTACCATATCGGTCTGAACTTCAAAGTATTCGATACAGGCCTCGAACTCTTCGTTGAAAACGAAAAACCCGGTGTCTGGTTGGAACTTGGGAGTTTAAAAGTTGGTGTTTCAAACTGGATTGGTTTGATCTTCGAGCGTAAAAAAGCAGTGGTCCGTCTTCTTTACGATGGAGAATTCAAACCCGGTTTGACGTTGCTCGAGGAAAACGGATGGATCTTCATCAACAGCGACTACGTAGAAGGAAGTTGGAAGGTGGGAAGATTCCATGCAGGAGGAAAGATCGGAAAAGAAAATTGGGCCTTTCAAATTTCAATCGAATTTTGAGTGGAAGGAATTTCCTCAGGAGGAATTCGAATGGTTCGTGAAAGAAATTGAAAAGAGGTTCGGGCTGAACCTCTCTTCTTACAAACCGCAGAGGGTAAAGCGCAGAACAGAACTTCTTCTCAGGAAGTACAACGTAGATTACAGAGAGTATATAAACATGCTCACAAAGGACAAGAAGTACCTCGATGAATTCATGGATAAGATGACGATAAACGTGACAGAGTTCTTCAGAAATCCGGAAAAATGGTGGGAACTGAGAGATGAAATCATTCCTCTGATTGCAAAAAATTCCCTTAGGATGAAGTTCTGGAGCGCGGGTTGTTCCTCTGGAGAGGAACCGTACTCCCTGGCCATCCTGGTTCACGAACTCAATCTTTCCTATAAAACTCGTATTCTGGCAACGGACATCGACATCGGCGTGCTTAGAAGAGCCCAGGAAGGGATTTACGAAGAAAGGGCCTTCGTCAGCACTCCAAAGGAATACCTGGAAAAATACTTTGAGAAGCTACCAGATGGAAGGTACAGGATAAAAGATTCTGTGAAGAAAATCGTGGAATTCAAAAGGCACGATCTTTTGAGAGATCCGTTCGAAAAGAACTTCGATCTGATATTGTGTCGAAACGTGGTTATTTACTTCGAACCAGAAGCGAAAAATGAGCTCTACAGGAAGTTCGCTGAATCCATGAAACTGGGAGGTTTCTTCTTCGTCGGAAACACCGAAAGAATTTTCAACTACAAGGAACTGGGATTTGAGATATACAAACCGTTCATCTACAGAAAGGTGAAGTAAATGGCATTTGTGATGGTTCTCACGATTGTTTTGGATCAGCTCACAAAGCGGATAGCAAGCGGGATACACGGAACTTTCTTCATAGTTCCAGGTTTTTTGAGATTCGTGAAAGCAACCAATCGAGGAATCGCACTCGGGCTGTTTAAAAATCTTTCCGAACATCTTCTCTGGACCGTGATGTTTGTTGTTGTTTTTCTCTCTCTAATTCCTTACATTTTCAAGTTCAGCAGACTGGAAAGAATAGCCATGGGTTTCATTCTGGGAGGAGCCCTCGGCAACCTCCTCGACAGGATCAGATTTGGATACGTTCTCGATTTCTTGAACCTGACCTTTCTTCCAACGGTATTCAACCTCGCGGACGTGTTCATCATAGTCGGGGGATCACTTATGATACTGGGAGTCTTCAGAGGTGGAGACAATGAGAGTTTGGAGGGTCGAAAAAAGAGAAGAGGGCTGGAGACTGGATCAGTTTCTGAAGGAGAAGACACCGTCGTGGATCTCGAGATCACTGATTCAAAAAGCGATAAAAGAGGGAAGAGTGAAGGTCAACGGTCAGATTAAAAAACCGAGTTACAAGTTGAAAGAGGGAGAGATAGTAGAGGTTGACCTTCCTGAAAAACCGCAGGAAGCAACCGTTCAGCCCGAAGAAATAGAGTTGAAGGTACTTTATGAGGATAGAGACATTGTAGTTATCGACAAACCCAGAGACATGATCGTTCATCCCGTTCCCTCCAAACTCAGCGGAACGCTCGTGAATGCTCTTCTTCATCACTGTAAAGATCTTCAGGGGGTTGGAAGAAAGCTCCGGCCGGGAATAGTTCACAGGCTCGACAAAGAGACCTCTGGTGTCATGGTAGTAGCCAAAAATGACTTCGCACATCAAAGCCTCTCGAAGCAGTTCAAAGATCGAAAGGTGAAGAAGACCTACATACTCCTGGCGAAAGGCAGAATGAAAAATGATGAAGGAGTTATCGATCTTCCACTCGCGAGACATCCCGTTCTGAGGATAAAAATGGCCGTCGTTGAAACAGGGAAGGAAGCGATCACGGAGTACAGAGTTCTGAAAAGGTTCGATGACGTTGCGACGCTCGTTCTCGCCTTTCCTAAAACGGGTAGAACACACCAGATCAGGGTGCACATGAAAAGCCTCGGACATCCGATCATGGGAGACAAAATCTATGGGAAGCCGAAAGAAGATGAGATCTTCGGAATAAAAAGGCAGATGCTTCACGCCCTGAGACTCGGTTTCTTCCACCCTCGAACGGGTGAATGGATGGAGTTTGTCTCACCCCTGCCGGAAGACTTCAAAGAAGCCATCAGAAAGATCTATGAGTACGTGAGGGAAAGGTCATGATTCCATGGGTGATATCTCCCTATTCTTTCGATGGCTCAGTCGTTCGATTCGAAAAACTGGCCCTTCTCTTGAAAAGAAAGGGACTGAAATCTGTCGTTCTTGCCGACAGAAACTTCCACGCTGCTGTGAAGTTCAATACGATCATGAGAAAACACGACTTGATACCAGTTCACGGTCTCTGGAAAGACAGCAGAATCTTCATCGCGAGAAACAGAGAAGAATTCGACAGTCTGGTCAGGTACTACAACGGAGAAACAGATAAACTCGAAAACGTACCTGTTTTCCATGAAAGCGAACTAACACCTGTAAGATATCTCGATGTCTCTGAAAAAAAGGCCAGCATCTTCATGAGAAAGATCTTCGGACTCGACGAAGACGTTCAGGGTTTTCCAGAAAAATGTGAAGATGCGGCCGACGCTTTGAACACAGAAGCCTACGATCTCAGCGTGAATCACAGATTTCCCACACCTCCAAAAGATTGGAACGAATTACTAATAAAAAAGGCAGAGTCGCTGGGTGAAGAGTACGTCAGCCGCCTGAAGAGAGAACTCGAGGTGATAAAAAGAAAGGGCTTCGCCCCGTACATCTACACGGTGGAAAAAGTGGTAGAGATCGCAAAGAAAATGGACATAAAAGTCGGTCCTGGAAGAGGAAGTGCGGTGGGTTCTCTCGTTGCGTACCTGTGTGGAATAACCGAGGTGGATCCCATAAAATACGACCTTCTTTTTGAACGCTTTCTGAACGAAGAAAGGCAGGAACCCCCCGATATAGATGTGGATGTGGAAGACAGAAAAAGAAAAGACCTGATAAGGGAACTATCAAAGTCTTTTCAGGTCTATCAGGTTTCAACCTTCGGGAACCTCACAGAGAAATCGCTGGAAAACCTCATAAACTCCGTTCTTCCAGATGCGTCTCTCGAAGAGAAAAACGAAATCTACAAAATCGTTTACGGACTGCCACACCATCCCAGTGTTCACGCCGCGGGAGTCGTGATCTCAGAAAATCCTCTTCCATTGCCTACAAGAACGGAAGAAAATATTCCGATAACGGACTACGACATGTACGATCTCCAAGAAATAGGTGTTGTGAAGATCGATATACTGGGTCTTAAAACCCTCTCGTTCATAAAAGATTTCAAAAAAGAGGTTTTTGACTATTCCGACGAAAAAACGTACCATATCATCTCCAAAGGAAAAACCCTCGGTGTGTTCCAGCTTGAAGGCCTTCAGGCAAGAAAACTGTGCAGAAGAATCTCTCCCAGAAACATGAACGAACTCTCCACTCTCCTTGCCCTAAACAGACCTGGCCCGTTGAGGTCTGGTCTGGACGTCATGTTTTCGAATCCAAAGAATGTTCCCGCGTTTTTCAGGAAGATGTTTCCAGAGACAAGAGGGGTTCTGATCTATCAGGAACAGATCATGCGACTCGCCATGTTCGCGGGCCTCTCAGGCACCGAAGCGGATATTTTGAGGAGGGCCATTGCGAAGAAAGAAAGAGAAAAAATGGAACCACTCCTTGAAAAGATGAAAAAAGGCCTCCATGAAAAAGGTATGGAGAACGCAGAACAGATTCTCGAAATCCTCCTGAACTTTTCCTCGTACGCCTTCAACAAATCTCACAGCGTCGCATACGCTCACATCACATACCAAACGGCATATTTAAAAGCCCATCATTTTGAAGAATTTTTCAAACTCTACTTCGCGTACAATTCTTCCGACACCGGAAAGATCTTCCTTGCCGTTCAGGAACTGAGAAACGAAGGATACAGAGTACATCCCCCAGATATCAACATCTCCGGGAAAGATCTGACCTTTCATGGTAAAGACGTTTATCTTCCCCTGACGGTTGTGAAAGGATTGGGAACGACCCTGGTTGAACAGATCGAAAAAATCAGGCCGATCAGTAGTGTGAGAGATCTCCAGGAGAAGGTAATCGGCGTTCCAAGAAACGTTATAGAAAATCTGATCATAGCAGGCGCTTTCGACGGACTTTATGAAAACAGAAAACTGGCACTGGAAGAACTGAATAAGAAGGTTGAGAAAGATATTCTGGAAATTCGAAGTCTCTTTGGAGAAAAGGTGGAGCAGGAAAGTTCAAACGTTAAAATAGGAGATATCACCGAACTCGAAGAGAAAAGCATGGGATTTCCGTTGACACCAGTTCTCGAAGTCCCAACAGGGCTCTTTGCTTGTATAGCCGATGTCTTCACGTATGGTAGGATCCTTCCTGTGCTTGTCAAAAGAGTTTCGAGAAACATCGTGACGGATGGTCTTTCCGTTTGCCGTGTGAGCACAGACATTCCCGATGGTGTTCACCTTGTGCTCCTCTCACCCCTTCAGAAGATCATCAAAATCTGGCCCTTCAATGAAAACACCAGGTTCGTGTACAGAGTGGATTTTACCGCGACACTGGAAAAGGCCGGTCAAAACGAGATAACGGAAGTCCTTAAAAACGGGGCTGTCGTAAGGTATGAAGGATACAGACCTCTAACGGATGAATATCGCTACAGAGTCGTTCCTCGGTAAGCACAGTATGCTATAATTCAAATATAGTAAGGAGTCATCACATTTTTGGAAAGGGGGATTTCGTTATGAGGAAACTGTTTGTGCTGTTCCTGGCAATCCTATCAGTTCTGGCACTGGCCGAGGTGAAAAACCCGGACACCATAATCGACGCCACCATTGGAGAACCCGATACTCTAGACCCACACTACGCCTATGACACGGCGAGTGGTGAAGTCATCTACAACGTGTACGAGAACCTGATCGCCTACAAAGGAGAGAGCCTCACAGAATTCGAACCACGCCTTGCAGAAAGATGGGAAATCCTGGACGGAGGTAAAACCTACAAATTCTACATCAGAAAAGGTGTGAAGTTCCACGAAGGTGGAGATCTCGCACCGGAAGACGTGGAATACAGCTTTGAGAGAGGCCTCATTTTCGATCCAACAGCGGGTCCCATGTGGATGCTCTGGGAAGCCCTATTCGGTGTGGATTCACTGGAAACTTTCGTCGAGGAAAAGATCGGCAAGCCTTACAGCGAACTCTTCGACGAAAACGGTGAACCACTTCCAGAGTACAAAGACGCCCTCATAAAGATCTACACGGACTACATCGATCCTGCCATCGAAGTTGAAGGTGACGCCGTTGTGTTCCACCTCGTGAGACCCTTTGCACCGTTCATGTACATACTCGCCCAGAGCGCAAGCTGGAGTGCCGTCCTCGACAAAGAGTGGTGTATAGAGATAGGATGCTGGGACGGAAGAGCCGATACCTGGTGGAAGTACCACGATATCAGAAAAGAAGATTCTCCACTCTACGCGAGAATGAATGGAACTGGACCCTTCAAGTTCGTCGAATGGGACAGAGCCCAGCAGAAAGTCATCCTCGAACGAAACGACAACTACTGGAGAGAACCCGCGAAGATCAAAAGAGTTGTCATCTGGGGAATCGACGAGTGGAGCACAAGAAGGGCGATGTTCCTACAAGGAGATGCCGATATCTGCGCTGTTCCAACCCAGTACCTCGAACAGGTGGAAGGAAAACCCGGTGTCACCGTTATAAAAGGACTTCCTGAACTCGCAGTAACATCCCTTCACTTCGCATGGAACGTTCCCGAAGACAGCAAGTACATAGGCTCTGGAAAACTCGATGGAAACGGAATACCAACAGATTTCTTCACTGATGAAAATGTGAGAAAGGCCTTCATCTACGCGTTCGACTACGACACCTTCATAAATGAAGTCCTCAAGGGTCTTGGTAGAAAGATACCAACAGATCTTCCAGAAGGACTCCTTGGATTCAACGAAGAGCTGCTGAACGATCCCAACGCTCCACATTTCGATATTGTGAAAGCAACAGAGTACTTCCAGAAAGCGTGGAATGGAGAAGTCTGGAAGAAAGGATTCAAGATCACACTGCTTTACAACACTGGAAACGATGTGAGAAGAGCAGCTGCGGAAATGCTGAAGGCATACATCGAAATGATCAATCCAAAGTTCAAGGTTGAAGTAAGAGGTGTTCAATGGCCCACATATCTCGATGCAACCAAGAGAGGAGAAGTACCTGTTTTCATCATAGGATGGCTCGCAGATTATCCGGATCCTCACAACTTCATCTTCACCTACTACCACAGTGCAGGAGTTTATTCCGGAAGACAGGGCGAAAACTTCAGAAAGTTCGTCTCCACTCCACATCCCGATCTTGGCGGTAGAAGCCTCGACGAACTCATAGAAGAAGCAATCGCAAAGACCGATCCTGCAGAAAGACAGGCACTCTACGAAGAGATCCAGAAGTTCGCAATGAAGCACGCCCTTGGTATGCCTCTCTACCAACCACTCGGTGTGAGAGTCCAGAGAAGCTGGGTCAAGGGATGGTACTACAACCCAATGAGACCTGGTGACGACTACTACGTGCTCTGGAAAGCAGAAGAGTAAAGATCATAAAAAAATAAAAGGGGCTCCGAAAGGAGCCCCTTCTTTTTTCTCTTTGTTCTTCACGCGAGTTCTTCTTCCACCGCAGCTCTTGGGGTTTCTTCTACCTGGATTCCCGCGAAGACATCGAGACCGGTTCCTGCGGGTATCAGCTGACCTACGATCACGTTTTCCTTCAACCCAATGAGTGGATCGACCTTTCCTTCGATCGCTGCTGCGGTCAGCACCCACGCAGTTTCTTCGAACGCAGCCGCACTGAGCCAGCCGGGGTAGTTCAGAGCCGCTTTCTTGAGCGACAGAAGTCTTCTCTTGTACTTAATGGGTTCCTTCGGGAGAATCTGGTACGTCACAACTTTATCTTTCTCGAAGACGTCGATCTCTTTTATTCCCGCTTCTATGATCTTCTTCAAAAGTTCTTCGGTCACTTCATCACCTTTTTGCGCGAGTTCCACGAGTTCTCCCTCTTCTGTTTCCGTGATGATTCTCTTTGCGAGCGTCTTTCCTATGACCCACTTCCTGTTCTCTTCTACTTTCGCGTTTCCTTCGAGAATTTCTCTGTTGAATCTCTTTATATCCATAAGCGGCACCAGTTGATCCGGCAAGTAATCGCTGTCCCCTGGATCGATGATCGTTGCCATGCTGAGCATCTGTTTGAATATGATCTCGAAGTGCTTGTCGTGTATACTCACACCCTGTTGCACGTAAGCGTTCTTTATGATCTTCAGCAGATTCATCGCCGTCATTACACCTTTTTCTGATTCGAGTTCCAGGAGTTTCCACCACACAATGGCACCACTGGTGAGGGTATCCCCTTTCAGGACTTTCTGGCCTTTTTCTACCCTTACTTTCGCTCTCTTCGGTACTTTGTAAGCGTGGATGTTACCGGCGTAATCTTCGACGTAAATCACTGTTCTACCACTTTCATCGGTTGATATGTCTTTAACGAAACCATCGACTTCACACAGAATCGCTTCAGATCCATAGTATTTTTTGATTTCTTTCTTTCCACCGCTCTTCTCTTCTCTCAAGAACGCGTACGGTTCGAACGTCTTCTCCACAGTTGTGAGACCGCTGACGATGTCGCTCGCCCCCATGACTCCTCCAACGTGGAAAGTCCTCATCGTAAGCTGTGTACCAGGCTCTCCTATGGACTGAGCGGCCACGATTCCCACCGATTCACCGACGTTCACTATCTTGTGGTTGGAAAGATCCATACCGTAACAAGCAGCACAGACACCGTACTCGGACTCACAGGTGAGAGGTGATCTCACAATGATATCGGGTCTTACAGGAACTTTTTCTATTCCATTCTCTTCGAGCATCTTCGCCACAATCTCGTTTATCACTTCCTGGTACACGAGAAGTTGTCTTTCACCTCTTTTATCGTAAAGAGGTTCTTCTTCCGCGTAAACAGTTCCAACAACAGGATAGACCTTCACCTTTATGCGGTATTTCCCTTCGTTCTTAGCGGCTTTTACCACATCCCAAGTGAGTTCCGTTCCTTCTTCGTACTCTCCAACTGGTTCCGCAATCTCGGCGTACATATTGGGGAGTGAGAGTTCTGTTATGTCTATCTCTTCGTACCTCACAACGTCAACCATTTTTTTGTAAGAAGCCAGGAAGTTCGCATCGTCGTCCGTGAGCATGGTGTTTCTCGTGTATTCTTTGCCTGTTTCTGGATTCTTCAAAACTTCTTTTGTTTCTGGATCAAGTATATCCCTTGCGAGCACTCTACCAAAGAGGAACTCGTTCATCTTTTCTACAACTGTTCCTTCTTTCATCAGGTCCATGGCTCTGATTCCATCGTGGGTTCCACAGTCGGGTTCCGCCACTGTAACACTTTGAGCCACATCCACAAGACGCCTAGTTAGATATCCCGCGAAGGATGTGTTCATTGCTGTGTCAACCTGTCCCTTTCTGGCACCGTAGGTGGATATGAAGAACTGCAGGATGTCAACGCCCTCTCTGAGGTTCTTATCGACCGGGTAATCGAAGGTAAGTGCTTCGTGTATTGCCTGACCCTTGAAGATCTTGGACTTTATTTCCCTGGATCTTGGGTCGTACGCCTTGATCATCAAACCTCTGATACCGGCGAGCTGTTTCACCTGATCTATGTTACCTCTGGCACCAGAGTTCACCATCATGTATATAGGGTTGAACGGATCCTCCGCGAGCGTTCTGGATGTGAGTTTTGTGATCTCCTCTGTCACACTCATCCAGAGTCGTATGATTTCACTCTTTCTCTGTTCTTCCGTCAAGAAGCCTTTTTCATAGTTCTCTTCGATTATTCTGACCTTCTCCCAGGTCTTTATGAGAATCTCATCTCTTTCTGGTGGTATCTTCAGATCCTTCAGTGAGAGAGTCAGCCCGGAAACAGTTGCATAGTGGAAGCCGATGTCTTTTATGCCATCCAAAAGATCTGCCGCTCTGTCTATGCCGTGTCTCTTGAACGTTTCATAGACAAGGGTGTTTATCTGCTTTTTGTCGAAAATTCTATTGTAATCTCTCAAATCTTCCGGGAGAATGCTGTTGAAGATAACTCTTCCCAGTGTCGTCTTTATTCGTTTTTCCTCACCATTGACAACGGCCTTTATCAGAATCGGAGTGTGAAGTTTTATGAATCCAAGATGGTAAGCCAGCATTGCCTCTTCAGGTGAAGAGAACTTCCATTTCACATCTTCTTCTTTCAGTGAATCGAATTCTTTACTGACCGTTGTGAGGTAGTAAGAGCCTATGATGATATCCTGCGTTGGTAGTGAAATCGGTTTTCCGTGTGCTGGGGAAATGATGTTGTATCTCGAAAGCATGAGAAATCTTGCCTCTGCCTGCGCTGCTGCTGAAAGCGGTACATGAACCGCCATCTGGTCACCGTCAAAGTCCGCGTTGAAAGGCGGACACACGACAGGATGGAGCTGTATGGCGTTTCCTTCAACGAGTTTTGGTTCAAACGCCTGAATCGACATTCTGTGGAGTGTGGGAGCTCTGTTCAAAAGAACGACGCTCCCCTTTATCACTTCTTCGAGCACTTCCCAGGCTTCCGGCATCTCTTTTTCTATGATCGCTTTCTTGACCTTTCTCATGGTTTTGCTGGAAGAACCCTCTCCAAGAAGTTTTGCCAGAACAAACGGTTTGAAGAGTTCCATTGCCATTTTCTTTGGAATACCGCACTGGTGGATTTTCAAATGTGGTCCCACGACAATGACCGCTCTTCCAGAGTAGTCCACCCGCTTTCCAAGCAGATTTCTTCTGAATCTTCCCTTCTTTCCCTTCAGGAGATCGGTGAGCGATTTCAGAGGTCTACCATTTCTGTCTTTCAAAACGGCTCTTCTGCTTCTCTTTCCTTCCGAATCGGAACCGTTGTGAATGAGAGCGTCAACCGCTTCCTGGAGCATTCTTTTCTCGTTTCTCAGAATGATCTCAGGTGCCCCGAGTTCCAGAAGTTTTTTGAGTCTGTTGTTTCTGTTTATGAGTCTCCTGTAAAGTTCGTTGAGGTCTGTTGTGGCGAACCTTCCTCCCTCGATCTGTATCATCGGCCTGAGATCGGGTGGAATCACAGGAACGACTTCGAGAACCATCCATTCGGGTTTGTTACCAGATTTCAGGAAATCCTTCACCATCTTCAACCTTCTTCTGAGCTTTATCGCCTTCGAGCTGGAAGAAGGTAACTTTTTAAGTTCCGCTTCGATTTCCACCTGAAGCGCTTCCAGATCCAGATTTTGAAGCAGTTTCTTTATCGCCTGTGCTCCGGCGTCAGCCACTATCTTTTCTGGATAGATCTGAAGATACGCTTCGTACTCGTTTTCTGTGAATATATCGCCAACTTTCAAGCCTGTCTCTTTGGAAACCTCAGGATCTATATCCGTTATGACCACGATCGGCCTGTCATTTTCCGTTCTCTCTTCGACATCGAACATGGTTGGATAGTGGGACTCGAAGATTTTGTACTCGGTGGCAGAGAGGTACTCCTCCTCAAAGAGGAATCTGTCAGCCAGGTGATCTCCTTTCTTCACCTGGTCACCGTTGTTAACGTAAACAAGTGCTCCTTCGAAGACGGGATATTTTCTTTCCTCTATAATCTGTTCCACGTAGACCTCACCGGTGGAGAGCACTTCGAAGTTTCTGTCTTCAAGCGCTCTTACGTTGAGGTTGGAACTGAATTTCACTGTACCAGATATGCTCGCTTTGACAGCTGGGAGGCTGGTAGAAGTCGTGATCTGGTCTCCTTTTTTCACCTTCTGGCCGTTCGAAACGAGAATCCTCGCTCCGTAAGGAACCGTGAAAACAACCGGCTGATCCTTACTGGTTGTGAGCGGTTTCAACGTAATAGTATTCGAAAGTTCATCTATTTCCACGTGACCGTCAAATGGAGCATAAACAGGGTCAATTGTCATTTCTTTTGTCAGATCCTGTCCTTTTTCCACTTCCTGTCCGTCTTTCACAGAGAGAATCATTCCAGGGAGCACCGTGTGTGTGGCTCTGGTGATGTTCTTCACTATGATCCAGGTGATTTCCCTCCCTGTGATAGACTTTTCTGTCTTCAAAGTCACTTCTCCATCAATATCGGAAAGAACGGGAGATTTTGGATTCTTCACCACGAACGCCTGCTCAACGTCGAAATCCCACTTTTTCCTGTATATCCTGTACTCGGTCTCGTAGATCACGTCTCCCTGGGAGAACGGAGTATCTTTGGGATCAGTCACAATGAAAGCCCTTTCTATGACACGGCGACTGCCGTAATAGATGATGTTTTCCAGGTCTGAAGTGCTCATGTTCAAAAGCGTTCCGAGGACACTCGGTATGCTCTCGAGGTACCAGATGTGCACAGCGGGTGCTGCCAGTTCTATGTGTCCCATTCTCTTTCTTCTGGCTTCTCTGGATTCGACCCTGACACCACACCTTTCACAGACGGTGCCCTCGTATTTCTTTCCCTTGTACTTACCACAGGCACATTCGTAGTCCTTCACAGGACCGAAAATCCTCTCACAGAAAAGACCGTCTCTCTCGGGCTTGAACGTTCTGTAGTTGATCGTTTCGGGTTTCTTGACTTCCCCTCCAGACCAACTTCTTATCACTTCTGGAGAGGCTATCTTTATCTGAATTGCCTTTATCTTCCTCTTGAAAGAGGACATTGGCATTCTACCAACCTCCCAATCAGTACTTATCGATATCTATTTCGTTACCGTTCTCATCGTAGAGTCTCACATCGAGCGCGAGACCTTTAAGTTCTTTGATGAGAACTCTAAAGCTTTCAGGAACACCAGGTTCAGGTATATTCATGTTTTTCAGTATGGCTTTGTAGGCTTCGTTTCTTCCTTTTATGTCGTCGGATTTTATGGTGAGCATCTCCGTGAGAGTATGAGCCGCTCCGTACGCTTCCAAAGCCCAGACCTCCATTTCTCCAAGCCTCTGTCCACCAAAGTGAGACTTTCCTCCGAGAGGCTGCTGGTGAATGAGAGAGTAAGGTCCTGTGGATCTTGCATGAATCTTTTCTTTTGCTATGTGAACGAGCTTCAGCATGTACATGTAACCGACCACCACAGGATTGTCGAAGGGTTCTCCCGTTCTTCCGTCTCTGAGAATCACTTTTCCGTTTGGATTGTCTTCGTCATCCCCAAGGTGAAGACCTCTTTTCTTTCTTTCCTCGTAGAGCGGTCTGAGAATCTCGTCTTCTTTCGCCCCTTCGAAAACAGGTGTTGCGAACCATTTTCCAGTCAGTTTGGCGAGCCATCCAAGGTGCGTTTCCAGAATCTGACCGACGTTCATACGTGAGGGTATTCCCAGCGGGTTCAACACCATCTGAACCGGTGTTCCATCGGGCAGAAACGGCATGTCTTCTTTGGGAAGTATGTTTGAAACAACACCCTTGTTCCCGTGGCGTCCTGCGAGCTTGTCTCCAATGTCGAGCGTCTTTCTTGAGGCAACGTACACCCTGACGAGCTTCAAAACTCCCGCTCCCAGTTCTGCTATATCGTTTTGATCGTAAACATCGACCCTTATAACTCTTCCCTCAACTCCGTGAGGCAGTCTGAGAGATGTATCCTTCACGTCTCTCCCGCGTTCACCAAAAACAGATCTGATGATCTTCTCTTCTGGTGTTGTGTCTCCTTCACCTTTCGGTGTTACCTTTCCAACCAGTATCGCCTGAGAACCCACTCCATAGTCGCTCACAACGTACGCTCCAACTCTGATGATACCGTTCTCATCGAGATTTTTCAGAAGTTCTTTGCTCACGTTCGGTATATCGGCTGTGATTTCTTCAGGACCGAGTCTTGTTTCCCTTGCCTGAGTTTCATAAACTTCTATGTGGATCGACGTGAAGACGTCTTCTTCGAGAAGCTCCTGACTCACAAGAATGGCATCTTCGTAGTTGTAACCTTCCCATGGCATGAAGGCGACAAGGATGTTTCTTCCGAGTGCCAGTTCTCCCATGTCGGTTGCCGGACCGTCGGCTATGGGATCACCCTTCTTCACAAAATCGCCTTCGTTCACGATGGGTTTTTGATTTATCATAGTATCCTGGTTGGTTCTCACAAATTTTAGAAGTCTGTATTCATCAACCACTGGATTGCCTTTATCATCGTACATGAGATTTCCATTCTCGTCTGTTCTGTGAACAACGATTCTAGCAGCGTCGACCTCTTTCACTATTCCATCGTGTTCTGCGAGAATGACATAACCAGAATTTTTCGCCGCTTCCCATTCCATTCCAGTTCCGACAAGAGGTGCTTCTGCTTTCAGAAGGGGGACAGCCTGTCTCTGCATGTTCGAACCCATAAGGGCTCGGCTGGCATCGTCGTGTTCGAGGAACGGAATGAGTGAAGCCGAGACGCTGAAGGGCTGTTTTGTTGATATGTCCATGAAATCTACTTCTTCTCTGGGAACAAGCCTGATATCTTCACCCACTCGAGCCACCACTCTCTCTGGTATTATGTTGCCCTCTTCATCCACGGGTGTGGTGGCAGGTACAATTTTGAAATCTTCTTCTTCGTTAGCCCTCAGATAGACCACTTCATCTGTCACTTTTCCATTGACTACCTTTCTGTAAGGAGTCATGAGAAATCCGTATTCATCGATTTTAGCGTATATAGCCAGCGATGTTATGAATCCTATGTTCGCACCTTCAGGTGTCTCAATGGGACAAAGCCGTCCGTACTGTGAGTAGTGCACGTTTCTTGCCTCAAAGACTTTGGATTCTCTTCTCAACCCACCGGGTCCAACGGCAGAAACCCTTCTTTTGTGAGTGAGTTCCGACAGAGGGTTCACCTGATCCATGAACTGAGAAAGCTGGTTCATCGCGAAGAACTGGTTGACCGTTGATATAATGGATTTTATGTTTATGAGACTCTGAATGGAAACCTTGCTCAGAGAGTTTATGAGTGTGAGTCTTTCCTGAATGGCCTTCTGCGCCCTCGCGAACAATCTCTCGAACTCTCTCTGGACGAGTTCTCCCACTGTTCTAACGCGTTTGTTCCCGAGATGGTCTTTTGTATCGAAGGGTAGCGAGGGAAGCTCTTTGTTTATGTTGGAAACGTACCTGATAGCAGCAAAAACACTGAGATCGAATGTTACTCCATAGTTTCTTCGAAACACCGATACAAGCTTTCTGAGGTCGTAAGAAGCTGTTTTTCTCTTTTCCAAATATTCTTCTTTGAAGATTCTGATCAAATTTCTCAACTCGTAAGAATCTATTTCAAAATCGTTGACGTATCTTCTCTCAAAGTAGTCAAAGAGAATTCTGGAAGCGAGGATTATATCGAGTGGTTTCAAAACGAGAGAAGTTTCGTTGTAAGTTTTCTTTTTTGCCTCTTCGGGATCTTCCCCTTCAACCTCTATGAGGTACCTGATGTAAGCGTTTCTTAGTCTTTCGTTGACTTTGTACCTTCCCACCTCGGAAAGATCGTATCTTTCTGGATTGAAGAAGAGGTCGTGCAGAAACCTTTTTGCCGCGTTTATTCTTGGAAGTTCCTCGGGTCGCAATCTTCTAAATATCTCCAGATAAGCGTCCACAACGGTGACTTCGTTTAAACCGTAAATCTTCGTCTTTTCCTCTTCCTCTTCCACCTCTTCACTCGAAGAGGACACTACTTCCACCATCTTTTCAAACGTATTCTGTGCTATTGGATGAACGATCTTTATCTGATTTATGTCATCTATCATCAGAATCCTTTCCGCGAGATCCTTGGTCAGGATATCCCATTTTTCAGCGATCTTTCTGTCACCATCGTAGATGTCTTCAAGCAGAATGGAACCCACGTGGAGAAGAAGACTGTCTTCATCGTCGGCATCCAGATAAGTAGGATAAAGTGAGAGAATATCCTCATCCTTTTCGTAACCGATCGTTTTCAGAAAGAGGAAAAGATTGACCTTCTTTCCATCAAGACCCGCGTAAAGAACTCCATCGTAGGGATCGAGTATGACTTCAAGCCATGCACCTCGAGATGGAAGAAAGTATCCGCCGTACTCTTCTCTGTCTATGTACTCAGACGAGAAGTAGAGTCCCGGAGAAACCACTATCTGATTGACCACAACTCTTTCGGCTCCGTTTATTATAAACGTTCCACGATCTGTCATGTAGGGAATGTAGCCAAGGAACACTTCTTCTTCCTTCATTTCACCGCTTTTCATGTCGGTGAGACGGGCCGTTGCATATATTGGAACACTGTAGGTTAAACCTTTTGTTTTACATTCAAGGGGATCAACAACAGGTTCTCCTATCCTGGTTGAAACAAATTCAAGGGCAAATCCTCTGTCCGATTTTCTCAAATCTGAGCGGGTCGCCTGCGAATAAATGGGGGAAAATTTCTTGAGGACTTCGAACAAACCTTCTTCGAGGAATCTTCGGTAGGAACTTTTCTGAATCTCCACGAGGTCTGGAATTAGTAGGGGTTCCTGAGTCTTGCCGAAAGAAACCCTTGTCCTCCTACCGCAAGAGATCTCTTTCATTTTCTCACCTCTCAATGTGGAATAAGAAACTCCCAGGATTTCTCTCCCGGGTTTTGCTTAGATTGAGTGGAAAGGAAACAATAGGGTGAGGAAGAACGTTCGTACCACACTCTATTTATTAAAACACAAAAACCCTGTACCGGCAAGATGCGGTACAGGGTTGAAACATTCTTTTTTCACAAACGAAAATTTACTTCAGTTCCACCTCAGCGCCAGCTTCTTCAAGCTTTTTCTTGATATCTTCTGCTTCCTGTTTGGAAACACCGCTCTTAATGATTGCGTCGGGTGAACCGGCTTTTTCAACGAGATCCTTGGCTTCCTTGAGACCGAGTCCGGTGATTTCTCTGACAACCTTGATGACTTGAATCTTGTTCTGACCGAAGCTCTTCAGAACAACGTCAAATTCTGTTTTCTCTTCCTGAGCAGCACCGGCAGCGGCTCCGGCAATTGGAGCGGCAGCGACGGCCACAGGAGCAGCAGCAGTCACTCCAAATTTGTCTTCAAGCTTCTTCACAAGCTCTGCGAGCTCTGAAACTGTGAGTTTCTCAATCGCTTCGATGATTTCATCAATCGTCATCTTCAAACACCTCCATCATTCGGATTTTTTCTCTTTAATGGCATTGAGCACATACACGAGATTCCTCAAAATACCACTCAGAACAAACACAAGACCGGTAATTGGAGCTTTCACGCGACCAACGAGCATAGCGTAGAGCTCTTCTTTGGATGGGAGTTTCGCGATGTTTTCCACTTCTTCTGCCGTGAATTTCTTTCCCTCGAGGAAACCACCCTTGAGCCTCGAAAGATCCACTTTCTTATCCTTGTAAAAGTTGTAAACTATCTTGACAGCCTCCACAGGATCCCCTTCCGTGACGTAAAGCACAGCTGTGGGGCCTTTGAGAAATTCTTCGTAGCCCTCGTATTCAGCGTTCTTGAGAGCGAGATTCAAGAGAGTATTTTTCACGACCTTGAATCTTGCTCCATCTCCGTACTTTTCTCTCAATCTGGAACGAAGTTCGGTGAGATCAGCTACCGTGAAACCTAGAAAATCGGCAAAGAGTATCAGCGATGTCTTTTTGAATATTTCACTCATTTCTTTAACTATGAGTTCTTTCTGTTGCCTGGTCAGCAAAGGATTCACCTCCCAAAAAAATTTTGTGGACCCCGGAGGGTCCACAAAAAGGTCATAGAACCTTTCTGGGACGCCTCCGGCAGGATCTTTAACCCCATGGGCCCTGCCATCTACGGCGTCTTATTGAGTTTTCGATTGCTTTACTCTTTCAACAGGCTCTGAAGATTCAACTTTATACCGGGTCCCATTGTAGAAGACAAAACCGCTTTTTTAATGAACTGTCCTTTCACACCTGCGGGTTTCATCTGCATGATCTGTCTTACAGCTGAAATTATGTTTTCCTTCAATTTTTCGTTGTCAAAACTCCTTTTACCAACGGGTATGTGAATGTTCCCAGTTTTGTCCGTTCTGACTTCAATTCTTCCTTTTTTGAATTCTTTAACCGCCTCCGCTACCTCCTGAGTCACCGTTCCGGATTTGGGTGACGGCATCAAACCTCTTGGTCCCAAAATCTTTCCGAGTCTTCCAATTACTCTCATCATATCAGGCGTGGCTATTGCAACATCGAAATCGAGAAAACCTTCCTTTTCTATTTTTTCCACAAGATCCTCAGCTCCTACGTAATCGGCACCCGCTTCCAATGCCTCTTTCGCCTTTTCTCCCTTGGCGAACACCAGAACCCTGACTTCCTTACCCGTTCCGTGTGGAAGCACGACAGTTCCTCTGATGTGCTGCTCAGGTTTCCTGTAGTCTATTCCAGTTTGAATGTGGAGTTCTATCGTTTCATCGAATTTCGCTGTGGCAGTTTTTTTAACGAGTTCTATAGCCTCGTCAAGATCGTAATATTTCGTTCTATCTACGAGTTTCTTTGCTTCAAGATACCTCTTGGAGTGCTTCGGCATTGCGCCTCCTCCTTTCCGTTACTTCAATCCACCACTTCTATTCCCATGCTCTTAGCGGTTCCCTCGATGATCTTCATAGCCGCTTCCAAACTGTTTGCGTTCAGGTCTGGCATCTTCGTTTTCGCTATCTCTTCGATCTGTTTTCTGGTAACCTTTCCAACAATCTTTCTCTTTGGTTCAGAAGAACCTTTCTCTAAACCTGCCGCTTTCATGAGAAGGAAGGAAGCAGGCGGTGTTTTGATGATAAAGGTGAACGACTTATCTTCGTACACCGTTATAACAACAGGAAGAATCATGCCTGCTTTATCTGCGGTTTCGGCATTGAACCTTTTACAAAATTCCATGATGTTTACGCCGTGCTGACCTAGAGCAGGTCCAACAGGTGGCGCCGGCGTAGCTTTTCCTGCAGGCAGTTGTAATTTAATCTGAGCCGCTACTTTCTTTGCCATGCTCGAACCTCCTTATGCGTGGTGCGGATTTCTCCTCCCACGTTTTCTCACTCGATTTTCTCGACTTCAGAAATATGAAGTACAACAGGAGTCTCACGCCCGAATATAGTTACGTTTACCTTCAATTCCTGTCTCTCCGGATCGATTTCCTTTATAACACCCGCGAAGTCTTCGAAAGGACCGCTTATTATCTTCACCATATCTCCAATCTTAAAACCGATCTCGACCTTCACAGGCTTCTTCTTCTCTTCGTACTCTTCGAGTCCCGCAAGTCTCAAAATAGGTCTCATTTCTCTATCCTTTACGGGAATAGGTTGTCCACCTGAACTAACAAACCCCATCACGTATGGCACGGAACGAACAAAGTTGTAGGCTTCATCGTTCATGATCATTTCCACGAACACATAACCAGGGAAGAGTTTTCTTCTTTTCGTCTTGTAAATTCTGATCTCTTTTCTTGTTAAATAATCCACCACCTCAACTCTTCCTGAAATCCTGGCAAAAAATTTCCTGGTTTCTGCTAGCATTTCCCCCTGTTTCACTTCTTTTCCTTTTTTTATCCTATCCCTGTCGAAAACATCCAAGGGAATGTAATAAACGTCCTGCTCACCGTCGGATGTCTGAACAACCACTTTTTTCATTCGCTCTATCTCAACGATCTTTCCATCCAACTCGCAGATGTACTCTTCACTTTTTGAAAGCGGTAGTCCTTGTTTCACTTTCGTTCCAACCCTCAAACCCGGCTCGATTCCCGCGGATTCAGGAATGTAATACGTCTTCGTATATTTCCTATCGATGGTTTCTACGACGATCTTTCTGACGTTCTTCACGTCGACAATCACACCGCTTCTTCGAGCATAAATAGGAGGCTCTTCGGCTATCAAATTCCCTTTGTTAATATCTTTTCCGTTGCTTACGTGTAATTTTGCCTTCGGAGAAAGTATTAGTCTTTCAGAAGGACTGGTGGCGTCCAGAACTACCTCTTCAGGAATAACAATACGCCCCACCAGATTTTTGATTCCGGTGGCTTCAATTTTCTTTTCGATATTTTCTTTAACTCTTTCTTCGTAACCAGACATGGTGAGCACTATGTACCAATTTTTCTTCATCACCTATCACCTTATCCTATTCCCAACGCTTTGAAAATCGCACTCACAACTCCTGAGAATATGAAATCAAGCACAAAAAAATAAACGCTTGTAACAGCGAGTATCACGAGAACAACACCAAAAGAAGTGAGTAACTCTTTTCGGGAGGGCCAAGAGACTTTCTTTGCCTCGGCGATCACTTCTCTGAAGAATTTTCGAAGTTTTTCCACCTTTCATGCCCCCTCGCACCACAAAATGGCAGGGCCGGCAGGACTCGAACCCGCAACCACCGGTTTTGGAGACCGGCGCTCTACCAGTTGAGCTACGGCCCTGCGATTACGCTTTCGTTTCGGTATGAATCGTGTGGGCATTGCACTTTGGGCAGTACTTTCTCACTTCAAGTTTTGCTCTTTTATCTTTGTTCTTTGTGGTGTAATAATTCTTGTTACCACACTGAGAACATTTCAGAGCTACTTTCACTCGCATATCTTCCACCCTTTCTCAAAGAAATCTGGTGGTGGGGGGAGGATTTGAACCTCCGAAGGCATTCTGCCAGCGGATTTACAGTCCGCCCCCTTTGGCCGCTCGGGCACCCCACCACATACTCTTGGAGCCAGCGGTGGGACTCGAACCCACAACCTACTGATTACAAATCAGTCGCTCTACCGGTTGAGCTACGCTGGCCCTATTCCCTTTCCGATGACCTATGGCGGCGGTGGGACTCGAACCCACGACACGGTGATTATGAATCACCCGCTCTCGCCGCTGAGCTACGCCGCCCAAGACCGTTCATTAATTTTACTATCAGAGCTTTTCTTTGTCAACCTCGAACATCTTTGAACGATGTGTTAAAATAATAAGGAGAGCCGTGCTCTCCTTCAGGAACTGGTGGGCTCGGGAGGATTCGAACCCCCGACCACCCGGTTATGAGCCGGGCGCTCTGCCAACTGAGCTACGAGCCCACACCGCTATCAGATTATATTCTAACAAAACCCCGTTGTCAAGGAGTGTGATCAGCATGAAGAAAGATCCCATCAAGGAAATGCTCGTAAAATATCCGAGAATTCTCGTGATAAAAGCCGCTCTGAAGATTTTAAAGGACGGAAATAAGATAGACCGAGAACGGATCGAAAAAACGATTGTCAAGATCATGACCAAAAAGGAGGGCTGAAAACTTCAGCCCTCTAAGCTTATATGTTAGTATTGTTATAAAAGACCGGCACCCTCCAACAACGAGCACTCTCCGGAAGGGAGGATATCGATGAAGATCGATATCTTGGACAAAGGATTCGTTGAACTTGTGGATGTGATGGGAAACGACCTCTCCGCTGTACGGGCTGCCCGCGTTTCTTTCGATATGGGTTTGAAAGACGAAGAAAGGGATAGACATCTCATCGAATATCTCATGAAACACGGTCACGAGACACCTTTCGAACATATTGTCTTCACTTTCCACGTGAAAGCCCCTATATTCGTGGCGAGGCAGTGGTTCAGACACAGGATCGCTTCTTACAACGAACTGAGCGGCAGATACTCGAAGCTCTCCTACGAATTCTACATTCCCTCTCCCGAACGCCTGGAAGGGTACAAAACGACCATCCCTCCCGAACGGGTGACGGAGAAGATCTCAGAAATAGTCGATAAAGCGTATCGAACGTATCTGGAGTTGATAGAAAGCGGTGTTCCTCGAGAAGTAGCGAGGATAGTTCTCCCTCTGAATCTGTACACGAGGTTTTTCTGGACTGTGAACGCAAGAAGTCTCATGAACTTTTTGAACCTGAGGGCAGATTCTCACGCTCAGTGGGAAATTCAACAGTACGCTCTGGCAATCGCGAGAATTTTCAAAGAGAAGTGTCCCTGGACTTTTGAGGCATTTCTCAAGTATGCTTATAAAGGAGATATCCTGAAGGAGGTACAGGTATGAAGAAAGAACTGGTTCTTCTGATGGTTCTGCTGGCTGTTTCCGCGATGGCAATTTACATCTCAGAAGTCGATTTCAAGGGATTGAACACACTCAATTCCGAATTCATAGTTCAAAAAGTCGGAAAACTCTTCGGAGAGGTATCATCCGATGAAATTCAGGAGTATCTGAAAAAAGTCTTCAACCTTGGATATTTCTCCTCTCTAACACCCTCTCTGGAACCAGCTGATGTGGGCTACAGACTTGTCGTCTCACTGGAGGAAAATCCAGTTGTCAAAGATTGGAAACTGGAAATAGAGGGCCCTGGTCTGGTGGACAAAAAAGAACTCGAAGAGCTCGTTAAAATCGAGAAAGGCATGCCGTTGAACGTGAACCTTTTGAAAGAAACGTTCGAAGCTATGAGAAACAAGTATCAGGAAGCGGGATACTTTCTTGTGGAGATAAACGGAAACTTTGAAGACGGTACTTATAAAATCGTTGTGAAAGAATACGCTCTTTGGGATATCGTTTTCAACGGAGAAGTGGATGGCCTTGATTTCGTTTCCATCCTTTCGAAAGCGAAGATAAAAACCCTGAGAGACTTCTATTCTTCCTCTCCACTGGTGAGGTTTTTCACCATGAGCAAGAAAGATTTCTATCCAAAGTACTCCGATATAAACAACCTCATCTCAGTTATAAATTCCTACCCGTTCTTCTCGAAAGAAACAACGGTTGACTTCAAGAAAACCACGGTGAAGGACATCGAAGAAAAAAACGTCGTAATCATGGTGGTCAATGTAGTGCAGAGAAGACTGTTTGAAGGAGAGAAAGCTTTCAAAGAGATTCTCTTCCACGGTAACACGATCTTCACGGATCAGGAGCTTTTGAAAGCGTCCGGGTTGTCTCCAGATCAGCCCTACACGAATTCTCAGGTGCTTCTCGCGATGAACAGAATAGTTGATTTTTACGAGAAGAACAATTTCCCATACACGTGGGTGGAAGCAAAGGTAGAAGACGACAGCCTCGTGTTCGATATCTACGAGAAATACGTTCGCTCCGTTAAAATCGAAGGACTCAAGAAAACAAAACCCTACGTGGTGGAGAACCTGGTCACCATAAAAGAAGGAGAACCTCTGAACAAAGAAGAGATCATGCTCACCTACTCTTATCTGCAGAACAGCAGGTACTTCGATTCTGTGAACATATATCCACAGCTTTCTCCAAGCGCAACTCAGGTGGATGTCGTGATAGACCTCAAAGAAGCGGAAAAAACGAGGAATTTCATAGGTGGAATTGGATGGACCATGCCGAAAGAAGGTGAGTGGTGGCAGGGCTTCAGCGGAATGGTTCAGTTCTCCGCAGTGAACACTTTCGGCTACGGAGAGTCCTTCTCTGTGAATCTCAACCTCGGTTTCACCGAAAGGAGCTTTGAAGGAAGTGTAAAACTCCCTGTCAAATTCGAAGTTCCAATGAACCTTGAACTGGGGATTGGATACACAGATTACACCACCTCCAGCGGCACCGATACGATCAGCCTCAAAGGCTTGATCTCTTCTCTTCCGTACAAGGGGCATTCCTTCGGTATCGGACCCATCTACGAAAAAACATTGGTCGACGGAAGCAAGGGAACTCTCGCAATTCTCACGAGATACAAATACAACACCAAGAACTCCGCAATCCTTCCAACCGAAGGATACTACCTCTCGCTCGACCTGACGCGCGCGGGTCTTTTCGGGCTGGACGATCAAAAGTACTGGAAGGGCATCCTCTCGGGAGAAGCGTACTATCCGATCTTTGAAAGTCTCTTCTGGAGCTTCAAAGGCACAGGCGGAATGGTCCGCAACGAAATTGGAACGGAACTTTTGGAAGTTTCCGGACCTTACGCGGTACGTGGTTACAACTACTTCGAGACTGAAAAGATGTTCAAACTCTCAGCCGATCTGAACTGGATTCTCCAGAAAGAAAACGTACCCGTCGTCACTGGACTGTTCGTCGACTACGGCGGAATAGAAGAGAACGGAAATATGAACACTCTCTCCTCAGCAGGAGTGAAACTCGATCTCGTCGTTCCCCTTCTTGGAAGCGTGGAAGTTGGCGGTGCCTACAGATTCAACGAAAAGAACTGGCAAATCTACTTCTTCATGGGTGGCTGGTGAGGAGGGAAGTCGGTGAAAAAGATCGGCATCATTGGCGGTGGCCAACTCGGAAAGATGATGACCCTGGAAGCAAAGAAGATGGGGTTTTATGTGACCGTGCTCGATCCCACTCCGGGGAGCCCCGCTGGACAGGTGGCGGATGAGCAGATAGTCGCAGGTTTTTTCGACTCAGAAAGAATTGAAGATCTGGTAAAAGGTTCAGATGTTACCACCTACGATCTTGAACACATCGACGTTCAGACATTGAAGAAACTCTACGACGAGGGCTACAGAATACATCCCTCTCCGTACACTCTGGAAATCATACAGGATAAGTTCATTCAAAAAGAATTTTTGAAGAAAAACGGCATCCCAGTTCCCAGATACAAACCGGTGAAGGATCTGGAAAGCGACGTCAGGGAGTTCGGTTTCCCTGTTGTTCAAAAGGCGAGAAAAGGAGGATACGACGGCAGAGGTGTGTTCATCATAAAAAACGAAAAAGATCTCGAAAACGCCTTGAGTGGTGAGACCTACCTCGAGGAATTCGTTGAGATAGAAAAGGAACTCGCTGTCATGGTGGCAAGAAACGAAAAGGGAGAGATCGCGTGCTATCCTGTGGTGGAGATGTACTTCGATGAAGATGCGAACATATGCGATGTGGTGATAGCACCCGCCAGAATAGAAGAGAAAGAGACAAAGATCGCAAGAGATGTCGCTGTGAGTGTCGTGGAAGCCCTTGAAGGTATCGGAATCTTTGGCATCGAGATGTTCCTCACAAAACAGGGTGAGATCCTCGTCAACGAGATCGCACCACGCCCGCACAACTCCGGCCATTACACCATAGAAGCGTGTGTAACAAGCCAGTTTGAACAGCACATAAGGGCCATCATGAACCTGCCGCTTGGGTCAACAAAACTTCTCATCCCCGCCGTGATGGTGAACCTGCTCGGTGAAGAAGGGCATTACGGAAAACCTGTTCTTGTGGGTCTGGAAGAGGCTCTGGCCATAGAAGGCCTTTCCCTTCACTTCTATGGAAAAAAAGAAACAAGACCTTACAGGAAGATGGGACACTTCACCGTGGTCGATGACAGCGTGGAAAGGGCACTTGAGAAGGCACTGAAGGCAAAAAAGATCCTGAAGGTTGTATCGGAGGAGGGAGCGATGTGCCAAAGGTAGGAATCATCATGGGAAGTGATTCTGACCTTCCTGTGATGAAACAGGCAGCGGAGATCCTCGAGGAGTTTGGGATAGATTACGAGATCACGATCGTTTCCGCCCACAGAACTCCGGATCGCATGTTCGAGTACGCAAAGAGTGCCGAAGAGCGGGGTATAGAGGTCATCATCGCAGGAGCAGGGGGAGCAGCGCACCTTCCCGGAATGGTGGCAAGTATCACACATCTTCCCGTTATCGGTGTTCCTGTGAAGACCTCCACACTGAACGGTCTTGACTCTCTTTTATCCATCGTTCAGATGCCGGGGGGAGTTCCCGTTGCCACCGTCGCCATAAACAACGCAAAGAACGCGGGAATACTCGCAGCGTCCATTCTGGGGATCAAGTATCCGGAGATCGCAAAGAAGGTGAAAGAGTACAAGGAGAAAATGAAACAGGAAGTTCTGGAAAAGGCAAAAAAACTTGAAGAGATGGGATACAGGGAGTATCTGGAACAGAAGGGTTAATTTGTGATAAAATTAACTTGGAAAGCCCAATCCCACCTGAGGTGGAGGGTATCCGACACCGAGGGGGGAGAATACCCCTTCGGTTGTGCGAAGGGGATTTTTCTTTGTAGAGGTGATAGTGTGAGACTGCCGGACGCCGGTTTCAGAAGATACATCGTTGTTGCGGGAAGAAGGAACGTTGGAAAATCCTCTTTCATGAACGCCTTAGTTGGTCAGAACGTGTCTATCGTGAGCGATTATGCGGGAACTACGACCGATCCCGTCTACAAATCCATGGAACTTCATCCTATCGGTCCCGTCACCCTCGTGGATACTCCCGGACTCGACGACGTGGGAGAACTTGGAAGACTGAGGGTAGAGAAGGCAAGGAGGGTGTTCTACAGAGCAGACTGTGGAATTCTCGTGACAGACAGCGCACCAACTCCCTACGAAGACGACGTTGCAAATCTCTTCAAAGAGATGGAAATTCCTTTTGTGGTCGTGATAAACAAGATCGATGTTCTGAAGGAAAAAGCCATGGAACTGAAAAGACTGTACGAGGATCGATACGAAGCAAGGGTGCTCCTTGTCTCGGCACTTCGAAAGGAAGGCTTTGAAGATATAGGGAAAGTCCTCTCTGAGATCCTTCCGGACGACGAGGAAATTCCCTATCTTGGCGATCTGATAGATGGCGGTGATCTTGTGATTCTTGTTGTTCCCATAGACCTTGGAGCACCCAAGGGAAGGCTCATCATGCCACAGGTACACGCAATAAGAGAGACTCTGGACAGGGAAGCCATCGCACTCGTTGTGAAGGAAAGAGAACTCAGGTACGTGATGGAGAACATTGGAATGAAGCCGAAACTTGTGATCACAGATTCTCAGGCCGTGATGAAGGTCGTCTCCGACATCCCCGACGATGTGGAACTCACCACCTTCTCGATCGTGGAATCACGCTACCGTGGCGATCTTTCTTACTTCGTTGAGAGTGTGAAGAAGATAGAAGAGTTGAGAGATGGCGACACGGTCGTGATCATGGAAGGTTGCACCCACAGGCCCCTCACCGAAGACATCGGAAGGGTGAAGATTCCAAGATGGCTCGTGAACCACACGGGAGCGCAGCTCAACTTCAAGGTCATAGCCGGAAAAGATTTTCCTGATCTTGAGGAAATAGAAAACGCAAAACTTATCATCCACTGCGGTGGATGTGTTCTGAACCGCTCAGCGATGATGAGAAGGGTAAGGATGGCAAAAAGACTCGGTATACCGATGACGAACTACGGTGTGACCATCTCTTACCTTCACGGTGTGCTAGAGCGGGTGATACGTCCCTTCAGAGAGGAAGTGAAGGTGTGAGAAAGGAACACGATTACCTCGGGGAACTGGAGATAGAAGACGAAGCCTACTATGGAATTCACACAAAGAGGGCCCTCATGAACTTCCCATCCACCGGTGAAAAACTCGACGAAACCTTCATCTGGGCGTACTTCATGGTGAAAAAAGCCTGTGCCCTTTTGAACACGGAACTCGGTTATCTAGACGAACGAACAGGAAACGCCATTGTGAAAGCCTGTGACGAATGGGAAACGTTGAAAGAACACGTTCTGGTGGATCCCCTCTCGGGTGGAGCTGGAACGTCGATAAACATGAACATAAACGAGGTGATAGCAAACAGGGCAACAGAGATACTCGGTGGAAAGAAAGGAGAATACCTCGTCGATCCCATAGATCACGTGAACTTGCACCAGTCAACGAACGACACCTTTCCAACGAGTGCGAAGATCGCCACCATCGTGAAACTGAGAAAACTCATAGAAGCGGTGATAAATCTTCAGGAGAAGATCCAGGAGAAAGAGAAGGAGTTCTACTCCATCAGAAAGCCGGGAAGAACCCAGCTCATGGATGGTCCACCGATCATGCTTGGACAGGAGTTCGGTGCCTTCGCCGATGCCCTCGCAAGGGACAGATGGAGGCTCCACAAGGTCGAAGAGAGAATAAGAAGCGTGAACATCGGGGGAACAGCGATCGGAACTGGAGTTGGGGCACCGAAAGATTACATCTTGAAGATCGTGGAAAAAGTAAGAGAAGTAACGAAGGTGAAGATCGCCAAGGCGGAAAACCTCATAGACGCAACCCAAAACTGGGATGTCTTTGCGGAGGTTCACGGTCTTTTAAAATCCCTTGCTGTGAATCTCTACAAGATCTCAAACGATATCAGACTCCTTGGAAGTGGGCCAAACACGGCGATAGGTGAACTCATTTTGCCGGCGGTTCAGGCTGGAAGTTCCATCATGCCGGGAAAGGTGAATCCGGTTGTTCCAGAGTATGTGATGCAGCTCTGCCACATGGTCTTTGGCCACGACACGATACTGAACCACACATGTGCACTCGGAAACCTCGAACTCAACCAGTTCGCCCCACTCATAGTCCATCTCACACTCAAGTCCCTCACACTTCTCACAAACGCCTGTCGCTCCCTGACGGAATACGTGGTGAACATAAAGGCAAACGAAAAGCGGTGTGAGGAACATCTCTCACGTTCTGTGTCGAACCTCACACCGCTGATAAAGATGTTCGGTTACGAGGCCGTCTCAGAAGCGGTGAAGAGGGCAAACTGGGATATCGGAAAGACTCTGGAAATTCTCTCTCGGGAAAAGAACGTTCCGATCGACGAAATAGCAAAAAAACTGGATCTGAAGAAGATGACCGGTCTTGGTTACTCCCTGTAGAAATAGTCCACCAGTTTTTCGTAGAGAAATCTGTAATCATCGTAGAGTTGTTCGTATTTTTCGTTTCTTTCAGGATCGCAGCGAAAAACCTGCTCCACATGGACTTCCTTTTCAAGGAATTCTTCTACGCTCTCTCCTAGAGATTTCAGGGCCATCACGTAGGCACCGAAGGCGGAAGGATTCTCCACGTTTGTGACCGTGATATCTTTTCCCAGAACATCCGCAAGGAGCTGAACCCAGTAAGGCGAACTGGTGAAGCCTCCCGTTGCAACGATCCGAACAGGATCCACATTCCCCACTTTTTTTACCGCGTTGTATATGTCTTTTATTCTGAAACAGATTCCTTCAAGCGCCGCCCTGGCGATATCGCTTCTTCTGTGAGATGAAGCAAGTCCCACCAGAACACCCCTGTACCTTTCTCTCCAGTGAGGTGCCCTTTCACCGTTTAGGAAGGGAAGGAAAACAAGACCGTTTGCCCCGATTGAAGACTTCTTTGCCTCCTCTATGATCTCGTCGTAACTGTCGAACTTCATAACATCTTTCAGCCACATCAGCACGATTCCACCGTTGTTTATCGCACCACCAAGAACGTAGTTTTTCTCATCGATCAGATAGCACCATGTGGAGATACCTTCCCGATCTATCACGGGTCTGTCCAGAACCACACGGAACGCACCACTTGTTCCGATCGTTACGGTGGCAGAATCCGGATCCATAGCGTTCAGTCCAACATTCGTCATCACCCCGTCTCCACCGCCGAGGACCAGATAGACCTCTCTGAAACCAAGTTCTTTCGCTACTTCTTCTTTCGCTTTCAACTGAGCGTAAGGTGACTTGAGTTCTGGCAGGTTTTCTTTCTTCACTCCCACGATCCCGAGGATCTCATCGTCCCACTCAAGGGAATGTATGTTCATCATACCGGTTCCAGATGCAAGGGAAATCTCCTCTACGAACTCTCCTGTCAGTTTGTTGACTATGAAGGCTTTTATCGAACAGAACTTCTTTGAATCTGAGTTCTTCTTCATCCAGAGAATCTTCGAAGGCCAGTACATCGGATGAAGCGGGCAGGCCGTTCTTTCGTAGAAGAACCTGGTTCCGTATTTCTTTTCGAGTTCTTCCTTTTCACGATAGGACCTTCTGTCCACCCAGTTGAGAAGGGGTGTTACCGGATTGAAATCTTCATCGAGCCCAACCACACTGTGAAAAACAGAACTCATTCCAACGTAGAGAACGTCTCCTTCCTTTGGAATCTGCTTCAAGAGGTAGTAAACGGCCGACAGAATCTCTTTTGGGTCCTGCTCCACTGCCTCTGGAGATGGGAAAAAGATCCTGTAGGACTTCTTCAGAACCTTCCACTCACCGTTACTTTTGAACATGAGACGAGCGCTTTCTGTTCCAATGTCTATGGCCGCTATCATCTTCTCCTCTCCCTCAGATCGTAGAGATACTTTCCTCCCGGCACTATCCAGAGGGAATCCTCGTCCATGAAATCTTCCTTTCTTATCTTCGAGGGGTCCATGTAGCCCAGGTTCACCGCTCTGCACTCGTCTTCAGGAATGGAGGTTGCCAAGATCACGTCGAACTCGAACTCTTCCTTTCCCGTTTCTGGATCGAACGTTCCAGCTCCCCTCACGTTGATCACATGCGCTGCAACGTTTTTGTTGAAGTCGGGATGCTTTTTCAGATACCACTTCACGTAGTCTTTGCAGTGGTATCCTATCTCCCTGATCCATCTGTCCATTTGAGGATTGGAGTGAAATCTCTTTATATGAGGTGCGTAGATGATGATCTGTCCACCTTTTACCATCACACCGGGCCTTTGGAGTTTGTAAGAACCCTTTCCGGCGGTCCAGACCTCGTCGTATTCTTCTCCAATCACCTGGACAGCTCTTTTGAGGGGGCGGTCTATGTACTTAACATGGAGTTGAGAACTGAGTTCACACGCCTTTTCGTACGCTTTCAGAAAGCCCTCGAATCCTTCGTCTATGTAGAGAGCCCTTGGAATCACCTCTTCCTCTTCCTCGTACACCATGTTCAGGGTGAAGGATCTTGCTTTGATCTTTCGAAAGATCATCTCCGATGCTCTGTTTATGATCTTCCGCGCAGGATTGTCCACCGTGCCTATGAGCTTTGGAATGCCCATGAGTACGGCGGCCCAGTGGAAGGTATCCACCACCTCCGTGCTGGCAACACCAGGAATGACGATCTTCAACCCACCCGAAAAGCCCGTTGATTCATGAGGAACGGTACCGTTTATGAAAAAGATCGCATCGAAGTCTCCAAAGAGCAGTTTATTCACCTTTATCGGTATCTCCTCTTCCAGATCCCCTTCTGTCATTTCGGAGACAAAATCAGAAGGAAGCGTTCCAACAAGCGTTAAGGCCTCTGGATTGAAGAACTCGTGGTTGTGGAAGAACACTCCTTTTTCGTCCCTTGAGATACCGAGTTTTCTTTCGAACTCTTCCACCTTCATCGCCCTGTGCGTGCCACTCGCGTTGAGCGTATGAAACTCTTTCAGACCTCTTTCAAGGAGAAACCTGTAGAGGTTCTTTGCCACTAAGTGGGTGAAATCTACACGAGTGTAATCCGTGTGCACCACCAGCACTTTTTTCACTCTTCCAAGATCTTCAACCAGTTCTGAAAGACCTTCTTTTATCTTCTCTTCGGTCAAAGGATCTCCTTCCAGATACACCGTCATGCTTTCACTCCTTCAATTTGCGGTCCATCCACCATCCACGAAGATGATCTGCCCTGTTACATACCGCGCCTTTTCGGAAGCAAGAAAAATGGCCACTCCTTTAAGATCTTCTGGAACACCTGTTCTTCCAAGAGGGATTCTCTTTAACATGTAGTCCAGTTTTTCTGGATCGCTGAACACAGCCTCTGTCATCTTGGTTCTGTACCAGCCTGGCGCTATCACATTCACCCTTATGCCGTACCTTCCCCACTCCTTTGCCAGGGCTTTCGTCAAAGAGGCAATGCCTCCTTTCGAAGCAGCGTACGCGGATATGTTGGGCATGGTGACTTCCTCAATGGTGAGAGATCCTATGTTTATGATAGAGGGATTATCAGATTCTCTTAGGAGTGAAAAGGCCTCCCTACACACGTAGTAGGTTCCAAAAAGGTTCACCTCTATCACCTGTCTGAACTCATCGAGCGGAAACTCTTCCGCTGGATGTCTTCTGTTTATTCCAGCAGCGTTGACCACCGTATCGAGTCTTCCAAATCTCTCCCTCACTGTTTCCAAAAGTTTTCTCACTTCCTCGTAGTTTGAGACATCACATCGGAAAGCCATCGTTTCAACACCGTATTTTTCTTTCAACCTTTGAGCCGCTTCTGACGCTTCCCCCAGACTTCTGCTTGCAACGACCACTGAACATCCAGCCTCTGCCAGCCCCTGAGCGATTCCAAAACCCAACCCACGAGAGCCGCCGGTTACAAGTGCAACCCTCCCCTTCAGATCGAACACCTCTTTCACCCCCTCAGCAGATCCACGTGTCTTTTTATATGTTTTGCCACAGTTTCGTAGAAGAGCTCCTCGTTTTGTTCAAGCGTCTTAAACAGCCGTTCTTTCAGAGACGCATCTTTCAGAACAGAGCCGTAGGTGACGTGGATCAACTGTCTCACGTTGATGTCCTCAAAGAGTGTTGGAAGATCTTCATCTTTCATTTTTTCTACATCCGGAACTTTCGATAGATCCGCAGATATGTGATAGGACTTTTTGTCTTCCTCAAAGCGATCAAGGGCACACCTGTAGATCTCGCGGAAGAGATCGGGGTTAACCATAGATATGACCTTTACCGCCTCGAGATAACTCGTTCCGGCCGTCTTCACGTGGAAAAGGCCTCCTGTTGCAGAAGCAAAAGCAGGATACGCGGAAAATTTGTCGCTTCCAGAGTGGAGTGATATTTTGTACCCTTCTAACATCCTCGAGATCTCAGCGTGCATCTTGATTTCTCTCTCGAACTGTACAAGATCCCCCTTGTAGTCTATTCCCTTTTCCCATTCACCGACGAATCTCAGGGCAAGATTGGTGAACTCCACACCTTTTCGTCTAAGTTCTTCCACAACGAAAATGTGGAAAAGTGGACTCGTGGGAGTTTCCGTTTCGTCAACCGAGACTTCGAAATCGAAGTCTGAGGTTTCATCTTTCAAAATTTGATACATCATATCTACATGGGCAATCGCATCGTAATACACGAGCGCCGCATCTCTGAGATTCTTTTCATCGAATTCGATCCTCTCACCGAGAACAAAGTATTTCTTACCGAGATAGATTCTGTCGATTCTTTCCCTTCTCAGAATCTCTTCGAACTTCTCATTTTTTTCCTTTTCGGTGAGTTTTGAAAGATTCCTCACATGATCCGAAGGATCGATTGTGAACATGGTGAAACCTTCTCTCGCAGCTGAAACAAGATCCTCCGGCTGCTTCACGTGATCGGCGTCTGCTCCGAATCCCCCATTGTATCCCTCTTGGAAAACTCCCCATGTGGCATCGTCCAGCACATCTCTCCAGGTCCTTCCTGTTCTCTCGTTCTCCCTCACCGACTGCTGCGCAAAGATGGGAAAAAGCCCCGAATCTTTCAACGCCTTCACGTGAGCCGGTGTGGTGATACCAAGTCGGTCACCCGTTCCAAAAGACGCTCTCAATCCCGCTCGAACTGGTTTGAGATCTGGAAAGTATTTTCTGAGAACCTCCAGGTTCTCATGATTTCTCTCACAGAAAAAGAATGAAACACCCTCCGCCTGCTGTTTTTTGAAAAACGACAGACCTTTGGGTGCCTTTTCTCCAGCAATCACTAGAATTTTTCCTTCCTCCCCCTTTGTCAAGAAGAAAGAGAGCGAATCCTTTTCTCTATAAGACTTTTCGTAAACTTCGTATCCCCTTCCAAAGTGATCTTTGAACACTCTCAAGACCATATTTTCTCAACTCCTTTCATACGTGTACAGGTTCTTTATGGTCTCCGCCTCCACATTTTTCAAGTGTTCTCTTAACTTCTCTATGGCACCTTCTTTATCGCCGCTGATGATTCTCTCTATGAGTTCTTTGTGTTCCCTGTTCGAAACGATGTACCTTTCGTTCAGATGCCTTACGAGGTCTATACGATCCCATATCTTTTCATACAAAGAGATAATGATATCATTCTCCGAGGCTCTGATAAAGAGTTTGTGCAGTCTTTCATCGGAATCGTCGAAAATCTCTCTCTTTGCGCTTTTCTCTACATCCTCGATTTCATTTTTTATTTCCAGAAGCTCGCTGGAACGGGAGATTTTTTCGAAGTAATTTTCAAGACAGAAGACTTCCATCATGATTCTCGTCTCTATGGTTTCTCTTATGAATTTCTCATCGACGTCGGTTACAAAAAATCCAACCCTTGGAACCACCTTCACAAGACCTTCAGTTGCAAGTTGGAGAAGGGCATCCCGCACTGGAGTAAAGCTAATACCGAGTTTTTCGGAGAGTTCTCTCACGTTTAGTTTCTCTCCAAGCTTCAATTCGTGGTTCAGTATCATTTCTTTGAGAAGATTGTAGACCTTCGTTCTCACGAGGTCCACTTCGATTTTTTTCATCCTATCTCTCCTTCCTCCCAGTTGATGTGGAACACACCTTCTCTGTCTACTCTCTCAAACGTGTGTGCTCCGAAGAAGTCTCTTTGAGCCTGTATGAGATTCGCCGGCAGTCTCTCTTCGGTGAGACTCATGAAGTAGTTGTAAGAGGAACTCAAAACAGGAACAGAGATTTCGTTCTCTATGGACGCCTTCAATATGTTCTTTAGAGAATCGATTTTGCCTTTCAATAGATTCATCACTTCTTCGTTCTCCAGCAAATACGCGTTCTCGTTAGATATGTACCTTCTGAGTGTGTCTATCAACTTCGCCCTTATGATACATCCACCCTTCCATATTCTGAGCACCTCCGAGAGGCTCACCCCATAGCCAAACTCTTTCGATGCTTCTGCGATCAACCACATGCCCTGAGAAAAGGCCATGAACATGGCAAAGAAGAGAGAGTTTCGGAGATCTCTCAAAAATTCCTCGCTACCCTGAGTAGCGCTTCTTCTCTTATTATACAGTTTCGAAAGCCTTGTTCTTCTGTCTTTGAAATGGGAAATCACCCTTTCAACCACCGCCAGGTTTATGGAAGGGGTAGGTATTCCGAGGTCAAGGGCTGCTTGGGATGTCCACTTTCCAGTTCCCTTCTGTTCTGCCTTGTCCAGGATCACATCGACCATCGGTTTTCCTGTTTCTTCATCTTTCTTTCTCAAAATCTTGTAGGTGATCTCCACCAGGAACGAGCTGAGTTCCCCTCTGTTCCACTCTTCAAAGATACTGGACATTTCTTCAGGTGATAGGCTCAAAACATCTCTCATAACGTGATAAACTTCCGCTATCGCCTGCATGATGGCGTATTCTATTCCGTTGTGAACCATCTTCACAAAGTGCCCCGCCGATCTTTCACCAACGTATGTACAGCACGGTCCATCCTCTGTTTTCGCTGCTATTTTCAAAAGAATCTCCTCAACCAGGTTGTACGCTTCTCTACTTCCCCCAGGCATGAGAGAAGGCCCGTGAAGAGCCCCGTACTCACCACCAGAAACTCCCATACCGAGGAAAAGTATTCCCTTTTCAGAGAGTTCCTTGAAGCGTCTTTCGGTATCCATGTAATGGGAATTACCACCGTCTATTATCAAATCACCTGGTTCGAGGTGAGGAAGAAGCTGAGAAATCGTATCATCCACGGGTTTTCCTGCCTTTACCATTAAGATTATCTTTCTTGGTCTTTCGAGAGACTTCACGAAGCTTTCGATATCGTAATGAGGTTCTATCTCTTCATTCGTTACACGATTTTTCACAAATTCCTCCGTTCTCTGTGCTGTTCTGTTGTAAACCGAAACTTTGTAGCCTTTCCTCGCAATGTTCAGTGCAAGATTCTGACCCATCACAGCAAGACCGATGAGACCAATATGAGATTTCACCGGCGTCACCTCCCTATTTTATTTCAGCAGAGCTTTACCTTCGATGTAAAGCTTTTCGAATCTTGATCCATTCATGATAACATTCTCCATCCCCAACTGACCGAACTCAAGAAGAACAGAGATCTTCGCTCCTTCAATTATAGTATCAGATATCAGAATATCTTTTACATAATCATTCTCCAGACCCTCAATCCGTACAGCGTATTTTCCACCTGTCGCCTTCAGGTTCTTAACAAAAACGCTTCTGACTACAGGAAGATATTCTCCCTCTTCGTTATCGTATCTGAGATTTATTCTGATCACCTCTTCTGAAACGTTCATAGCCACGTTGTCTATAAAGAAGATGTTCTCCATGTATCCTCCACGCCTGGAATTCGTTTTCAACCTGAGAGCCCTTTCCACATTCATGTAGACGTTGTTCCTTGCAACGACGTTTCTCACACCACCAGACATCTCACTCCCAATCACAAGTCCACCATGACTCGCCTGACTGATCACCAGGTTATCCCTCACAAGAATGTATTCAGAAGGTACTCCGATTCGTCTTCCGTCCGCGTCTCTCCCCGATTTGATGACCACAGAATCATCACCTGTGTCGAATCTGCATTTCTCAATGAGCATATACTTGCAGGATTCAGGATCGATACCATCATTGTTTGGGCCCGTGCTTGAAATTTCAATGTTTCTTATGATCACATTTTCAGAGAGAACCGGATGTACACACCACATAGGAGAGTTGATGATCTTCACACCCTCTACCAAAACATTTCTGCATCTGTAAAACTGAACAAAACTCGGTCTCAGATAATGTCCTTTTCCGAACACCCTTTCTTCAACTGGTGTTCCTCTCTCGGCCATTTCTTTCAGTTTTTTTACATCCTCCTGCTGGTTGGGAAGTCCTTCCTTCCATCCGAAATCTTTCTTTCCCTTCCAGGGCCACCAGTGTTCGTTGTCTGCTGAACCGTCCAAAACCCCACTTCCGGTGATAGCCACGTTCTCACAATCTAAGGCGTAAACCAGGGGAGAATAATTGTACAGTTCGATTCCCTCGAACCTGGTGAGAACGACGGGAAGGTATCTCTCAGGATCAGGAATGAATTTTATGGTTCCCTTCACGTGGAGTTCGATATTGCTCTTCAAATGAATTGGTCCCGTTAGAAACACACCTTCGGGAACAATCAGTCTTCCTCCGCCCTGTTTTGAAAGTTCTTCTATGGCCCTTTTGAAGCTCTCAGAACAGTCTGTTCTTCTATCCCCTCTCGCTCCAAAATCAAGGAGGTTAACCTCCCGATCGGGTATCTGAGGCTCTCTCACGTGATTCAAAATCTCTTCTTCAATCTTTTTTGCCAGTTCTTCCATGATCATCCCTCCGGATAAAGGATTACTTTCAAAGCCTCTCTCGATTCCATGAGTTCCAGGGCTTTGTTTGCCTCTTTCAAAGGAAGTCTGTGCGTGATGAGCTTGGAAAGAAGTTGATAATTCTTGGACGTGATTGAAACCGTCTTCACAAAGTGTGAAGTATCACTGACCCAGATTCCCTTGAAAGTCGCGTTCTTCAAAACAAGCCATTCGTAAACTTTAAAAGGTACAAGATCCTGTGGCACAGCTACCCCCGCAACAGAGTAAAATCCTCCTCTTCTCAGTAACTCAGATCCTTCGAGAAGTGCTCTGCTGTCCCCCGTCGCTTCCAGGATAAAATCTGCTCCTCTACCGTGTGTGATGTCCATTATTGCTTTTCTTCTCTCCTCAACACTCGTTTCTCTTCTGTTCAATGTGAGATCTGCTCCTATTTCTTCGGCAAGTTTCAGCCTGTTCGGAGAACCCGCTATTACAATCACATTCTCCGCACCAAGACTCCTTGCTATAACAACTCCAAACAATCCCAAAGGTCCCGCTCCCTGTATAACAACGGTCTTCCCAGCAAAGGATTCAGGATACTCATCAAACGCGTGGTATGCAGTTGCTCCCGAACACATCGCCATAGCAAGAACGTCGAGATCGTCTTTTTCCGATACCTTTAAAACGTCTGTTTCTGGGTCCAGCACAATGTGAGAACTGTAGCATCCTCTGAGGTGAGGATACTCAGAACATCCCCTGTTTATTCCATAGACCTTTCTATTTGGACAGAGATAAGGTTCTTTTGACACCTTACACCAGTAACATTCACCACAGGTGATACCCCTATTCCAGACTATCAAATCACCGGGTTTAAGGAGTTCTCCATTGAGATCTCTCTTTTCTCCGTTCACTTCGACAACTCTTCCTGCACCCTCGTGCCCCAGGATGATGGGAAGAGGTACTCTGGGATCTTCTCCGCGAAACATGTGAACATCGGAACCACAAACACCTGCAGAGAGAATTTCAACCAGAATAGATCCTCGTGGAATGTCTGAGATCTCGAATTCTTTATATACAAGAGGTTGATTGAACTTTTCGAGCACCATGGCGTGAGCTTTCAACCCCATCACTCCCTTTAAGATGTTTGATGTTTCAGATATAGTTTACCATAATTCATATTTATGTCTATATATAATAATACGTTTTAGGATCCAGTATACCACGAGTCATAAAACCTGGGAATTGGGGATTCAATGGTTCTTCGCAATAATCTGGTGTGTCACCTTTTGTTCTACTCGTTCCCTGGCCTCGTGTATCCATAACAAAATTGGCATATCCCGCACTACTCCAGAAGAGCCAGTCGAACGGGAATCCCCTTCCTCCTCTGTACCCAATGAACTGAACAACACACGGGAGTTTCTCCTCTTTCCTGACAACCGGTAAAATTAACCACGCCTTTATCCTTTGTCCCTTGTAACCAGAGAAGGTGACATCGTACACTTCCACGTTCTCAAGTAAATAATCTACTCTTTCAAAAACAGGATCCAGAGGAAACCCCTTTGATTCCTCAAGAGTTTTTCTCCAGAACTGGTCAAAATCCCCCTCTTCGTATCTTTCAGGAAGGTAAGACCTTAATTTCTCCAGAGGCATGTCAAACAGCGCCATATCAATTCTTTCCTACTTTTGAGTAATGCTTCTTCATTTCCTCGTTGAAGGGGAGGTTAAGGATATCATCAATAACAGCGACGGCCTGTTCGTAGGATCTGGTTCTTGGATCCCTGACGAGGATCTCCTCAAGAACCCTCCTGTCACCAGATATGAACGCCTCAAGTGTCCACTCCATCCTGAGTATCCTCGGAAGTAAGTAGAACTTCTTGATCCTGTCTGTAAGATCAGGCTCTATCTTCTCCGGATGTATCCCCTCTTTATCAACTACCACCGGCACCTCCACCACTACATCG